>JAEWSD010000171.1 GCA_023398615.1 Bacillota bacterium
GAAAATGCGAATACGCGGGTATATGGCAGATTGGGATTCTTGAAGAACCTGAAAAGGAAGAATCCCGGAATGCTGATTGCCATATGCGGATGTATGATGCAGGAGACCGCAGAGGTTGAGAAAATAAAAAAAAGCTATCGTTTTGTAGACATTATATTCGGCACGCATAACATATTCAAACTGGCGGAGCTGATCTGTTCAAGGCTCCATTCCAACCGGATGGTTATCGATATCTGGAAGGATACCAACCTGATCGTGGAGGATCTTCCGAGTGAAAGAAAGTATAAATTCAAGGCCGGTGTCAATATAATGTACGGCTGCAATAATTTTTGCAGCTACTGTATCGTACCGTATGTCAGAGGAAGGGAACGCAGCCGGAATCCGGAAGATATCTTAAGAGAGATAAGGAATCTTGTGGCGGACGGTGTGGTAGAGGTAATGCTCCTTGGGCAAAACGTGAATTCTTACGGTAAGAATCTTGAACAGAACGTTACCTTTTCCGATTTGCTGTTACAGATTGAGAAGATTGAAGGGTTAAAACGAATCCGTTTTATGACCTCACATCCCAAGGACCTGTCGGATTCCTTAATCGAAGTAATGAAGAATTCCAAAAAAATCTGCAGCCATCTTCATTTGCCGGTCCAGTCGGGAAGCACGAAATTGCTGCGTGCCATGAACCGCAGGTATACCAAGGAGGATTATCTGGCTTTAGTGGATCGCATTAAGGCTGCCATGCCGGATATTTCCCTGACGACGGATATTATCGTAGGGTTTCCGGGGGAAACAGAGGAGGATTTTCAAGAAACTCTGGATATCGTAAGGAAGGTGAGATACGACAGCGCCTATACCTTCCTGTATTCGAAGCGTACCGGCACACCTGCCGCGGCAATGGAGGAACAGGTTAAGGAACCGGAAGCGAAAGAGCGGTTTAACCGGCTGTTAAAGGAGATACAGGATATTTCCGCCGAACTGACCAGGAAGGCGGAAGGAAGTGTCCAAAGCGTACTGGCGGAAGAGGTTAACGAGCAGAACAATGCACTGATAACGGGAAGGTTAAGCAATAATATTCTGGTACATTTCCCGGGAGATAAAACTATGATCGGGTCTATCCTTGACGTGAAGCTACTGGAATGTAAAGGCTTTTATTATATTGGTGAATTGGTATAAATTTTCTGTAATATGACGACAAATTTATATAAATTCAGACATAATGCATAAAAATTTAGTAACTATACTTGACATTCTCATAAAAACAGTATAGAATTTAAGTGTTGTATATCTTGTACAATGAAAATTAAATAAGGAGGTGCTCCTGTGCAAGAACTAAAAATAGTAGTTGCTATTTTAGTTACCTTGGTAATAGTTGCTCTTCTTGTTTGGAAAATTGCTACAACCTATCGTATTAAGGTCGTTGAGGCAAAGATAGGTTCTGCAGAAGAAAAAGCAAGAGAAATCATAGATGAAGCTTTAAAGACAGCTGAAACTAAGAAGAGAGAAGCCTTGCTCGAAGCAAAGGAAGAGTCATTAAAGACGAAGAATGAGCTTGAGAAGGAAACTAAGGAAAGAAGAGCAGAATTGCAACGTTATGAAAAACGTGTCCTTACTAAGGAAGAAACTTTAGATAGGAAGACGGAAGCACTTGAAAAGAAAGAATCTAAACTTACTGTAAAGGAAGCTGAACTTGACAGGATCAGGTCGGAAGCGGAAGAGCTTCACAGCAGGCAGTTACAGGAGTTGGAAAAGATTTCTGGTCTTACCTCCGAACAAGCGAAAGAATATCTTTTAAAAACTGTTGAAGACGAAGTTAAACATGAAACCGCAATGTTAGTAAAAGAGCTTGACAGCAGGGCAAAGGAAGAAGCCGGCAAAAAGGCTAAGGATTATGTAGTTACAGCAATTCAAAAATGTGCTGCAGATCATGTTGCTGAGACAACTATTTCTGTTGTTCAGCTTCCTAATGATGAGATGAAGGGCAGGATTATAGGCAGGGAAGGACGTAATATACGTACGCTTGAAACCTTGACGGGTGTAGATTTAATTATTGATGACACACCGGAAGCAGTTATACTGTCCGGCTTTGATCCTATCAGAAGAGAAGTGGCAAGAATAGCTCTTGAGAAATTAATTGTCGATGGACGTATTCATCCGGCAAGAATTGAAGAAATGGTTGAAAAGGCACAAAAAGAAGTTGAAGTCATGATTCGAGAAGAAGGCGAGGCGGCAACACTTGAAGTTGGAGTTCATGGAATCCATCCTGAGCTTATCCGTTTACTCGGTAAGATGAAGTTCAGGACCAGTTATGGACAAAACGCCTTGAAGCATTCTATCGAGGTTGCTCATTTATCCGGCTTACTTGCCGGAGAAATCGGTGTTGATGTAAGAATTGCTAAGAGAGCTGGTTTACTGCATGATATTGGTAAGTCTGTTGACCACGAGATGGAAGGTTCACATATTCAGATTGGAGTTGATTTATGCAGGAAGTACAAGGAATCTCCAATTGTGATTAATGCAGTCGAGTCACATCATGGTGATGTTGAACCTGAGTCATTAATTGCTTGTATTGTTCAGGCAGCGGATACGATCTCTGCTGCAAGACCCGGTGCAAGAAGAGAAACATTAGAAACATATACGAACAGATTAAAACAGTTAGAAGATATCACCAACAGCTTTAAAGGGGTAGATAAGTCATTTGCTATACAGGCTGGCAGGGAGGTACGTGTCATGGTAATACCGGAACAGGTAAATGATGATGATATGGTATTGCTTGCACGTGACGTATCGAAACAGATTGAATCCGAATTGGAATATCCGGGACAGATCAAAGTAAATGTAATCAGGGAATCCAGAGTTACCGATTACGCAAAATAATTAAAACAGAAAATTGAGATGGTTGAAATACCGAATCTTTAAGATTTGGATTTCAGCCATCTTTTTTATCGTATAGGGAAGTTCGTCCTGTTCTTTTTTATTTCATAAAGTGTAACAGTATTATCCATATAAAATTCATAATACTGTGATATAATATGGTAATTTAATATAATGTGATAATTTAAATGAGGCA
This sequence comes from Bacillota bacterium, assembly GCA_023398615.1. Taxonomy (GTDB): domain Bacteria; phylum Bacillota; class Clostridia; order Lachnospirales; family Lachnospiraceae; genus Anaerocolumna. The sequence goes on from JAEWSD010000171.1 coordinate 3,062, forward strand.
ATCAAATAATAATACAGGATTTTTTGATGGGTATCCTAAGGATGGAATTTATAATTATGCAAAAGAGTATGCGTAAGGAGGAACGATATGTTCAGGAAGGTACTTGTAGTAGAGGACGAAGAAAAAATAGTTGAATTTATAGAATCCTATCTTAAAAACAGCGGCTATGAGGTATATAAAGCTTTGTCCGGCAGGGATGCGCTGAAGCTTTTTGCAGATAACAAGATTGACCTGATCTTGCTGGATCTGATGCTTCCGGATATATCAGGAGAGCAGATATGCAGGGAAATCAGAAGAAAATCAAATGTGCCCATCATTATGCTGACCGCCAAAACGAGCGAAGAAAATATTTTAAACGGCTTAAATATTGGTGCGGACGATTACATTACCAAACCCTTCAGCCCGAGGGAAATGGTAGCGCGAGTCAATGCAGTCTTCCGGAGAATACCGAAGGAGGAAGGCAATAAGGATGTTTTACGCTATCACAACGGAGACCTTGTTATTAATCTTGCCGATTATACGGTTATGAAAAAAGGGGAGACGACCTGTCTTACTCCGAGCGAATTCAAAATACTAGTAACATTGGCAAAACGGCCGCAGAAGGTGTTTACGAGGGAAGAACTGATATCGGTTGCCTTTGACGGTGATTTTCTGGGATTTGACAGAACCATAGATTCCCATATCAAGAACCTGCGTGCCAAGATTGAAGACAACCCAAAGGAAAGTCTTTATATCCTGACTGTCCGCGGTATCGGATACAAGTTCGGAGGTGTTTAAATTGCATAGTTCCTTGAGGAGTAAGCTTACTTTGTCCTATATGCTGATCGTATTTATTGTTGTAGGTCTTATCAGCTTTGCAGCGAACATAAACATCAGGGACAGGTTTACCTCCTATGTCATGAATAAACAGGAAAAGCAGACGGATGAAATCATAAAATCCATCCGCTTAAAATATGAAGAAGATAACAAATTTGATACCGGCTATCTGTCCATTCTCGGAATGAATTCCCTGGAAAAGGGCATGATCATCGAGGTATTTGATGCCGATAATCGTAAGATCTGGTCTGCATATGAGCATAACAACGGGTTGTGCCAGGATATGATCATGAACATGAAAGCCAACATGTACAGCTATTCAGGGAACTGGAAGGGTGATTACGAAGAAAAGAATTACCCGGTCACGGTTGCCGGACAAAAAGTGGGTTCGGTCACAACGGGCTTTATCGGGCCGTATTATTTTAACGACGAGGAATTGAATTTTATTGAGGCGTTAAACCGGGTATTCCTGATTATTGGCGCCTGTGCCCTGGCGGCAGCGTTTATCCTGGGCATCTTTATGTCCTACAGGATCAGCGAACCGTTGGATAAAATAGCAAAAAAGGCGCTGCAGCTGTCGGAAGGGAAGTACAGGGAAAGGCTTACCGGGGATTCCGGTATGAAGGAGATCGCGATCTTAAGCGAAACAATTAACAATCTGTCGGATGCTTTAAAGAACAAGGATGAACTCAGGAAGCAGCTTACTCAGGATGTTGCCCATGAACTCAGGACGCCGATTACCTCCGTACAGGGGCATATGGAAGCCATGATTGACGGTATCTGGCCGATGGACAAGGAAAGGCTTACGAGCTGTTATGAAGAGATCATACGGATTAAGAGGCTGATCGGCCGTATCGACGTATTGTCCGGATTAGAAAATGAGAATGCGGTGCTTTACAGAAAAGAGTTTGATCTTTCAAAGCTGATCGCGAGACTGATGAACAATTTTGAAAAGGAGCTTATAACAAAGGATCTTTCCTTTTGCTTTACGGAAAAAAAGACACAGGTCTATGCCGACGAGGATAAGATGAGCCAGGTCTTTAACAACCTTATATCCAATGCCATTAAGTATACACAGCCCGGCGGCAGAATCTCGATCGAACTGAATGACGTCCGGAATTCGGTTGAAATCAGGGTAAAAGATAACGGAATAGGAATCGAAGCTTCGGATCTTGAACATATTTTTGAACGCTTTTACCGGGCCGACAAATCCAGAAACAGCAAGACGGGCGGCATGGGAGTCGGCTTGACCATAACGAAAAATATTATTGAAGCACACGGCGGAACCATTACCGTTAACAGCCTGATCGGGATCGGCACGGAATTCCTGATCATTCTGCCAAATCAATAAAGCGGCGCTTCCTATGAAATAAAAAATTAGAGCTGATGCACATGAAACTGCATCAGCTTTTAAACAAACAGTGATATGATCCGGCCTGTAAAGGAAAGGATATGGAAGTTATTTTTAGTTTGAAGCCTCCAGGCCGTTCAGAAATTCATCAAATTCTTTTTCGCTATCCTCATAATAAACATCTAACTGAGGCAGATTCAGTGCGAAGAATAAGCCAAGTAATGTCTTTGCATCAAAATCAAATGTACCGCTTTTCGTTCTTACCCTGATATTTGTTTTACATTTGGTTGCTTCTTTATTAAAAGAATAAAGATCATTGACAGATTTAAATACTATAGTTTTGCTTTTCATAAATATCACCTTCCTTCCTTTTATAATCTGATTATAACTTATTTCCCCAATTTTAGCAATTAGTATTTTATGCAATCCTTACAAAAAAAATCGATACAAATTGGCAATAATGCACAAATATAGTTGCATGTTTCGGCTGTTACCCTCCTGCCAACCGTCACTAGAATGGTACACCGAAATAATTCTAGAAATTTTTCTTGCATTCTAATGGTTATTATTATAAAATGTAAAGGAAAACTTTGAACTTGTGTATAAATGTATACAATGATTCAGCCTGACATTATAATAATATATATGAATTAACGCATTCCATTGGAACGCATAATAAGGAGGATAACTATGTCATTGGCACTATCAAAGAAGGCTCAGGCAGTAAAGCCTTCCTCAACGCTTGCTATAACGGCGAGAGCAAAAGAACTGAAAGCGCAGGGTTTGGATGTGGTTGGTTTCGGTGCGGGGGAACCGGATTTTAACACACCGGACAATATTAACGATGCGGCGATAAAGGCGATACATAGCGGATTTACGAAGTATACTCCGGCATCAGGAACTCTGGAATTGAAAGAAGCCGTTTGCAGAAAGTTTGCTGAATTTAACAAGCTGCACTATAATCCGAATCAAATTGTAATCAGTAATGGAGGAAAACATTCCTTAACAAATATATTTGAAGCAATCCTTAATCCGGGAGATGAGGTAATTATACCGGCACCTTACTGGCTGAGCTATCCGGAGATTGTAAAGCTGTCGGACGGGGTGCCGGTATATATCCGGGCGGATAAGGGGCAGAATTATAAAGTCACGGCCGGACAGATTGCGGCAGCCTGTACCGATAAGACGAAAGCTTTAATCCTTAATTCGCCGAGCAATCCGACCGGTATGATATATACCAAAGCAGAATTGGAAGCAATCGCAGAGGTTGCTGTTGAAAAAGATATCTATGTGGTATCCGATGAGATTTATGAGAATCTGGTATACGGGGATAATGAGCATGTCAGTATTGCCTCGTTAAATGATGAGATTTATAAAAGAACCATAACCTGCAACGGCCTGGCAAAAAGCTATGCGATGACCGGTTGGAGGATCGGATATACCGGTTCTTCCGTTGAAATTGCCAAGCTTATGGGCAGCGTACAAAGCCATCAGACCTCGAATCCGAATTCTATTGCGCAAAAGGCTGCATTGGAGGCTTTAACCGGACCTCAGGAAACGGTTTTTGCCATGAATAAGGAATTCGACATCAGAAGGGAATATATGATGGAAAGGATTGCGGCAATGCCTCTTCTTGATGCCGTGACCCCACAGGGAGCATTCTATGTGTTCATGGATGTCGGTGCCGCCCTGGACAAGGAATATAAAGAGGAAAAGATTAATACGACCGGAAGGCTTGCCGAGATTCTTCTGAATGATTTTATGGTTGCCGTAGTTCCCTGCGGGGATTTCGGTTTTGAGGATCATGTCCGTTTATCCTATGCGATTTCGATCGAACAGATAAAAAAAGGCATGGATCGTATTGAAAACTTTGTAAAATCGTTATAAAATAGGTTTATTGCCGGAAACTTCCGGTAAAAACAGATAACAGGAGGATAATATGGCTGTGATAGGATTCATTGGAGCCGGTAATATGGGATATCCGATGCTGTGCGGAGCATTAAGAGCTTTTGGCCCGGATCGTGTTATATATACGGATGCAAGCAAGGAAAGATGCCGATTTGTAAGGCAGGAAACGGGTCTTGACTATTGCGAGGATAATATCTCTGTTGCCGATTCCGCCAAGTATGTTGTTCTGGCAATCAAACCGCAATACTATAAAAATGTCTTCGAAGATATTAAGGGGCACATTAACGCCGGGCATATTGTAATCTCCATTGCACCGGGAATATCTACCGAAGAGGTAAAGGAACAGCTGGGCTTTGACGCAAGAGTGGTTCGTGCCATGCCGAATACGCCTGCAATGGTAGGGGAAGGTATGTCCGGGCTCTGCTTTTCCTCGGATGCCTTTGACGAAGAGGAAAGAACTACGGTGGATGCTTTCTTTTCTTCCTTCGGCAAGTATGAAGTCTTTGAGGAACGTCTCATGAATGCGGTGGTATGTGCGAACGGAAGTTCACCTGCCTATGTATACATGTTTATCGAGGCTTTGGCCGATAGTGTAGTGAAGTATGGCATCCCGAGGGATAAGGCATATACCCTGGCCGCGCAAACTGTGCTCGGTGCCGCAAAAATGGTACTGGAGACGAAGGAACATCCCGGAAAGCTGAAAGACCAGGTGTGTTCACCCGGAGGTACTACCATAGCGGCAGTTGCGGCTTTGGAAGAGCATGGTTTTCGTAATGCCGTCATGAAGGCTACGGATGCCTGCTACTTAAAAGCGGTATCCTTTCAGAAATAGTTTTAAGTAGGCATTTGTGAAACTTCTTTTTGTGTCTGCTGATGTTCCTGTGTGTTTCGGCTGCCTCTACAATTTGCTGAAAATGTTTGACTTACACATACAATAAATACATTCGTATGTGACGTTCAAACCATTTCAGCAAACAGTAACGACAGACGAAACACACATTGGAACAATCACAGACACAATTAAGAGTTTCGCAAATGCCTATTAGTTTAAATTATTATATAAGTATGGAATGGAGTTATGATGGATGATATTAAAAGGATAAAACGGGAACCGGTACATCAGGGTCATATCATCGACCTGTATAAGGATACGGTGCAATTGCCGGACGGAAAGACCGCACAGTGGGACTTTATCCGTCATAAAGGTGCCGCTGCAATCATACCCGTGGATAAGGACGGCAGTATCGTTATGGTCAGGCAGTACCGGAATGCGATAGACAGGAGCACTTTGGAGATTCCGGCAGGAGGACTGAATCCGGGAGAGGATATGAAAACCTGTGCCTTGAGGGAATTAGAGGAGGAGACGGGTTACCGTTCGGAACAGGCGGAGCATCTTATTGACTTATATACCACGGTTGCCTTTTGCAATGAAAAGATTGGAATTTATTACACGGATGATTTAATGCCTTCCAGGCAGAAGCTGGATGAGGACGAGTATGTGACGATCGAAAAGTACCCCCTGGAACAGTTGGTGCAGTTTATTCTGGATGGTGTTATAGAGGATGCAAAAACCATTTCGGCCATCCTGGCATATAAAACAAAGCTCGGATTGTAAAACAAGGATTATAGAATATGAATCAATGCCGGTATCGAAGGATGCCGGCATTATTTTTATCTCCGAATCATATGTTAGTGATAGGAGGTATCACTATGCAGTCTATAAGATTACAATTAAGAAAGCTCGGAGAAGTAAAAGCAGGATTACTTGTACTTGTGCTGGGAATCCTGCTGGGTATCCTGTTTGCCAAACTGTTTAAGGGGTTTTACTGGAACCAGATCGATGTCTTAAATACGGATTATTTTAATAAGATAAAAGATGCTTCCATAGATTATTCGGTTTTGTTCCAGTACGTGATGTGGAAGAACCTGCGTATCTACATATTGTTCTGGATACTCAGTGCGACGGCTCTCGGTATTCCTTATATGGCGCTTTCGATCTGGTACGGCGGGTTTCAAAGCGGCTTCTTCCTGGCGGTCATCCTGATGAGGTACGGCATTAAGGGGGTGTTGCTTATCATAGGCTATACCTTTCCGCACTACATCATTTATATTCCCGTGGCCTTGCTGACTTTACGGAGCGGCTACTGGCTGTGCCGCAGCATGTATTATGATACGAAGATGAGCAAGAGGGGCAGAACGGAAAGGATTGCAAAACAGCTTATCTTTATACTGATTCTCGGTGCGGCGTTAACCTTAGGCGGATTTCTTGAGACCTATCCCGGTTCCTTCATTTTAAGGAGGATTCTGCGGCTTTTCTGATAGGAATTTCCTAATTGAAAATGTGAAATAGAGTTTGCAATTATCATCGGTTCAAATTATAATGAGACTATGATGTATAACAAAGGGGAATGAGATTGCATGAACATTGCATTACAGGATTTCTTAGCGTATATGGCCGATGTAAAGAAGGCGTCCGCCAATACGATATCGTCCTATCGGAATGATTTGACTAAATTAATAAGACATCTTGAGCAGCAGAATATTTCTGAAATTGAACGGGTCAGTGAGACAAGCCTTAATTCCTATATCCTGGCTATGGAAAGGGAAGGAATGTCACCTGCAACCGTTTCGCGAAATATTGCCTCCATGAAAGCATTTATTTTTTTCCTGATCAGGAAGGGAAAGCTTCATGGAGATCCTTCCGAGCGGATAAAGGCTCCCAAGGTGGAGAAGAAGCTGCCTCACACGTTAACCCCGGACCAGGTGAACGGTTTGTTGGAACAACCGGATAAAGAAAGCAGGAAGGGAATTCGGGACAGGGCCATGCTGGAGCTGCTTTATGCGACCGGACTCAGGGTTTCCGAACTGATATCGGTCAATTACGAGGATATTAATCTGAAAAACAAATACATAAGATGCAACAGTTCGAACAAGGAACGTATTATACCGTTCGGGAATAAGGCAAAGCAGGCCTTAGAGGCATATTTCCAGAAGGTGAGAGCCGAGCTGCTTGGCAGGATCGATTCGAATATCTGCTTTACAAACCTTTCCGGTGAACCAATGAGCAGGCAGGGATTCTGGAAGATCATAAAAAGCTACGGCAGATCTGCAGGAATTGAGGCGGAGATTACACCCCAGGTATTAAGACATTCGTTCGCGGTACATATGATGGAAAACGGGGCGGACATACGCAGTGTCCAGGAATTGCTGGGATATTCCGATGTAACCAGTACACAGGTATACCTTCAGGCTAAAAAGGGAAAGATACGGGATGTTTACGAGAATACGCACCCCAGGGCGTGACAGTCAAAGATTAAAACGGATACAAAGCAATATTGGCTTTATATCCGTCTTTTTATGTGTCATATTAATAATGAGTTACAGAGCACTAGAGATGCTCGGCAATGGAATAGATCAGCTTCTCAGATTCCTCCCAGCCCAGGCAGGGATCCGTGATTGATTTTCCGTAGATATGTTCATTTATCTTCTGGCTTCCGGGCTCTATATAGCTTTCAATCATAACACCTTTTACCAGATTTTTAAGGTCGGGATTTACCATGCGGCTGTGCAGCACTTCCCGGACGATTCTCGGCTGTTCGGAATATACCTTATTGGAATTGGCATGATTGGAATCGATAATTACCGCCGGATTTACCAAATCCCGCTGGTTATACATATCAAGAAGGCGGACTAAGTCCTCATAATGATAGTTCGTGATACACTGTCCGTGTTTATTCACCGCACCCCTCAGTATAGCATGAGCCAATGGGTTGCCTGTCGTATGGACTTCATAGGAACGGTAAAGAAAAGTATGACTGGCCTGTGCGGCAACACAGGAGTTTAACATTACGGAGAAATCACCGCTGGTTGGATTCTTCATGCCGGCAGGGCAATCCATGCCGCTGATAGTTAGCCGGTGCTGCTGGTCCTCTACGGAACGTGCGCCGACCGCGACATAGGACAGGATATCCTCCACATACGGCCAGTTCTCCGGGTACAGCATTTCATCCGCTGCAGTCAGTCCGGTTTCGGCAATCGCCCTCAGATGCATTTTCCTCATTGCAATCAGCCCTTCCTGCAGGTCGGGTTCCTTTTCAGGGTCCGGCTGGTGTACGATTCCTTTGTAGCCCTCCCCGGTCGTTCTTGGCTTGTTGGTATAGATTCGCGGAATAAGGATAATTTTATCGGAAACCTTATCCTGTATCCTGGCAAGTCTGTTGATGTAATCGCAGACGGAATCTTCATTATCTGCCGAACAGGGGCCTATGATAACCAGGAATTTATCGGAATCACCCGTAATTACCTGTTTTATCTTTTCGTCCCGTTTTTTCTTGGTTAAGGCATCTTTTTCGGGAAGCGGAAACTCACGGAGTAATTCGGCCGGAGAGATAACCTTTTTGTCGAAAATAAAACTCATTTTTGTCACCTTTGCTTTCGTTATTATATAAAAATATTTTTTCCATTTTATACTTTATAAGAAATTTAGTCAACTCTATTTTTTAAAGTTTAGATTAGAGTGCTAAAAGGTCATTCATAGTATTTTTTATGAATACAGCATATATATATTTAATTTTGCGTCGACCGGCCGAGGACACTGTTTATATTTTGTCAAGACTCTGGCCAAAAATCAAGCTAATCAGCTTGATTTTGAGCCGACAGAGGCTTGTAAAAAATATAGTGCCCGAGGGTAAGGCAGCTAAATTAAATATATATATGATGGTATTCATTAAGAACACTAAATTGGCCTTTTGACACTCTAATCAATTATTTGAGTTAATGATTTGCATCCCTTTATTAATATATTCCGAAAATTCTTTCAGTACGTCGGCGGA
>JAEWSD010000011.1 GCA_023398615.1 Bacillota bacterium
GAAGCTATAACATTTATAAAAAATATGGATTTACCCTGGAACAATTTTACTATGTTTATGCGAAGGATAATATTCTTGGCTACCTGTTCGAGCTGGACGGGGAGACGGTACCCTGGGAAGAAAAGGAGCTTACATTGTAGGATTCGAGTGCCAAAAGGCCAATTTAGTATTCTGAATGAATATCAGCGTATAGATGTTCAATTTTGCTGCCTTACCCTCGAGCACTATATTTTTTACAAGCCTCTGTCGGCTCAAAAATCAAGCCAGCTGGCTGATTTTTGGCCAGAGTCTTGACAAAATATAAGCAGCACTCTCGGCCGGTCGACGCAAAATTGAATATATATACTCTGTATTCATAAAATATATACTTTGAATGGCCTTTTGACATCCTAATCCTAAATATTCATATTTTATATATCGGACAGACCTGTCAAAAAATATAGGGATTGGTTCAAAAACGAACCTTTAAGTAACAAAATATAAAACATTATCGGTCATATCTTTAGATAAAAAAGTGCATACTCATAAATCAAATCGGCAAATCATATGATGTAAAAATGAAAATTATCATACTATTATGAAAAGGAGGCAATGTGGACTTTCAGCAAAGCAGAACTTTTACCAATCTGCAGACCGCATATCAATTTGAACTGCAAGCAAGTACTAAATACACAATGTTTGGCAATCAGGCACGGGATGAAGTACTTATAGAGATAGGGGAAGCATTTGATGTCATAGCAAGAAATGAAAGATTTATAGCCCATAGATTGCGCACGCTGATAAAAGGCGGAGAGACTAGCACAGAGGAAAACCTGAGGGAAGCAATACAGGATGAGGAAAACGCGGAATACAATATCTATCTGGAATTCTCGAGAGTAGCGGACGAGGAAGGGTATACCGATATCGCTTCCCTGTTTAACGGCATTGCCAATATCAAACTGAACCATGTACTGGAACTGCAGACACTTGAGAATAATCTGGCAACAGGCCAGTTATTCTGTAAACAGCAGGAAGGCGTCTGGATCTGCATAGGCTGCGGCAACATCCTGACTGGAGTATGCGCTCCCGAGATATGTCCGATCTGCGGATTCCCGCAGGGCTATTACAGGCTGCTCAGCTACTATACCGGCAGAACAACACCTTAAGCAAATATACGGCCTTGTGTCACATATCCGGTAAAAACTGCAGCTTGAATTTTTCGGTGTTTTCTGTTAGAATGTGGAAAATTGCCTTACATAAGAATGGAGAAGAAGATGAACTTATCAATATTTCTGGAGGAAGGTCCCTATATTGATTTCACATCACCGATCATTGTCAAAAAAGCAAAGGAACTGTTTGAGGGTATACCAAACGACAGCTCGCGGACAGCTGAAAAGGCCAGAATCGCTTATGAATATGTTCGCGACCGGATACCTCATTCCTTTGACATTAATGCAACGGTCATTACCGCGAAAGCCTCCGACGTGCTGAAATATAAAACCGGAATCTGCCATGCAAAGGCAAACCTCCTGGCGGCATTGCTGCGCTCCCAGGAGATACCCGCCGGTATGTGTTTCCAGCACCTCACACTAAGTAACGACGATTCCCTGGGGTACTGCGTACATTGCTATAACGCCGTATATGTGGAAGAGCATTGGATTAGACTGGACGCACGCGGCAATACGAACGGAATCAATGCCCGGTTTTCCCTTAAGGAACCAATCCTTGCCTTTCCCAAGCGTAAAGAATATGATGAGTATGACTGGCCCGGAATCTATGCAACTCCCCATCTGGAAACAATGCTGATGTTAACGGCGGCTACCTGTAAACAGGATATCATCGACAAGATTCCGGATACGCTGAATAAGGTTCCGGATATATCCGAGTAGCTGAAATCAGGATTCCCTGACAGTAAGAATGAAAGAAAGAGATTAAATACCTCGTCTTTAAATATTCCCGGCAGGTATTTAATCTTTTTATTTGTGAAATTTTTGTGAAATTAGCACTCTACTATTGACAGTGCTAACAATGCGTGTTATATTACATATAGAACATATAGGGCAATGCATTTATATTATGATAAGGAGGAATGTTTATGTTACTGCCAAGAATTTTTAATCACGATTTCACAGATGACTTTTTTGATGATGTGTTTTCCATGCCGTTTAATTTCTCTATACCGGCTGCCAAATGGATGAGCACGGATGTCCAGGATCTCGGAGACAACTATCAGTTGGATATTGAATTGCCCGGATACGATAAAAAGGATATTCATGCAGACCTTTCAAACGGCTATCTGACTATCTCGGCCAGCAAGGATGAAACCAAGGAATCAAAGGATGAAAACGGCAAGTATGTCCGCAGGGAACGTTACGGCGGCAGCTGTAAGAGAAGCTTCTACGTGGGCAGCGGCCTTAAGGAAGAGGATTTCAAGGCTTCCTTTGAAAACGGCGTATTAAAACTGATCTTCCCAAAAGAGAAAAATACTGCCGGAATCGAAGAAAAAAAATATATAGAAATTAAATAACCGATAATCAAAAAGGACTGCTGCAAAAATTCATAACTATTGTGAACCTGTAATGAATTGATCCACCATAATTATGAATTTTGCAGCAGTCTTTTATTTTGGCATCAGCCGCAGCATCCGGCCGGAAGTCCGGTATTGTCAACATCGGAATCATCCTCATCCGTACCGGCAGGGTTGTCGGCCGGCGCAGAATTACTGCTGTCGGTACCGGCTCCATCCTGTGCGGCAGCTACCGTGATACTGCTCCGTATCATTCCCATCCAGCAGCTGTATCCATATTTGCCGGTTTCGGCCGGTGTAAACGTAATTACATTTTCTCCGGCCTTCAGCTTTTGCTGGATACCGAATTTAGGAATAATAATTTCATTATTACAGCCGTTCAAGCTTTTAGCATCCGCTTGTATCGTCCATTTCACAGGGATTCCCGCTTTTACTGTGATCGGTGTATACCTTCCGGATTGCAGAGTCGTCGTAATCTCCTGTACGTCCCCGTTTATTACGGCGGTAATCGAATCATCCTTGCTGTCGGCACTTGCCGCAGCAAGCGGTGAACTGATACTAATGCCGGTAAAAGCAAAACCTCTGTTAACCATAACAAAACCTAACACAATAACGAGCACGGCACTTGCTTTTACCATGTTCTTTGCAAATTTGGAGCTTAACATCGAACCTAACGCCCCAAAGAGGAACATAAGCGGAACTGTTCCAAGGCTGAACATGAACATGGATAATGCCCCCGTAAGGAAGCTTCCCGTTCCCAGTGCATACAACTGCATGGCCTGAAGCGGTCCGCATGGCATCAAGCCGTTCAGTAAACCCACTACAAACGGACCTTTATTTCTTTTTCCGCTGTGAATTTTCCTTGCAAATACCCTCGGCATATGAGGGTTCAGCCTTCTTAGCCAGGGGAATATATTTAACATATTAAGACCCATGATTACCATAAAGGTACCGGCCAATATGGATATGAAAGCATTTCCCGTATTAGATATGCGGAATACGGAACCCAGGGCACCAACGATACCTCCTATGACGGTATAGGAAATTACCCTGCCCGCATTATACATAAGGCTTGGAATAAACTTTGACAGCCTGTTGTTTTCGTTGCCGTCATACTTGTATGATACGCAAAGTGACAGGTTGATGCCGCCGCACATAGCCACACAGTGAAGGGAGGATAACAGTCCGACCACTAACAGGATTCCATAGCCCATACCGGGGTTTATCTCAGGAATAAAGTTAAATCCTATTGTATTTTTAATAATAAGATAGATTCCCAATATTATGATTCCGATAATAATTAGAGTACTGTTTGAATTCTCCGTCTTCCTGCCGGTTTGGGTATCTTCCCCGACAACTTCGTAATCCATTTTTTCAATAATATTTGAGATTTCCTTCAAAGTGATTATCGTTTCGTCATAAGTGATCTTAAGCAAAGATGTCTTATAACTGACTTCAGCCTCCAGCACGCCTTCCGCCTTTTTTAGCTTATTCTCAATCTTTGTTTCGCAGGCTGTACAGGATAGGCCTTTTAATTTCAATATCTTTTTCACCATATTAATCCTCCATTGCTTTAGCCTCCGGCTTTATGATTTCCAATTTTCGAATATTACCTTTGCTTTTTCAAGAAAATCCTTTGATAACGTTATATTTGCTTCATCGACTGTTTTATACTCATCGGTTATCGGCACCGGATTACATCCTCCTCTTGTAACCTCCACATCGTCTGCTGAAAAACGATTCCCGCAGTTCTGGCACTCAAGTATGTCTCCTTTCATCTCGTAGTAACCTTTTCCGGAGCTGTAACATACCTGACAGGTATTGAAGGCGGTCCGTATTGTCCCATCGGAAGCTTTGACTGCCAGTACTTCAAGCTCAGTACCATCTTCCGATTTATATGCATAGAAGTTTGCCTTCTCCGTAATATCCTTAACCGGTATCACAAGATCGCCGTTTTCCGATATCTGTGCCGCTGCCTTGCTGCTTTGATTTGCATTTCCCGAATTATTGCCTTTAATACCGCTGATAAACAATGTCCCCGCCACAACTGCCGCCACTATTCCTCCTGCAATGATTAATTTTACCTTATTGCCGTTTGAACGATTATGCTGCATTTTAGTTCCTTCCTTTCAAAAGTTTCAGTATCCATATCATTTTTAAATCCATTCAATGTGTATATAATAATTTATTACTGTGGAGATTTTATGAAGATAGCAATAAAAATGCGGATACCAAAACGTATTTCCGTTAAAGTATCCGCATAGCAGCTCTTATTTCAACATCTTATCGATCGTAATGATCAGTTCATCCACAATACCATTCTCATCCTCTTTGATTTTATCCACGACACAGTTTCTGATATGGTTCTCCAGCAGCAGTTTACTGATACCATTCAAGGCTGCGGATGCCGCAGCAATCTGATTCAACACATCGTCACAGTAGCAGTCCTTTTCAACCATACCTCTGATACCACGAATCTGACCTTCCACCCTGTTCAACCTCGTAATCAGGGAACTTTTGAGTTTGGCGGAACGATACGTAGTTTTCTGTCCGCTGCCTGCAGTATCCTGGTTGGTACAACAATTGTCATTCATTCATCTTCACCTCCGGATAACATTTCTGATTATTGTAAATCAAACGGTTTCAGGAATTTATCAACGCTGATCTGCTTGCCGTTTTTGTCCAGCATCTCAACGGGAGCATATACCCAGCCTTCCACCTGCTCCGGATTCACTCCTGCATCGATAAAGATCTGCGGATCCACAACAAATACGATATCTTTGTCATTCTTACCCATATCCTTTGCCCACTCGAATTTATTGCCGCCGCCCAGGTCAACACCGTAATGATCGAGAACCTCATGGTATCCGACGGATTTTCTGTAAAGCTTCACAAGCTGGTCAAATGAGGCTTCCGGAGTGACGTCTCCGCTGTATTTAAGTTCCTCATTGCCAAGTTTGGTACCAAGCATTATCTTATCTTCAAAAGCCAATCCTTCCGGAAGCTTACTCACATCCAGGCCCGCATTGATAAACGGCTGCGCGTCAAACTCAATCATGACGTCATGTATGGGGCTTTTACTGTAATCCTTGCTCCAGATAAATCTTGCCGAATTATCCGGTGCATTAAGCGACCAGCCGCCATTCATTTCATCCTCCGAAACCTGGTCCGGTATCGCCTTAACCACCTCCGCAAAGGAAGACTTGGCAACATTACCGACAATATCCGTCTGCTGGCAGGCAGACAGGGATATCACCGTTACTAAGAGCAGTGCAATAGCCTTTAATTTTTTATTCATCTGATATGATCCTCTTTTCCTATTTATCGGGGTTTAAAAGTTTTCAGTCTCAATGCGTTTGTTAATACCGATACGGAGCTTAATGACATCGCCGCCGCCGCAAAGATAGGATTTAACGACGGCCCGCCGAACGCATATAACAGGCCTGCAGCTACAGGAATACCAAGTATATTATACCCAAAAGCCCAGAATAAGTTTTCTTTTATATTACGGATTGTACTTTTACTTAACTGAATTGCCGCAGGAACATCCATCAAATCACTCTTCATCAGTACGATATCCGCCGATTCAATTGCGACATCGGTTCCCGATCCGATCGCCATTCCGATATCCGCCTGTACCAGTGCGGGAGCGTCATTAATACCGTCGCCCACCATTGCTACCTTCCTGCCTTCCGCCTGCAGCTTTTTCACTTCATTGGACTTATCCTGCGGCAGCACCTCTGCGAGAACCCTGTCAATTCCAACCTGTTTTGCAATCGCTTCCGCTGTCCTCTTATTATCACCCGTAATCATGGCAACTTCGATTCCCATCCTGTGAAGCTTTTCGATCGCTTTTGCACTGCTGTCCTTAACCACATCCGCAACGGCTATGATTCCGTCCAGTTTATTATCCGTTGCGATATACATAGGAGTCTTGCCCTCAGAAGCAAGCCTGTCGGATTCTTCTTCCAGTACGGAAAGGGATATTCCTCTCTCCGCCATTAATTTGCGGTTCCCAAGAAGGACCTTTTTACCCTCAATCGATACCTCAATACCGTAACCCGGAAGTGCCGTAAAGCTTTCCAGTCCCATAATACTTAGGTTTTCCTTCTCGGCACCGCGTACGATTGCTTCACCTAACGGATGCTCGGAGCCTTTTTCGGCGGATGCGGCAATCTGTAATAGCCTTTGCTTTGTAATATCACCTGAGGTTAAGATATCTGTTACCTCCGGCTTACCTTCCGTTATCGTACCTGTCTTGTCAAATACGATCGTGTTGACCTTATGTGTGGATTCAAGAGCCGCACCGCCTTTAATCAGTATGCCGTATTCCGCACCCTTGCCGGTCCCGACCATAATCGCAGTCGGCGTTGCAAGTCCAAGGGCACACGGGCAGGCTATTACCAGCACCGCAATAAAGATAGTCAGCGAAAATACTGCGGATTGTCCGCTAATCAGCCATATCAGCGAGGAAAGCAGCGCGATTGCAAATACGATCGGCACAAAATAGCCTGAAACGATATCCGCCATCTGTGCAATGGGCGCTTTTGTTCCCTGTGCATCCTCCACCAGTTTAATAATCTGTGCCAGCGCAGTATCGCTGCCGACCCTGGTAGCCTGGAATTTAATGGAGCCGTTCTTATTGATGCTTGCCGCGAATACCTTATCGCCTTCCTTTTTTTCAATCGGTATACTCTCGCCGGTAAGCATAGACTCATCAATTGAAGTATGACCCTCCTGTACGATACCGTCCACCGGTATCTTATCGCCCGGTTTTACCAATATGATATCGCCGACTTCCACCTCGTCAATCGGCAATTCAACCTCTTTCCCGTTCTGGATTACAATCGCCGTTTTGGGGGCCAGTCCCATCAGCTTTTTGATCGCTTCCGAAGTCTTTCCCTTCGAAACTGCCTCAAGAGATTTGCCTAACAGTATTAAGGTTATGATGACACCGGCAGTTTCAAAATATAAATCCTCCACATATTTAAAGTCACCCATAAAAATTCTGTAGGTTGAATACAAACTGTACAAGATAGCCGCAGATGTCCCCATTGCAATCAGGGAATCCATATTCGGACTTCTGCTTAGAATCGCCTTAAATCCAACCGAGTAAAATTTGTGACCTGCTATTACAATCGGAAGGGTTAACACAATTAATACTACGGCAAAATTTAACGGGTACTGCATCGGCTCCAGAAAATACGGTATCGGGAAATGCAGCCACCAGATCATGGAACCCATAGCAAGATACAGCAAGGGGACACAGAAAACTACGGATACGATAAACTTTGTCCATAATGTTTTAATCTCCTTTTGTTTCCTTATCCTATCCTCATCCACGGCTGCCTTTGTCTCAATTTCCAGCGCCTTATAGCCCGCCTTGGCAATTGTCTGCTTGATCTCCGATATCCGCACCGTTTCCGGATTGTATTTTGCCGTAAGCTTTTCGGTGGCAAAATTAACGGAAGCGCTTGTTACTCCGTCCAGCCTGGATACCACTTTTTCAATTCTATTTGCACATGCCGCACAGGTCATTCCCTGAATCGGTATGATAATTTCTTTTTCCTTGCTCTGCTCGGCCACATCATACCCTGCCTTTTTGATTGATTCCTTTATGGCAGGAACGGATACCTTTCCTTCATCAAACTCAATCGTTAACTTTTCGGTAGAAAAGTTAACGACTGAGGAGGATACTCCGTCTAACTTCTGCGTAACCCGTTCTATCCTTTTTGCACAGGCTGCACAGGTCATGCCGATAATTTGAAGACTTTCTTTTTGCATCCTGAATCCTCCTTTATTTTACTCTTTCAAACATGCCGCTGATAAACGGCAACACAACCAATAGGAGAAGAAGCTTGGGATAAGCACCCTCCGTGCTCATTTTAAGGTTCTTCCAGGTGTGAAAATGCCTTTTTTCACAACACTATCTCGTAACCCGCGTCTTCAATGGCCTCTTTCATATCTGCCTCCGTCACAAGTTCGGTATCATATGTGACTGTTGCCGTCTTTCCCTTAAGATCAACCTTTGTATCCGAAACTCCGTTTAATTCATTCAAAGCATTCGTTACAGCCTTTTCACAATGGCTGCAGGACATTCCTTCTACATTTAATACTTTTATTGTAATCATAATAATCTCTCCTTTTCTCTTTTATACATATACTATACCCCACTAGGGTATATTTTGCAAGTAAAATATTTATCATATATGATTTACGTTTTTTATTCTATTATTTATTCATGGAGATATTATGGAGAAAATTTTTATTTATTATATGTTACAGTATTTGCCCATAATAAGCACCGGCACCGTGTTTTCTGAGAAAATGCTTATCGGCGATAACCTGCGGAGCAGGCATAACCTCTTTATCAATATGCTCCGTAAATGCAGCCATCTTAGCTACCTCTTCCAATACTACGGCATTATGTACTGCTTCGAAGGCATCCTTTCCCCATGCAAAGGGTCCATGATTGGTACACAGAACTCCTGGTGTATGCCTGGGATTCAATCCCTTTTTTTCAAACGTTTCAATGATAACCAACCCGGTATTCTTCTCATACTCGCCATTCACTTCTTCTGTGGTCAGACTTCTGGTACAAGGAATGGTACCATAAAAGTAGTCCGCATGGGTGGTACCATATAGCGGTATCCCTCTTCCTGCCTGTGCCCAGGAGGTAGCCCAGGTAGAATGGGTATGTACGATTCCTCCGATTTCAGGATACTTTTTATATAATTCCATATGCGTCTGCGTATCGGAAGAAGGCTTATATTTTCCTTCAATTCTATTTCCCTTCAGATCCATAATAACCATATCTTCAGCCTTCATGGTATCATATCCGACACCGCTTGGCTTTATGGCAAAATACCCGCTTTCCGTATCAAATCCGCTGACATTTCCCCATGTATAGGTAACCAGGCCTTTCCTGGGGAGCTCCATGTTTGCTTCAAATACCACTCTTTTTAATTCTTCTAGCATACTTTTCCACCTTTCAACCCGTAAACTTTATTGTTTATTGTCTGGCTTCTGCCTTAATAGCTTTTAAGCGCTTCATAACATCGTTCTCTCCACGGCCAAAATAGTCATGAAGCTTCCTGTATTCATTATAGAGCTTTTTATAAGCCGCAACGTTATCCGGAATTGGTGTAAATACTTCATCCTTGACCTTGCTCATGACTTTGGCGGCATCAAAAATAGTATCATGACCACCTTTCACCTTACCGGCAGCCACCGCACCAAACATGGCGGCACCAAGTGCCGGAGTCTGGTCGGAAGCAGAAATCTTAATCGGCTTATTGGTTACATCTGCATATATCTGCATCATCATCTTATTCTTCCAGGAGATGCCGCCGCAGGCGTATAACTCATTAATTGGTACACCGGCTTCTTCAAAGGTTTCAATTATCATATTCTTACCGTACGCCGTTGCCTCTATCAATGCACGATACAGTTCATGCGGCCTGGTCGTTAATGTCATTCCGAGAATCATACCGGTTAAATCTACATCCACTAACACGGAACGGTTTCCATTCCACCAATCGAGTGCAAGAAGGCCGCTCTCCCCAACTTTTAACCTGGAAGCCTGCTCCGTCAGATATTGATGGATTCCGATTCCTGCTTTTTCCGCATCTTCAAATACATATTTCGGTGTACTTTGTTCGACCAGCCATTCAAAATGATCACCTACACAGGATTGACCTGCTTCATAACCGTAAAAACCGGGTATAACCCCATCTTCAACCACGCCGCACATACCGGGTACAATCTTTTCTTCTGTTCCAAGCAGAATATCGCATGTAGAAGTACCGATTATCATAAGCATTTTTCCAGCTTCCGTAATACCTACCGCCGGAACGGCCACATGGGCATCAACATTTGCAATACCAATTGCGGTTCCCGGGCAAAGCCCTGTGATATACGCCATTTCTTCAGTCAGCTCACCGGCTTTTTGCCCCAAAGGATAGATGTCTGTACTTAGCTTATCCTCCACCAGATTCTCTAGCCGCGGATCCAAAGCCTTAAAGAATTCCTTTGAAGGATAGCCCCTCCGTTTATGCCAAAGTGCCTTATAGCCGGCAGTACAGCTGTTTCTTTTTTCTTCGCCGCACAGCATCATGGTAACCCAGTCCGTGGCTTCCATAAAACGATCCGTCTGCTCATAAATTTCAGGTGCTTCCTCAAGAATCTGCATAATCTTTGGAATCATCCATTCAGATGAAACCTTTCCTCCATAACGTGGCAGAAATACTTCCTTTCTTTCTTCGGCTATTCTGTTCAGTCTGTTGGCCTGTGCCTGTGCCGCGTGATGCTTCCAGAGTTTCACCCAGGCATGCGGTACGCTCCTTAATTCCTCATGAAAGCAAAGCGGGTTACCTTCTTTATCAATCGGAAGCATGGTACAGGCTGTAAAATCAATTGCCAGACCAATAACATCCTCCTTATTGATACGTGCCGTATTTATCACCGCAGGAATGGTAACCTTTAATACATCCAGATAATCTTTGGGGTGCTGCAATGCCCAATCGGGACCCAGCCTGCTTCCATCCGGCAAATATTCGTCCATTACACCATGTGAATACTCTTTCACAGCCTGCGCTGCTATATCACCCGTTAATACATCCACCAGAACGGCTCTGCCCGATTGCGTACCGTAATCAACTCCTATTGAATACTTTTTTGCCAT
>JAEWSD010000162.1 GCA_023398615.1 Bacillota bacterium
TTAATGACTACGACGAAATTCAGCCGACAGCGTGAATCGATAAAAACGTATCTTGCCCAGACAAAGGAACATCCTACGGCAGATACCATATATATGCATATTCGTAATATATATCCGAATATCAGCCTGGGTACGGTATACCGGAACCTCAATCTATTGGCGGATCAGGGAGAAATCATGAAAATCTCGCAATGCGGCAGCAGTGACCGGTTTGACGGCAATCCCAATCCCCACTATCATTTTCTCTGTATGAAATGCGGATGTGTTCAGGACCTTGAAGTAAAGCCGGAAAGCCTGGAACACATCAACCTGATCGCAAGCACTGGTTTTGACGGGGAGATCGAAGGGCATACCTCAATCTTTTATGGAAAATGTGCGAAATGCAAGGAAACAGAGAAATAAAAAAAATTTTAAATTAAGTATTGACAAATCAAATAGGTTATTATATTATAATATCAGTAATAGTTATTATTATCAAATCAAAGATTAATATAAAAAAGGAGATTAAAAGTATGAAAAAATTTGTATGTCAGGTATGTGGTTATGTTCATGAAGGAGATTCCGCACCGGAATCATGTCCGATCTGCAAGGCGCCGGCCTCTAAGTTCACGGAGCAGTCCTCCGAGATGACCTGGGCTACGGAGCATGTTGTAGGAATAGCTAAGGGTGTTGATGAGGATATTATCAATGATTTAAGAGCGAACTTCGCAGGCGAGTGCAGCGAAGTGGGAATGTATCTTGCAATGGCCAGAGTTGCCCACAGGGAAGGATATCCGGAGATCGGCCTTTATTATGAGAAGGCTGCCCATGAGGAAGCAGAGCATGCGGCAAAGTTTGCCGAACTGCTTGGCGAAGTAATTACCGACAGCACCAAGAAGAATCTTCAATTAAGAGTTGACGCTGAAAACGGTGCTACCGCAGGTAAGTTCGACCTTGCAAAGCGCGCAAAGGCTGCCAACCTGGATGCTATCCACGATACCGTACATGAAATGGCAAAGGATGAAGCCAGACACGGTAAGGCTTTCAAAGGCCTGTTAGACAGATATTTCGGCTAACTCCATAAGTCCCGGCGGAAACCTGTTTTCCAGGGGAAATTAAAACGCTTATATCTTTGTATATATAATCCCAATTATATATACACTCCTCTATATACAGTGCCATTATGCGGAAACGCCCCTTCCCCAGGGGCGTTTCTGTTTTATCTCATCTTTTCTTTAAAATAATACATTGACTTTCATACTTGTTCGGATGATAATAAATTTATCCTATTATTTTACAGCTAAAAGGGGCAGGAGGGTAGGAAGTTACTCGAATTTCGGATAATGCTTTTAGTGGCTGCGTTGCTTTTCACATCAAATAAATAATGCTAATAAATTTTAACCTATATTCTTGGCAGGCCCGATATAATAACTACTGATGAAAGGATGTCTTTATGCTCGATCTGAGTAAGCTTTACCGTCCGACTACCGCGCAGCCGTTCCTTAATAATGAAATACATGTTGAAATTATGCCCTGCGAAGCGCTGAGACCATATGTCAGTTGTTTCTGGGGAGAGCCTGGAATATATTCCGGTAATAGAAGGACAGAAAAAACGGACAGGCTTGTCATACCTGATTCCTGCATGGATATCCTATTCAGCCTGGACAAGGATAACAATATTGTCTCCTCCATTTTCACCGGAATCAATATCAACTCCTTTTATGCGAAGAATAATAGTTCCAATGGCAATACCTCCCTGTTTGCAATCCGGTTTCCCTTTTGGGCGGTACCGCTGTTTTCTGATGAATCCATGCGCAGCGCTTTGGATGCCTTTTCGGACACAGATGAATATTTTAAAAACTTCCGGCGTGATTTCGAAGAAATATTTAAGATGCATACCGCAATGCCTGACCGGATAATCAAGGTCGAACAGTATCTCCTTGGAATACTGAACGGAGACCGGCTGAACAGTAATGTCATGAATGCGGTACATAAGCTGATAGCCATGAAGGGAACCGCTAAAATAACCGATCTTATGAGTTATACGGCAGTCAGCAGTCGCCAGCTGGAACGGTTGTTCAAGGAATATGCCGGACTGTCACCAAAGCAAATCAGCGGGCTTATCCGTTACCAATACCTTTGGCAGGATGTCCTAAGCAATAGCAGATTCAATATTCAGGATGCGGTATTTCGTTACGGCTACAGTGATCAGGCACACCTGCTTAACGATTTCAAGAAATATCACTCATTAACTCCGTCCGATGCAAAAATTCTGGCCTTACACAGAAGCTGAGGTCGCATTTTTTCAATACATTTATGATCCCTTTCCCTATAATCTTATTTATAAAAGACAGGTATATCAGCAAACACAAAAAGGAGTTTCGCAATTACCTAATTTATAAAAAATATTACGAGGTGATAGCTTTGAACAAACTTACAAAAGAACAGTTTATTGAAATCAGAAGGTGGGTTTACCGCAATGCAAGGCCGTTGGATATCGCAAGGTGGAGATACCACTTTGAGAACGGCGGTAAGGATGACGTACTGAATGCGCTTGCGGCTTACCAGAATGAAGACGGCGGCTTTGGAAATGCACTTGAAGCCGATTCCTGGAATCCTGCTTCTTCTCCGATTACTGCCGCTACGGCAGTCGACATATTGGAGGAAATCAAGTTCAGGGATAAAAAGCATCCGATCATTATATCCCTGCTCAGATACCTGGAGGATACGCCGGATTTCAACGGCAGCTACTGGCCGGCCCTGATCCCGTCAAACAACGATTATCCGCATGCTCCCTGGTGGACCCTGCGGGAGAACATCAAGGAGGAATGGGGATATAATCCGACCGCAAAGCTTGCCGGGTTTATTCTTCGCTTTGCAGGGAAGGATTCCACGATCTATGAGAAAGCAAGAAAGATTGCCACAGAAGCAGTCACAAAATATCTGTCCGGCGTTACCTGGGATAATAAGTCCTACCGAAGCGTATTTCGGGAAGGGGAGATAACCTGTTACCATTATCTGCTCATGAGCTTAAAGGAGGAAGGAATAGCGGAGGCAAGCAGCTTATCCGACCTGGAAAAGGCATTGAAGGAGCAAACCTGTCAGTTCATTGACAGAGATCCTTCGACATGGAACCAGTACTGCAGAAAGCCTTCCATGTTCATAGATTCACCGGATTCCGTCTTCTGCGACGGCAATGAGGCTCCTATCAGTGAGGAACTGGATTTCCTCTTAAGCCGCATAAATAAAGACGGCGTATGGGATATTACCTGGGATTGGGGAGCATATGAAAAGGAATTCGCAATCAGCAAAAACTGGTGGAAATCCAATTTTGCCATTCTGAATCTCCTGCTGCTGAAGAATTTCAACCGGATTGTATAGGTAAAAAAGAGTTTGCCAAGGGCAAACTCGCGCGCCGAGCGCGGCCGGCTTTGCCGGTAAAAATATATAAACGGGTACCCATGCGAAATGCTTAAATTTCGCAGGATACCCATTTATTCCGGCAACCATTTTCAATTCATTCCCCTGTCAAAACCGGGTAATTATTTATTTAATATCTCTAAATTCTTTGCAATAAAGTCGCATCTTTGCCGTACACATTCCACGGAACGCAGCGGATCCTCCGGCGTGTTAAAGGTATAGTCCACAAGCTTATCGACGGTAGTAGCCGCAACATGGAGCCTGGTATCGGAGGAAGCATAGTAAATATAGACTTCGCCGTTGTCCTTTGTGATCGCCCCGTTTGTAAACGCTACATTTGATACGTCTCCGATCCTTTCTTCCCCATAAGGAGCAATAAAGAATCCGGAAGGCTCCGCGATTACCTCAGACGGGTCCTCTAATGCCGTAGCAAATACATAAACGACATATCTTAAGCCTGCCGCCGTGTTCCTGACACCGTGTGCAATATGGAGCCAGCCCCTGTCCGTCCTGATAGGAACTGCTCCGGCACCGTTCTTTGCTTCCGTTATGGTATGGTACTTTCTCTTGCTTGTAATGATTTCTTCATCGATCACCGCATTGGTAATATCGTCACATAAACCGAAGCCGATCCCGCCGCCCGAACCGGTATTAATGAAATCGTCCATCGGCCTGGTATAAAATGCATATTTTCCGTTAACAAACTCCGGGTGCAGGACAACATTCCTTTGCTGCGGGGAGTTTAAGGTCTTCAGATTCTTTAACCTTTCCCAGCTCTTAAGATCCTTCGTCCTCACGATTCCTGCTTCCGCCCTGGCGGCAGACAGGTCATTGCTTGTCATATCTTTGCTTTCCGAGCAGAATACTCCGTAAATGTAACCGTCCTCATGCTTCGTAAGTCTCATATCGTATACATTCGTCTCTTCCGGGCAGGTATCCGGCAGCAAGATCGGATAGTCCCAGAAGCGGAATCCCTCCACCGGGCTGCCGCTTTCCGCAACTCCAAAGAAAGACTTCCTGTCATTGCCTT
Source organism: Bacillota bacterium (assembly GCA_023398615.1). GTDB lineage: Bacteria > Bacillota > Clostridia > Lachnospirales > Lachnospiraceae > Anaerocolumna. The sequence goes on from JAEWSD010000162.1 coordinate 4,430, forward strand.
CGATGCGTGCCACCAGGTAATACTTGCCGTTTAACTCGATAGCGCCGGAATTAAATACCGCATTTACCCCCAGGCGTTCCATGAAATACGGATTCGTCTCCTCATTCAGATCGTATTTCCAGAATAACGGGATATGCTCATTCGTCAGCACCGGATTCACATAACGGTCATAAATGCCGTTGTAAACCAGGCTTACCTCATTTTTTCTGTTGATCAGCTTGTTATATTTCTCCAGCTGTACATAATAATTTGGATGCATATATGGCATTCCTTTCTATCTTGTATTTTCTTACCAGTCAATATTCCTCTTAATCACTTCAAAACACATTCTGCCATTGTGATACGGGCATTTCCACGGTCCCACGATTTCCTTCCTGCTGACCGGAGTACCGGTCTTGTCCAGGTCATAAAACCATTCGGAGCCAGGCCTTTTATCAATCATATAGGCCTTAGTGAAATCCCAGATCCTGGCGGCAGCCTCCAGATACTTCTTTTTAGAGGAATCCAGCTGGTATCCGTTTATAAATCCCAGGATGGCTTCCACCTCCACCCACCAGACCTTTGTCGTATCCACTATACCCTTAAAGCATTCGTTATCCAGGGAAGTACCGTCAAAGCCTTCCTCTAAAATATGCTCCCTTAAAGCATTGGTAACCTTAAGCATCTTTTCAGTATAGGCCTTGTCCCCAAGAACCTCGCAGCCCCGGTCTATCAGCCAGGAAGCCTCAATATCATGACCGTAGGAATTTAAGTCCGAAATACTGTTCATATTTTCATCAAAAAATACCTCAAGAATCCTGCGCTCGGGATTGTAAAGCTGTTCTGCAAACTGGTCCAGAATCCGTTTCAGGCAGTTCCCGACCCTTTCCTGCCTGTCCACGCGATACAGTTCGGTATAGGCCTCAAACACATGCAGCAGCGTGTTCATCGTTTTGCCGGCCATCAGTCCGTTTTCCGAAAGCTTATCATTATTCTCCGGCTCGAATCTTACATTGAACGATTCCAGATATCCGACGGAATCCCTGCAGGTGGTTTCTACCCGCTCGAACAACCGATATGCAAGCTTTAACGCTTCTGCATCCTTTGTTGCTCCATAATAGGAGGATAATGCATAAATGGCAAATGCCTGATTATAAGTATGCTTCGTGGTATCGGAAGGCTTTCCGTCATAGGTGACGGACCAGTAAACACCGCCGTTTTCCTTGTCAATACAGCATTCTTTCAAAAACCGATATGCATGTGATGCATGCTCCAAGCATTCCTTATCACCCAATGTTGTGTATGCATTTGTAAAGAACCACAATATCCTGCTGTGTAAGATAGCACCCTTATCCGCTTTCCGGTCCAGGTTCAGTTCAAAATCAAGAAAACCGTAATATCCGCCGTACTCTTCATCCTTCAGGTTCTTCCAAAACGGAATAATCTGATTCGTTAAATTATCCTTCACTTCATTTATAAACACAATATTCCCATCCTTTCCGAAAGTTATTTTGCTCATTATGCCTTCATTATATCACATTGGACATGTATTACAAGAAACATTCCAGATATTTTTGCACTATTATTGCACTCATTTTTGCACTGATGGGTTATATGTATATTTGAGCCATAACTACAAACACTATAGCCAGGCAAATTTTAAATATAAAACCAAAAGGAAGGGTATGGTAAATGAGCAGAATAAAGTCGGAAAAGCAGCAGCAAAAGAAGGAACTTGAAAGATTCAACAGCGTATCGAACAAAGCAAAGGTTGAAAACCAGAATCAGACGCATAATCCGGTGGAGGAAGGAATCGGCCCGATCAATCAGAAAAGATAAGCCCATAGTCTCAAAAAGCAGACATACGTACCGGACGAACGGAAGGAAGAAGCTCCTTTCCATAATCGGTGTGGCTGTCTGCTTTTTGAAGCTATGGTTATTTATTTGGCTGTAGTTTTATTTACGGTTTGCCGGTTCAATATTAATACTCTTTCCTTTGATTTTTGCATCTTTCATAACCTGAATGACATCGGAGGCATATTCCCTTGGAACCTCCACAAAGGTATATTTATCGTACATATCGATGCTTCCGATCAGTTTGCCCGGCATTCCGGTTTCACCGGCTATGGCTCCCAGGATATCACCGGGTCTTGCATTCTGGTTCTTGCCGATGTTGATAAAAAGTCTGACCATGCCCGCTTCCGCGCCGGTATCCCCAAAATCTTCATATTTCTCTTCTGGCTGATTGTTTCCTTCTCCCATTGCCATCTTTAAAAATGCCGCAGCAATATCAAGCGAAGTATAATCCTCCGTATTGACACGGCTTTCAATCAGGTCGATCATCTTTGACAAATCTTCGGAATCAATGATGCTGTCTATTCTGTCCAGAATCTTCTCCGCTTTCACCGCGGTTACATCATTGATGGAAGGGATCGACTGAGCAACTACCTTCGTATTGCAGTATCTTTGTATGTCCTTTAGCTTGTATACTTCCTTGCCGACTATCAAAGTAAAGGCTCTGCCGGTTCTGCCGGCACGTCCGGTTCTGCCGATACGGTGCACATAGTACTCGTCGTCCTGCGGAACATCATAGTTGAATACGGCTTCCACATCGTCGACGTCAATACCTCTTGCCGCCACATCAGTTGCTACCAGAATTTCTGTCTTCCCGTTCCGGAAGCCGTTCATTACACGGTCCCGCTGCTGCTGCTTTAAGTCACCGTGAAGTCCTTCCGCAAAGTATCCCCGGCCCTGCAGAGCGGTAACCAGTTCATCCACCTTTTTCTTGGTGTTGCAGAATACGAGGGACAGCTTCGGATTATACATATCAAGCAGCCTGCATAAAACCTCGTCCTTATTCTTCGGCTTTACCTCGTAATAATACTGCTCAATGCGCGGAACGGTCAACTCCTTCTTCACCACACGGATTACCTGTGCATTCTTCTGATAGGTCTTTGCGATATCCATGATAGGCTTTGGCATGGTTGCGGAGAACAGAACCGTCTGTCTTTCCTCCGGCACATCCTTCAGTATCGTTTCGATATCCTCACGGAACCCCATATTTAACATTTCATCGGCTTCATCCAAAACCACCAGTTTTACCTCGTCAAATTTAACGGTTTTCCGCCTCATATGATCCATAACACGGCCCGGTGTTCCGATGACTACCTGTGTACCTGCCTTTAAGGAACGGATCTGCTTCGATATCTCCTGACCGCCGTAGATCGGGAGCACTTTAATCCCGTGAAGGAAGATTGCCAGCTTGCGGATCTCTTCCGCCACCTGGATGGCAAGCTCCCTGGTAGGACATAGCACCACGGCCTGTAAATGTTTATCCTTGGGATCTATTGACTGCAAAAGCGGAATTCCGAAAGCCGCCGTCTTACCGGTACCGGTCTGTGCCTGCCCGACAATATCTTTCCCGGAAAGCATTACCGGAATCGCACTTGCCTGTATCGGAGAAGCCTCCTCAAAGCCCATCTCCACGATTGCCCTTAAAATCGGTTCATTAATTTCTAGTTCTTCAAATCTAACTGTTTGCATGTTTTACCTGTTTCCTTTCTCTGCCTAATATCCTCTTAATATTTTATCCTTCGGAGGCTTAAATACTCTTAATTCCATGCTTCGTTGAAATTTCACCTCACATAGGCAGCATTTTTATATATAATTTATGCTGCCTGGCCCGCTAAGCATCTGCAAAAGGAATCCCATCCCGTTTTCCGGAGAAACCCCGCAAGGAAATAAAGCTTTCCATGCCAAGGAAACTATCCCATGTTACAGAACAAAGAGTTTGCCAAGGGCAAATTCTCACGCCGAGCGCGGCCGGCTTTGCCGGTAAATTTCCTAAGCTTTGCTTTTTAAGCTTTTAAGCTTTACGCGCTGAGTGCGTATCCTAAGGCGAACAAAGTTCGCTTGCGGAGCGCTTTTTATTATCGTATAGGGCGAACTCTCTCCTATACGATAAAAAAAGCTCTTGGTCTTTTGGGACAGAGAGCTTAATGTATTATCATTGAAATAGCAGATTTCATCCACTGTATTAATCAATTCTATTCCTAAACTATTTCTACGCTCCAGATGCTTAATCCAGATAAATGTACCGTACGTATTATATCACGAGCGTGTGCGGAGGTCAAACTGTTTTTCCAATTTTGTATAAATTGTATATTTTCGCATAAATTTCATCAACTTTCACATATTAGTTACCAAATGAATTACCCGTCGTTCAACCAGTTCGGCCATGCTATTGATTTCTTCCTCCGATGTCAGACCGGGCAGGAAGCCTGCCGCCATAGAAGGATGTCCGCCGCCGTCGCCCAGGCCTTTTAAGGCTTCCTTTATCACCTTGCCTGCATCAATTTTACTTGCTTCGCTCCGGATCGAGAACTTTAAACCACCTACACGGTAGGAATAAACCAGCGTACAGTCAATCTCAGTCAGGGCCAGCAGGAAATCCGATATGCTTCCGATTATGGCTTCCGAGCAATCGTCACCGATTTTCGCAATCCCTAAACGTCCATACAACCTCAGGCTGGATATTGCATCCTGGTAAGCCTTTAAGTCATCCCGACGCAGACTGCTGTTTTCAAAATCACGCAGCTGCTCGATATCCGCCCTCTTATAAAGATAGCAGAACATATCGATATCCTTATCGGAAACCCGTCTGGACAAATTCCCGGTATCCATCTTAATCCCATAGCTTAAGGCTGTCGCCACGTCTCTTGGCACCTCAATGCCATTATCAATGAAATATTCCGCAATGATGGAGGCGCAGGCTCCCATCTGGCCGCGAATATCGCAGAATTCATATCCGGTCAGCTCCTGCACCGGGTGATGGTCGATACAGGCAATCTCCCTGCCGGCAAAGCTCTGCATGTTAATATTGCCCTTCTGTCCGTCCACAAGGATAATATCGTCCCCTTCCTTCATATCAAACTCATCGGAATTATAGATATCCATGTGAAGAAGTTCAATCATTTTCAAGGTATTATGCTTTGCAATCTGACCGCTGTAGCATATGGTGGAACACTTGCCCTTTGAGCTGAGCAATGCCTGCAGGCCGAAAGCGGAAGCCAGTGCATCCTGGTCGGGGTAATTATGTGTCTGAATATAAACATGCTCCTTTGTAATTGCCTTCAAAAGTTCCTCAAGCTTGGTCATTCCTGTGTCTCTCCTTATTCAGGGTACTCTCTAATGCTGATATGGATATTATATATCAATTATTTCCAAAATGCACGAAAAAAATACCGTTAATGACATAATTATGGTACCATAAACTGAACGATCACATACTAATTACTTCCCGCACCCTGTGAGAATCACCGGATTACCGGTATTCTGCCTTCACATCAGCCGTTAACCCACCGTCACCGGCATCTATCCGTATCGTATCCTGCGCATGGACACGGTCGCTTAGGATCAGCCTTGCACTTAAGGTCTCCACATTCTTCTGAAGATATCTCTTTAAGGGGCGGGCCCCGTATACCGGATCATAAGCCTGCTCTACAATATAGGCCTTTGCCGCCTCCGTCAGTTCGATCGAGATCTCCCTGTCCGAAAGCCTGCGGTTCAGCTCCGCAATAAGCAGATCGATGATTCCGCTTATGTTGCTCTTCGTCAGAGGCTTGAACAGGATGATCTCATCCAGCCTGTTCAGAAATTCGGGACGGAAATGATTCCTCAGGTCATTCATTACCATTGTTTCACACGTCCCGGAAATACCGCCGTCCTCCTCAATGCCTTCCAGCAGATAGATAGATCCTATATTGGAGGTCATGATAAGAATGGTATTCTTGAAATCCACGGTTCTGCCCTGCGAATCCGTAATGCGGCCGTCATCCAGCACCTGCAAAAGTACGTTGAACACATCCGGATGCGCCTTTTCGATTTCATCGAAAAGGACTACCGAATACGGCTTTCTTCTGACGGCTTCCGTCAGCTGGCCGCCCTCTTCATATCCGACATATCCCGGAGGTGCACCAATCAAGCGGGAGACGGAATATTTCTCCATATACTCGCTCATGTCGATACGAACCATGTTTTGCTCATTATCAAAGAGGGAAGCGGCAAGAGCCTTGGCAAGCTCTGTCTTTCCCACGCCGGTCGGTCCGAGGAACAGGAAGGAGCCGATGGGCTTGCTCGGGTCCTTGATACCGGCTTTGGACCGCAGGATGGCATCCGATACCCGGCTTACCCCTTCCTCCTGTCCGATTACCCTCCGGTGCAGCTCCTCGTCCAGGTGAAGCGTCTTATTCCTTTCACTTTCCGTAAGCTTTGTCACAGGTATGCCTGTCCACCTGGATACAATCCTGGCAATCTCCTCATCGCTTACATTCTCATGCACAAGGGTATGCTGTTCCTTCCTGACCTTATCTTCCTCCGCCTCAAGCTGTTTCGTCAGCGCCGGCAGCCTGCCGTATTTCAGTTCAGCCGCCTTATTCAGGTCATAGTTGCGTTCCGCCAGCTGGATCTCATTATTCAGAGCCTCCAGCTCTTCCCTGAGCTTTTGTATCCTTTCAACGGCAGCCTTCTCATTATCCCATTTGGCCTTATCGGCCGCAAAGGCTTCCCTGAGCTCCGCCAGTTCCTTCTGCAATGCCTCCAGGCGTTCCGCACTTAACCGGTCGGTCTCCTTCTTTAAGGCAGCTTCCTCTATCTCCATCTGCATGATACGTCTCTGCAGATCGTCCAGCTCCGTCGGCATGGAATCCAGCTCGGTTTTAATCAGAGCGCAGGCTTCATCCACCAGGTCGATTGCCTTGTCCGGCAGGAAACGGTCCGAAATGTAGCGGTTGGAAAGCACGGCGGCCGAAACCAGCGCGGCATCCGTTATCTTTACTCCGTGGAATACCTCATACCGGTCCTTTAAGCCTCTTAATATGGAAATGGTATCCTCCACCGTTGGCTCATCCACCAGTACCGGCTGGAAACGCCTCTCCAGAGCGGCATCCTTCTCGATATACAGCCGGTATTCGTTCAGGGTCGTCGCACCGATACAGTGCAGTTCCCCTCTGGCAAGCATCGGCTTTAGCATATTGCCCGCGTCCATTGCACCTTCCGTCTTGCCGGCACCCACAATGGTATGCAGCTCATCAATGAACAGGATGATCTGTCCGTCGCTGTTCTTAACATCCTCAAGCACCGCTTTCAGCCTTTCCTCAAACTCACCCCGGTACTTTGCTCCCGCAACCAGGGCACCCATATCCAGTGCAAACACCTTCTTATCCTTTAAGGTCTCCGGTACGTCTCCTCGGACGATCCTCTGCGCCAGCCCTTCCACCACCGCGGTCTTACCGACGCCGGGTTCACCGATCAGTACCGGGTTATTCTTCGTCTTCCTGGATAAAATCCGGATCACATTCCGGATCTCCGCATCCCTGCCGATAACCGGGTCCAGCTTCTGCTGTTTCGCACGTTCCACCAGGTCGGAGCCGTACTTCTCCAGGGTATCATAGGTAGCCTCCGGATTGTCGCTCGTTACCTTCTGGTTGCCGCGTACACCCTGAAGCGCTTTAAGAAAGGCATCCCTGGTAATTCTGAAATCCTGGAACAGCTTTTTGACCTCATGGTTGGGCTGCTTTATCATGCTCAAAAAAATATGTTCCACGGACACATACTCATCGCCCATCTGCTTTGCTTCATTCTCCGCATAGATAAGTACCTTGTTCAGATCATTGCTGATATATGCATTACCGCCGGTCACCTTCGGCCGCTTCTGCAGCAGTCCTTCCACCTGGGCCTCAAAGACCTCTGTGGTAATCTCCATCTTCTTGAGCAGCTTTAATATCAGGCTGTCCTCTACGGCAAGCAGACTGCGAAGCAAATGTTCCTGGTCAATTTCCTGATGCCCGTAATCATATGCGATCCTTTCGCAATCCTGAACCACCTGCATTGATTTCTGCGTAAATTTATTTATATTCATAATCGATACCTGCCCTTTCCGAAAGTATCTTCCCCCGGTTTTTAATCATTATACTACACAGGAGAAAAATCTTCCATGTCTTTATATGTTCTATAACTACTATAACATATAGAATTTCCAAATGCAAGTATTTTTATCTTAAATAATTTGACTAAAGGCTTGACCTTCCTCCGCACCGGAGGATATATAATTCTTTTGCCGGCAGGAATATTTATAAAAAAACAGGAGGTATATGTAATGAGTAAACGGGAAAAAGTATCAGGTCATATTTTGGGTACCACAATGCTTTTATTAGCAATCTGGGGGGTCTTTGTTTTCAGGGTATTTCTAAAAGCGTCATTTATCCAATGGATCATGTACAATGTATGCGCACCGACAGAAATTATTTTCTTTATCCTACTAATACTGTCAGATAAAAAACCTCAGTATTTAAAGTATTTTCTTGTATTGGTCATTCCGTTAACCGTCTTCGGAACTATGGGGCTGTTCATATTCCCGTGGAGCGGGCAAGGAGCGCTGACAACTCAGCTGTCCCATATATTAATGACAATATCGGCAGGATGGGCGATCCGTATAAACAGGAATGTAACCGCCGTCAGTACCAGGCTGATCTATCTGATATACGGTGTTTCCCTGCTGATTGCCTTACAGAATTGGTACTGCCGGGCAACGGCAGATGTATTAAAAAGTATGCTGAATATATAACTTAAAATAAGGTATCTCAAAAGTCAATTGACGGCCTTTTGAGTGCAGACCGGTCGAATCGGCTTTTGAAATACCCTGTTATGATTCTTTGTTATCTGTTCAGATTAGAATATCAAAAGGCCATTCATGGTATTTTTTATGAATATCAGCGTATATATATTCAATTTTGCGTCGACCGGCCGAGGACACTGTTTATATTTTGTCAAGACTCTGGCCAAAAATCAAGCCGGTCAGCTTGATTTTTTGAGCCGATAGAGGCTTGTAAAAAATATGTGCCCGAGGGTAAGGCAGCTAAATTAAATATATATACGCTGATATTCATTCAGAATACTAAATTGGCCCTTTTGACACTCTAATCCTGTTCACTAATTACTTCTTTAATTCCTGAGTACCTGTAATTTTACTGGTTTCATCCATTGTAAATGTATTTTTTGCTTCCTCCGTAGTAAAGTA
>JAEWSD010000029.1 GCA_023398615.1 Bacillota bacterium
TCGCCGCACCGTTTACCAGTACTCTTACAGACTTTACATTAGACTTCCACATCTTGTTTGATCTTCTATGAGAATGACTCACAGCAATTCCAAAGTGAGCGCCTTTTTCACAAATTGCACATTTAGCCATTTGAAAACACCTCCCTAGGTATAATTTAAGTCGTACGACCTGCAAACAAATCTATTCTAGCAGAATCCTAATAATAATGCAAGAAAAATTTAAAATTTATGAATAACCGGTTACTATGAAGCCATAAGGCTGAACAGCAGCCCTGTTAACTGTCCTGATCTTCCGCCTTCTTCTCTTTATTCAGGGATTGTGCCTTCAAGGCCTCGTCTACCTTACCGGATACATCATCTTCCTTAACCTTTCCCTTTGTAAACCGGTTAATAAAGTCCGGAACCATGTCCAAAATCTTCGTAAGGCTGTCCTGATTCTTAACATTTACAAGACGCGTGGTTCCGTCCTGAATAACCAGTACGGAGCTGGGCGTAATCCTGCCTCCCATACCGCCACCGGCGTTATTCTTGCCCGTATCCTTTGCAAAGGCACCGGCTCCTACGCCAAAGCTTACATCCACCAGGGGAAGTATGATGGTTCCGTCATCGAATTTCACGGCATCCCCTACTACGGTTTTTGTTGTAAGGAAACTGTCCATCCCCTTAAACAGTGACTCTACTGTTGTATTAAAATTACTTTCTGCCATTATAACTCCTCCTTTAAATCTCTAAAGTTTTTTACCAAATGTCTGAAGTTCTTGTCTAGTATCAATTTTATACATATTATTAGTAAAGTAAATAATCTTATTCTGCCCTTAAGAAATAAGGTTCCTTTCCATATTTCATTCTCAAAATCCGGCGTAATCCGTACCGCTTTGCCGTAATAAGCAATGAAAACAGCGGCCGCACCAAGAGCTTGTCCTGTCATGCACGGATCTCCGGTTCCGAATTCGATCTCTGCTCTCACCGTTCCCGGCCGTATGTGCCTTAAGGATTTGCGCAGGCTGTTATAAATATGTTTTAACCCGGCCCGGTTTGATTTCTCGTCAAGGAACTCCCTGCATTTGTGCCAAACGGCGCGAATCCTGGTAACCTTATCGTTTATGTCGGAAAATATACTCTTAATTTTTAGGAAGAAATTTTTTATTTTATGATAAAATGACTTTAGCCCCGCAACGATACCTTGAAAGAAGCGTTTTACCCTGCCGGTCTTCCCGTCTTCCTCCTTCGATGCCTTATCAAAAACACGGCCGCCATCCGGCTCCCGGGATTTCTCCCGTCTGCTTCTCTCCGTAAAAACATCGGGTTTTCCGATACTCTGTCCGTCTTTCGCTTTCCCGGCTGCTTCCTGATTTATCTCCGGTTGTGCGGTTTGGTTTACATCTTGCTTTTCCGCCAATTTACCGGTGTCCGTGTCCGTCCGAGATTTTGGCTGCGGCTTCGTTAAGCCGCCTTTTTCCGGCTCCACCAGTTCCTCTGCCTGCCTGGCAGCCTTCCTGCCGATTTTCGCGGCACCTCTTTTTATATCCTTTTTTACCTTTTCCTTCGGCTTATCGCTGTCATAAAATACCCTGCCGAATATCCGCAGTATCATTCGAAGCTTACCGCCGGTAAAAGTAATCCTCACATACAATGCCCGAAAAAGCCAGCCTATTTTCGCTTTCGCCAGAAATTCGTCGTTCCATTCGGCCTCCATCCTGTAGCGGACCGGAACAAAAAGTACAATCAGTATAAGAAAAAGAATGATTCCTAAAATTGAGAGTAGGATAATTCCGATCAATTTTAACAGGAACAAAATGATATGAAGCATATTTTCTCGGTATCCTCCTCCTATTTCATTCTTTCCGGCAGTACCCGCTACCGGATACTAAAATACTCTCTTACCTTGAACCCACCGGTTGCTTTATACACTTCCTCAAGCATGTCCTTTACAAGGAGCTTCGCCGTCCCCCTGGAGGCAGCTAACCCCAGGACTTCCATTTCCTTTCTTCGGTAATAAGGAAACAGCAGATCATTTGCATTGATAATATCGAACAGATTTTCCGGATTGGAAGCAAAGGCAATACAATATACTTCAAAAGTCAATTGCCCGTTTTCAATGGCTTTCATAAGCCTGGCCTTTTTTCTCGGCGTAATATCACCGCTCAGATACAACTTATCTGCCCATCTGATCATAGCAACACCTTTTTCCGGCACACAGATATGCGCCTGCATTGATTTTATGCGCCCAAATGTGCTTATTTGCCTATTCCCTGTATATTTTCCATTATACCACATATTTATCATAAAAATACAGGACTAATTCTTCAAAAAGCCGCCGATAATATCCACACTGGCGCTTTTTTCCGGCAAATCACGGCACTGTTCCAGAGAATTCATGATATATTCCCTGATTTCCTCCGGCGATTGGAAGAATACCGGCATCTTATTTATCGTATTTGCCACAATAGACCTGTAGATATATTTGGAGCTGCCGGCAAAAACCTGCGTAAGCTGTGTGATCAGCTCCTCCTGAACTACGCCGATGTAAGCGTCGTCTGCCTTTTTGTCCTCCGCCGCCTGCTCCAGCACCGCAAACAGGCTGCTGCCGATCAATTTCTCCGCAGCCTCCAGACACCGGAAGGTACGCCCTAACATCAGGCTGTCGACTATCCCGCCGTACTCGGATTTAATAACCTCCAATACGGGCACCGCAGCCGTAATCTGATGAAAGAGTGATTCCTGCTTTCCCTCCGTGGATATCAGCTTATCTGCCGAAGCGACATCCATCTCGGCGTGTACGTCCGCTTGAAAATGCTCATAGATATCCCGTATGATCTGAATACACAGTTCCTTATCCGAATCACTGCCGGCATCCGTAAATGCGTACGGTGTCATCAGATTGATAACGTAGAGATGATTAATAGTCTCCTGCAAGGAATAATAAAAATCCACGGAATTGCTTATCTTTTCCGTAGCACTTATAAGCTCCGTATGGAGAGTATTATATTCTTCGGCCGTAACATTCCTGAAATCCAGGTTTTTCAACTTCTCTCTAAATTCTCTGAACTCCGGATAAGCGGTATCCATCCCCTCCGGAATATGCAGCATGGCACTGCTCCGGATCATATACAGATAGGAATCAACGGAAGATATCACCGCCCCTTTATACAGAGACAGGCTTTCCCTGATTAAATCAAAATACCGGGGTTTCGTCATCCGAACAGGAAGCTCACCGATAATTTCCTTGACTCTTTCATTAATAATCAGATTATCCTCATACTCAAAGATATAATTTAATATTTTAACCGCCAGACCCTCATCGTCAAAATCGTCTTTCACATCCTTGAAACGGTATTCAAGGCGGGTCATGATATGATCGTAGATTATAAAAATATCGGTATAGGCAGTCAAAATCTCCATCCTGTCAATTATCCGGTTTCTTAAGGCATCCAATGCCTTGATGTTTTCTTCCATCTTTTCTCCGGAGAATCCGGATAACACGGAAGCTGCAACGATTTGATTAAGCTGTGCCGCAAACTGTTCCTCTTCCTCCTTTAAGGCCCCTTCCTTTTCCATTTCGATATAATTGTCATAGAAGGAATAGTAATCCAATGTAAATACCACTTCCGCATATTGTTCGTATAGGGTTGATAAACGGCTGAAATATCGGGGAAGATTCATCTCCGGATTATGTCCGCGTTCTATTTCACTAATGATTTGTTTTAAATTGCTGTCCATTATCATTTCTCTCCTGTCATACCTTGTTCTGTCCGTATCCTGTCAAACAGTTTAATCCGTACAGACCCATAACCGTTACCCCTAATACAGCATAGGATTGGTACGGCACAAAACCATTGCTTAATATTATATCAGTAAATCCTTGAATAAACCAGTTATTTGGTATTAATTTCAGAAAATTTAATATCTCCGGGCGGATAAATCCGCCGATTAATTGGAAAAAGCCCAGAATACCGGCTAAAATAATTGAAAACACACTTATGTATTGGTATTTTACGGTTTTTTTTATGATTTTGCCTAGAAACAGGAACCATAATCCTGTCACCGCCGAATACAGCAGCATCAGCAGATATAAGGCACATCCCCGCATAAAGGTAAAGCCTGCGGTTTTACTGCCGACCAGTATGCAAAGCGGAATGGAAACTATGCCCAGTACGGTAAGTATGGCGGCCAGGTTGGTGACATCCATGACGGATGTCCGAATCAGGGATATCCGGATTCTTTTATACAGCCCGGATTCACGCTCCAGTACAACACCCGCCGCCATTATCATGGCTGCAAAGGGCAGCAGCATCCCAAGTATCCCCCAGATAATCTGCAGATAAATTACCGAATTAGACAGCTTATTGCTACCGGTATCCTGATTCCCGGTACTAACCATTTCAATATCGAAAGCAAAATCATAATCTGCGGATTCCGCCAGTCCTTTCGCATATTTGACATATTCCTGTCTGGAAAACAGCTCCGGACCATTCTCCTCTCCATCCGCACCGGAAGCACTTCCCTTTACTGCCGGCAGGGACTCATACAGGTTATAGCCCTTGGACAGGCAGATCTCATACAGCATTTCGCCTGCAAATATGTCCGACAATACCTTAACATTATCCTTGTCTTCAAGATAATACATCGTAACAAGTTCCTTTACATCCCCTGACCGGACAGACTCCTCATAGCCTTCCTCAAGCACAAATATCGCACTGATCTGCTCGCTGTAAAGCAATTTATTCAGTTTTTGCTCTCCGCCTTCATAGATATACAGGGCGGGGATCTGCTTCAAACCCGTTGCCAATTGTTCCGAGCTTTCACTGTGATCGCGGTCTATCAGTCCGATCGGTATATTGCTCCGGTTTTGCGCACCGGCGGAAAGCGAGCCCGCCACCAGCAGAAACAGCACAAACGTACAGGCTAGCAGAATGCAATTCTGTTTATCCCCGAAGATCAGCTTTAAACGATATCGATACATAAATACCCCTTTCCCGCATATTCAGGTTACTCCTCCAAATAAACGGATTTCTTACTGTAAATAAGGCAGCTTAAGGTATAAAAAATAACGGAACCCGTAAACAGTGCAAAGGTAAGCTGCAGGAATGTTCTATTGTCCATTCCCCTTTGAATTGACAACAGTATTCTAATAAACCAGTAAACCGGTGTAAACTTAGCAAAAACAACCAGTTCCGACGGCAGGTTCATGATCGGTATAATACCCCCGCCTATCACAATAAACAAAAAGCTTATGAAATTGCCGGCTATCATAAAGCTTTGTACCTTTTGAAAAATCCCGCTGAGCATTACGGCAAAGGATAGAGCGGACAAAATCGCGGCCATATAGATTACGGCGGTTTTCCAGCTCGGGACATTGCCGAGATATAAGGATGGGAATAAATAAGCAGCGTATACGGCAATAAATACGATCACCGCAGAAAATATGATTTTTTCAAGAAGTATCGTATTGATTGAAGTGCCCGCTGCGATCAAACGGCTGACAGTCCCCTGCTGTTTCTCCCTAAGCAATTGAAAGCCCGCATACAAACCGGAATAAATCAGGATAACCGCAATAACGGCACAAAGATAGTAGTTAAGAACACCGGTACTTGGGAAATCACCGGTTTCTTTATACCGGAAAAAGTCTTCCTTGCCGAGAGCGGTGAATATCAGATCGTAGGAAATCTCCAGGTTCTTGTCCTCAATCAGGCTGCTTTCCATATCGGAAAGTGTCATCACATCATACAGGGTGACACAGTTTATTTCTACCGCACGTATGTATTTCTCATAGCTTTCAAGTATGTTTTGAAGCAAAACCGCTTTCGTCGTATCCTGCGTATTTATCATAACCTTAACCGGAAGATGCTCGATATATATCATATTCTCCGCAAATTTCTCCGGTATCGTGATCGTAATATCCAGTTCTCCGTTTCGGAACGCCCGACCGATCTCATCACTCCCGCCTTGAACAATGTTTATATAGGAAGAAAAGCTTTCGCTCTCGCTGAAATATTCCAGAAGCAGCTTCGAGTACGGAGAATTGTCCTGATCCGCAATCCCCAGCTGAACAAAGGCTTCCGGGCTGCCGCTTTCCCGTTTTATCATATTACAATAAGTGCTTATTATCAGAATAATAAGCACTGTCAGAATAACACCTATTCTCTTTTTGCTGCCAAGGAATTCCTTGCAGTCTTTCTTTAATAAGTAAAACACAATAGCTTCTCCCGCCATATAATCCGTACTTTAATGGTTTTTCACATGCTCATGCGTAAAAAGATGATCCATGCAGTACTCGTAATTGCCGTCACATTTTGAGCAAAACCGGAATTCCAAATTTTCATCATCCAGCTCGGTCCTTCCGCATACGGCACACTTATGTCTGGTAATTGTCTTCCGTCCTTTAAAGTCCACTACGTTGCCGGTGTTGGAAGCCTCCCTTACCTGACGTTTGTAATTAGCTTTGCGTTTGAATTCCGACGGCGATACCCGCTTATAGTTTCTCGTAGAGAGAAAGTAAATCAGGAAATTGCCGAGGGCCACCGCTATCGCAACACCGACATAATATTGATGCGCCGCAATGCTGGCATATATTTCATACAGAATAAATGCCCCATAGAGGTAACCCAGGTATTTCACCTTAACCGGGATGACAAAGAACAGTAAAAACTGAACATTCGGATAAAGTGCCGCAAAAGCAAAAAACATGGATCTGTTAATATAAGACAAGCCCAGGATATAGCTGTATCCGGTAAACAGATACAGAATAATAATTGCCAATATGTTAAACAGTACGCCCGAAAGATAATAAAGGTTGAAGCGGAATGCTCCCCATGCATTCTCCAGGGAGTTACCTATCATATAGTAAAGGTAGAGCTCAATAGCAAGGAACAGGAAATTACCGGAATCTGTCGGCTGGACGATAAAGGTAACGATCCTCCATACCTCGCCCTGAAGTACCTTATCAATATCCAGCATTAAGTACCGGCCATAAAAATCGGGGTTCATCATATCCAGAAAAAATCCGACAGCATACAGTACAATAATATATATCATCAAATTATGAATTGCATATCTGCCGTATTTACGGTTCCATTTATTCATCAGGTTCATTTCCTTACCACTTCTTTCCAACATGTATCTTCATGTTTAAAATAAATCTTTTTTTCTGAAAATTAACGCGACAATCAAGGATATCAAAAATGTCACTCCTACCACCGTAATAAAGCCGAAGTTCCAGGTGCTTCCCGGTATCCCTCCGACATTCATGCCGAAAAAGCTTGCGATCATAGTGGGGATTGCCATAACGATTGTTACCGTTGCGAGGAATTTCATAACAATATTAAGGTTGTTTGATATGACGGAAGCAAATGCGTCCATAGTCCCGCTAAGAATCCCGCTGTATATATTAGACATCTCAATTGCCTGCTTGTTCTCGATAATAACATCCTCCAGCAGCTCCGTATCCTCCGGATACTGCTTAATGTTATCGATTTTTAACATTTTCTCAAGAACCACCTCGTTGGAACGCAGGGAGGTGGTAAAGTAAACCAGGCTCTTTTCCAGTTCAAGAAGATCGATCAGCTCGCGGTTCCTGGTAGAAATATGCAGCTTATGTTCGATTTCTTCACTTTTCCTGTCAATAATCCGCAGGTACTGGAGAAAAACGGTTGCATTCTTATAAAGAATCTGAAGAATAAATCTTGTCTTCTTAAACGTAAAAAAGTCCCTTACACGTCCGTCCATAAAGCTCTTTAAAACCTTTGTCTCTTCCAGACAGATCGTTACGATAACATCCTTCGATATTACGATACCTAACGGTATGGTTACATACCGGTCCTTATCGTTTCTTTCCTCCATAGTGGGGATATCAACCAGTATTAAGGTATAATCCTCCTCAACCTCAATTCTGGACCTTTCCTCTTCATCCAAAGATGCTCTTAAGTGGTCAATATCAATCCGGCATGTTTCGGATATCTCCAATAATTCCGTCGCCGACGGATTCGTCATGGCAACCCAGCATCCCGGCTCAATCTCATTTATCTGACGAATTCCGTCATCAAATGTTTTTAAAATTTCAATCATGCTTCCACTCCTTCTACTGCATCCGGGCAGTAGAAGAACATATCTATCTAAACTGCCAGGCTGCAGTGTTTTATTCTGTTTTCAGACCGTCGATCATAACTACTGGGCCCCGCTTCCATTACGTTCACATCCTTTCACGTTTCAACCTGTGATACGGTTATTTTTATTGTACACTTAATTATATGTTCTCAATCAGCCTTTGTCAAATAAAAAACATATAATGGAATGTCAATTTGATTGCTTTCCGTCAGTCAAAAACGGTGGAACTGCATAAATATAGTCTAAATAACTCATGGATACCTGTTCCGTCACAAGTTATTTAGACCGGCTTTCAATGTATCATTTATTTTTCGCAGGTAAAGCACCGTTACTCTTCAAAGGTCGGTATTTGTATGATCATTCCGGGCTGGAGAGTCACATCATCCAGATTATTGAACTGTTGCAATTCATCAAGGCTAATACCGAACTTTTCCAATATACTTTCTAACGTATCATTCTCTTCGACCATATAAGGCGCCGTATCACCGTATATAATCGGCTGTACTACGGGAACACGTAATTCATCACCCACCTGAAGGCTGTACACTTCAACATAGGGATTCGCCTTTAACAGCAAGGCGATCGGTGCGTTAAATCTTCTGCTGATACTATACAGGGTATCTCCCTGTTTAATAACATAACCCTTGCAATTATAGTTCGTACAATTCATTCTGACCAACTTTCCTAAAGCTGGAATAATACCGGTTTACAGGCTTAATCCATGCTTAATTATGAAAATATACTATATTATATTCAAAGCCCCTCTTCTGGTTCCATTCTTTTTTATTTCCGTTTTTTTAAATTCATGTCAAAATTATTATATTGAACTTCCAGTTTATGTGTCGTATAATACTACGTGATTGTTAACCTAATTTGGTGTAAAATATGTTCACGGATAATTTTATCATTTTAAAATAGATTTTTACAGATTTAGACACATTTTAGCATAACAGCGATATAATGAAACGATATCTGAACTCAATATCCGGATATTATCATATGATTACAGTAAGGGGGAAGCCTTTGGGCGAAAATATATGACAGATAATAAAACATTTACTTTAGGCATTGATATCGGCTCTACTACGGTAAAAGTTGCAATATTAGATGGAGATAAAGAGATACTGTACTCAGAGTATGAACGTCATTTTGCCAATATACAGGAAACTTTGGCCAAATTGATAAGCAACGCCCGGGAGAAACTGGGGAATATTGAGGTGGCGCCAATGATTACCGGCTCCGGCGGGCTCACCATATCAAAGCATCTAGAGGTGCCTTTTGTGCAGGAAGTCGTTGCGGTATCCACGGCACTGCAGGATTATGCACCGCAGACAGATGTTGCAATCGAGCTGGGAGGCGAGGATGCAAAGATTATATACTTTACAAACGGAATCGACCAGAGAATGAACGGGATCTGCGCGGGCGGCACCGGCTCCTTCATCGACCAGATGGCCAGCCTTCTGAAAACCGATGCGGCAGGCATTAACGAATATGCAAAGGATTATAAGGCAGTCTATCCGATCGCGGCCAGATGCGGTGTATTTGCAAAATCGGACATACAGCCGTTAATTAACGAGGGGGCAACAAAACCGGATTTGTCCGCATCCATATTCCAGGCAGTCGTAAACCAGACGATCAGCGGCCTTGCCTGCGGAAAACCAATCAGAGGGAATGTAGCTTTCCTGGGCGGACCGCTCCACTTCCTTACCGAGTTAAGAACAGCATTTATACGGACCCTGCACCTGACGGAGGAACAGGTCATAGCTCCTTCCAACTCGCATCTGTTTGCGGCAATCGGAGCGGCCATGAGCTCGGCTTATCAGTCCGTGACCTCTCTTGAATACTTAAACTCCAAGCTTTCTTCCGGAATTAAAATGGAATTTGAAGTAAACCGGATGACTCCCCTGTTTCAAGACGAACAGGATTATGGGAAATTTAAAACCAGGCATTCCTTACATTCCGTTGTAAAGGGGGATTTAAGTACATATGAAGGTGACTGCTTCCTCGGAATTGATGCCGGCTCCACTACAACAAAGGTCGCTGTCGTCGGCGAGGACGGTTCCCTGCTGTACTCTTTCTACAGCAGTAATAACGGAAGCCCGTTAAAAACCGCGATAAAATCCATCAAAGAGGTCTATTCGATACTGCCGGAAAGCGCCCGTATCGTACGTTCCTGCTCAACAGGCTACGGAGAAGCCCTGATAAAGGCCGCCCTGCTGTTGGATGAGGGGGAAGTCGAAACTGTCGCACATTATTATGCCGCCGCTTTCTTTGAACCAAAGGTAGACTGCATCCTGGATATCGGCGGCCAGGATATGAAATGCATTAAGATCAAAAACAATTCGGTCGACAGTGTACAGCTCAATGAAGCATGCTCCTCCGGCTGCGGTTCCTTCATCGAAACCTTTGCCAAATCATTAAACTATGAGGTTGCCGACTTTGCCAGGGTTGCCCTGTTTGCGGCCAATCCCATAGACCTTGGCTCCCGCTGTACCGTATTTATGAATTCAAAGGTAAAGCAGGCGCAGAAAGAGGGGGCAAGTGTTGCCGATATATCGGCCGGTCTTGCTTACTCCGTCATTAAGAATGCAATCTATAAAGTTATTAAAATTACCGATCCCAAAGACCTGGGTGAAAATATCGTGGTGCAGGGCGGAACCTTCTATAACGATGCCGTCCTTCGCAGCTTCGAGCTTCTTGCCGGATGCGAAGCGGTACGGCCGGATATTGCGGGAATCATGGGCGCCTTCGGTGCGGCCCTGATCGCAAGGGAGCATTACAATGGCGAAGAATCCACAATGCTTTCCATCGAAAAGATTAACTCGCTTAAGGTTGAAACCTCTATGG
>JAEWSD010000051.1 GCA_023398615.1 Bacillota bacterium
CTCATTCAACCAGGACCGGGGATGACCGTTGTGCACAGTCCCACAAGGAAGGCGGAGAGCAGGCTGCACGGACAGGAAGACCTTACATATATAAATGCCATGCGGGCCTTATCGACTTTGCCGCTCCGATTATCGTGGATGGAATACAGATCGGAACGATACTTGGAGGCCAGATACTTACCTCAAAACCGGAGGAAGAAAGCTTTCGTGTAACGGCAAATGAGATCGGCGTAAACGAGGAGGAATACGTTACTGCCGTAAACAAGGTGAAAATAACCAAGGAGAAAAATATTAACTCCGCCGCGGAGGTTCTGTTCATCGTAGCCAATTCCCTGTCACAAATCGGATACCAGAAATATAAGCTGAAGAATATGAGCCGCAATCTGGTCGACGGCTTTACGCAGATATCCGCCACCATGCAGGAGCTTGCCTCTTCCGCCACAACTATTATGGTGAATCAGGAAACCCTGAATAAAGAAATCATGAATGTGAAAGACATCTCCGGGCAGATCAATGCCATTCTGGATGCCATAAAGAGAATCGCAGATCAGACAAAGCTTTTGGGACTTAACGCATCCATAGAAGCCGCAAGAGCCGGCAGTACCGGAAGCGGTTTCGGAGTGGTGGCTTCCGAAATAAGGAAGCTTTCACAGGATTCCAAGGAAACCACAATTGAAATCGCAAAATTGACGGAAGAAATCCAGGGATCCGTAAAACGAACCCTGGAACTATCCCAGTCAACCATGATGAATACGGAACAGGAGTCGGCGGCGGTAGAGGAGACTTCCGCGAGTATAGAGGTACTTTTAGCATTAACCAACGAAATGAATACGATGGCAAATGAGAATTAGCCGGAGCTTGTAACAAAATAAATTGACAGTCTTTCCGGTTGACCCGAAAAGGCTGTCGATTCATACTTAGTCTGAATTTATAACAATTAATCCAATTTAATGGTATCAATATCGATATCATGGCCGAATGCAATTGCCTCTTCAATAATTTTAACCGCCGAGCTTAATCCAATACCGAAACGGTCCGCTCCGGCCTTGTACATTTTCAGCAAGGTATCAAGGGATCTTACACCTCCTGCTACCTTTAATTTTGCTCTGCCGGCAATGGCCTTATGCATTACCTGCACATGATGAAGCGTTGTAGGATCACTCGAGAAGCCGGTACCTGATTTCACATAATCGGCTCCGGCCTGAATCGATAATTCACATGCCTTTTCGATTTCTGCATCTGTTAAGAGCATAGCCTCTATTATAACCTTTAAGGATGAGCCCTTCGTAGCCCCACGCACTGCCTTGATGTCCGCAATAACCTCGTCGTATCTCTTTGATTTCAACCAGCCTACGTTCATAACCATATCTACTTCCGCCGGATTCATTGTCATAAACCATTCCGCCTGCTGAACCTTTGTATGTGTGGCTTCCTGTCCGGAAGGAAAGCTTAAGGAAGTACCAAATGCCGTATTTGTATCTTTTAAAAGCCTGCTTAATAACGGATAATATCCCGGCCATGCAAAGCAGGAACCGAAGTCATATTTTTTACATGCATCTACCAATGCATATACGTCCTCATAGGAAGTATCCAGCTTTAACACACTCGGATCCATCATGTAAGCTATGTCTTTTACCGTCAACACCTGTTTTCTGTACTCTTTCATTTATGTTCACCTTTCTTAATAAAAATATAATATATTCTGAATCTTATTCAGATTAAGTATGCAATTCTGTCAATTTGCCAAAGGTCTTTCTGATCTCTTTGAAAAGCTCCGTATAGTATTTATTGTAGGCAACACAACCTACCGGCTGCTGACGGATCATTAACTCCTCACAGTTCATACACTGGGTGCAATATTTGATTTCGTCTTCCCTGCCCTCCTTAAGCTTCAGCGGGGTGAGAGGGTCCGCAAAGGACTGTCTGCCCAGCCCGATCATATCCATCATGCCGTCCCGGATACAGCGGCTTCCCATTGCAAAAATGGAGGATTTCTCCGGATCAACGGAAAGGAGCTTATTCTTCTTACCCCGGAAGGAGGAGAAATGGGAGCCTATCACAACAGTTTCCTTTTTTAAATTCCGCTTCATAAGATTTGCAAAATAAAAATGCAGGTAGGACAGATAAGGCTCGTCCTTCATTGCTTCCATATATGCCATACTGGAATGAACATTACCAAGGGATTCAATGAAATACTGCGCTCCGCGTTCCTCAAGCCCCTTTATCAGATCGATCGGTTCCGTCATATCCATTAACGGGGAATCCGGTCCCGCGGAACCGCATCCGCCCGGGAAGCCCTCCCACATAGACATCTTTGAACCAATCAGGAAGTTCTTGTCATAATTAGTTGCTTTCCGGAGCCGTTCCAACAAATCATATGCAAATCTTGACCGGTTTTCCCAGGAGCCGCCGTATTTCCATTTACGGTCGTTATACGGCCTTAATATCTGGGAGCCCAGGTAGCCGTGGCACAGCTTCATATCAATGCCGTCCGCACCGATATTCTGCGTGATTTTTGCCGCCAGCTCGAACTGGTCCATAATGTGTTCCACTTCTTCTTCTGTCAGCAGATCTCCTTCCAGGCCGTGCATCTGCTTTACGGTTACTCTCCTGGAGAACTCCGGTTCACTGATTTCACCGGAATGCGTTAACTGGAATACGATCAATACGTTTGGATTCACTTCTTTTAATCTTCTGATGAATTTCTCAAGCGCCTTCTCATTACGGGGCATAATCTCAAGCTGGGTCTTTCTCGCACGGCTTTCATTCGTAACGGTAATTGCCTCTAAATCCACCAATCCGAAATTTCCTTTAAAAAGGTTTTCATATCTTCTATAGGTAAGCTCCGTCGGGTTACCTTCCAAATCCGAATCGACACATTCCATTGACTGTGCAAAAAAACGGTTTTCACATTTTCTGTTGCCGATCATAACCGGCTGTAACAGGGTTTCCTTATAGTCCATGCCGAACCTCCTCTAGTTTAATTTTTCACCGCTGGCCAACTTCATAATTTTTTCTTCACTAATCTCCTCATACGAAAGTTCTCCGTTTACTTCCCCTTCGTACATAACAATGACCCGGTCTGCCATAGCAATCACCTCAGGCATTTCGGAAGAAATCATTATGATGCTCACGCCTTGTCTCACCAGCCTGTTCATTATCATATATATTTCATACTTGGCCCCTACATCGATGCCCCTGGTCGGCTCATCCAGAAACAGTATCTTGCAGTCGGTGGCCAGCCACTTTGCCAGTACCACCTTCTGCTGGTTGCCGCCGGACAGATATTTGCACAGCTTGTAAATGTCCGGGGAAACAACCTTCATCTCATTAAAGTATTTCTCAGCCAGTGCTTTTTCCTTTTCCGAGCTGATAAAGCCATTCTTCGATATCTTATCCAGGGAAGATACCGTAATGTTATTGCAAATATCCTGAATCAGGAACAGACCTTGTGATTTCCTGTCTTCCAGGGCAAAGCCGAGGCCGTATTTCACCGCTTTATTCGGGTGATTAATCAATACCTCCTCGCCAAACAGCCGGATCTTACCGGAGTGCAGCTTATCCGCTCCGAATATCGCACGCAGCACCTCGGAACGGCCGGCACCGACCAGGCCTGTTAACCCGAGTATTTCTCCCTTCCTTAGCTTGATGGAGACGTCCCGGAAACGGTCCGACGTAAGACCTTCCGCTTCCATTACCAGCTCATCGGTAAAAACACGTTCCCTTTTCGGAAAGGTATCCTTTAAATCCCTGCCGATCATTCTACTGATCAGCCAGTCCTTATCTATCTCAGAGATGTCCTTATCGTCGATATATTCACCGTCACGCAGCACGGTGACCCGGTCGCACAATTCAAAAAGCTCTTCCAGACGGTGTGAGATATAGATGACCGTAATGCCGTCTTCCTTCAGCTTTCTTACAATCTGGAACAGGATCTCGATCTCTTTTCGTGTCAGGCTGTCCGTCGGTTCATCCATTACAATAATCTGTGATTTATAGGATAAGGATTTTGCGATATCGATCATTTGCTGGAATGCAACACTCAAGGTACGGACCGGGGTATGATAGTCGGTCAGCGAACCGCGGCTTACATAATCCAGATATTTTCCGGCAAATTCATTCTCCTGCTTCTCGCTGATTAACCGGAATTTATGTATCTCATGCCCCAGCATCACGTTCTGTATGGCATCCAGATCCGGTACCAGGCTTAATTCCTGGTATATAATAGATATTCCTTTATCAATTGCCTCCTGGGGACTTTTAAAATTCACTTCTTCCCCATTAATTTTAATGCTTCCGGAATCAGCTCTGTAAACACCGGAAAGAATCTTCATTAAAGTTGATTTGCCGGCACCGTTTTCACCGATCAGCGCATGGATTTCACCCTTTTTAACACGAAGATTTGCGTTATTTAATGCTTTTACCTTTGAAAAGGTCTTCGTTATGCCAAGCATTTCTAAAGCATATTCGCCCACATGTCTCACCTTCCTTGCACTGATTATTTGTTCTTCTTCTGAATCAATACCGCAACTAAAATGATTAATCCTTTGATTACGATCTGCAGGTACGGATCCGCTCCCAGAATGTTCAAAATGTTATTCATAATTGCCATGATCATAACGCCGGCAAGGGTGCAGATAATGGAACCGCGGCCGCCTGACATCGCCGTACCGCCGATTACTACCGCCG
This sequence comes from Bacillota bacterium, assembly GCA_023398615.1. GTDB lineage: Bacteria > Bacillota > Clostridia > Lachnospirales > Lachnospiraceae > Anaerocolumna. The sequence goes on from JAEWSD010000051.1 coordinate 4,690, forward strand.
CAATGGCATCCATGTCATATCCGGTACTGCCGTTCGGCTCGCCTACGCGGACTCTGGCAGCAAGCATGATTCCTGCAATTGCCGCAGTCAGGCCGCAAAGGGCATACGCCATGATCTTATTCGATTTCACCTTGATACCCGATAACCTGGCGGCCTCCGGATTGCTGCCGATCGCATAGATATGCCGTCCGGGAACTGTTTTATGAAGGAAGATGATAAAAATTATCATGAGCAGGGCATAAAGAATTACCGAGTACGGAACCACTCCTCCAAGGGATTTGGAACCGAAGGTCTCCCAGAATTTCGTCACCGTACCGCCGGGTGAACCCTTGGTATAAATATAGTTAATTCCTCTTAACACCTGACCGGTGCCTAACGTAATAATAAACGGTTCCACATCCCTTAATACAATGATCACACCGTTTAAGAGCCCGATAACCAGTCCGATAAAAAGGATCAGAATCACTGCCCCGATCAGCATGCCCGTACTGCCTCGCTTTACATAAGTTTCAGATATATGTGCAAATACACAGGCACTGATGGCCATGACGCTGGTTACGGAAAGATCGATACCCGCAACAAGCAGAACTACCGTCATGCCGATACTTACGACTCCGACTACGGAAGCCTGTCTGAAAAGATTTGATACGTTGGTAAGTGATAGAAAGATATCCGGTGAAGCTACGGATGCAATGACAAATAAGATTACCAGTGCGATATAAGGTCCGCTGATCGGATTATTAAAAATTCTCTTTGCAAGCCCGGAATTATTTGAAACTTTGTTCATTCGTATTCCCATTGCATAGCACGTCTGAGGGCAGAGGTGCTACTGCCACATATAAAAAGGCGGAAAGAATCCAGATGTGGCATTCCTTTCTTTTATCATATTTTCTTTCAGCCTTCCAGGTGTGAAGACGGTTTTTCCTCACACTTATGAATATAATATAACTCTTTCCTTTGCTTCCGGGCTGACCAAAACCTTAATCAGTTTGGGATTCTTCCTGATTTCATTTAAAGCCTGTTCCAGCTCTTCCAGAGGTACAATCATAGAGATCAACGGTGTGGGATCAATGCGGTCATACTTCAATAACTGGATTGCATCTCCCCAGTCATAGCCGATGCCTGCACAGCTGCCGCTTACCTTTTTTTCTTCCAGTACAAACTGCACGGGGGCCAGCTTTGCGTAATCATCGTCGGAACAGATTCCGAATGCTTCCACCTTGCCGCCTCTTCGAACCATCCTGAATGCCTGCTCATAGGTCTTTGAATTGCCGACCGCCTCCAGTACATAATCCGCACCGACATTGTTGGTTAATCTCATGACCTCCTCTACGGGGTCAACTTCCTTTACGTTAATGGTATAATCCGCTACCATTTCCTTTGCCATAGCCAGCCTGTCAGGGTTCGCATCGATTACGATGACAGGCGCCGCCCCGCGTGCTTTTGCAAGCGCCGCATGGATAATGCCAAGTCCGGCACCGATAACTACCACACTTCTGGCGATTTTACAGTCCATCTTCTTGGAAGCATTCAGGCAAGCAGTTAACGGCTCTATGAATGCGGCCTTTTCATCCGAAACCTCTTCCGGTACGATGTAAACATTTTTCCAGGGAACCTTCACATATTCCGCAAAGCCGCCATCCAGGTGAATACCGATCTGCTTAAAATTCGTACAAAGCAAGGGTTCGCCGATGCGGCAATGATAACAGGTCCCGCAGGGCTTGCAGATATCCGCCGCCACACGGTCACCAAGCTTAAGTCCCTGTGAATTCGCGCCTAATTTTTCGATCGTCCCGAAGAATTCGTGCCCTGTTGTCAGGGGGATACAGGCAACCTCATCCGCGTATTTACCGGTGTAGGAACCCCAGTCGGAACCGCAGATACCGCAATATTTAATTTTAATCAATACTTCATCATCCGTAATTTCCGGTACCGGAACCTGCTTTAATTCAAAATGATACGGTTTGGTAAGTACTTGTGCTCTCATAGTCTTCATAAACCTTCTCCTTACATTATTTCGTAAACAATTTATCTGACCGTCCTTCATACGGAGCGTCAATCATTAACGGACGCAGGAACTCGATCGTTTTCTTAACACCGTCGGCACGGCTCATAATGACGTCTTCGTGCTCATAGTTCAGTACATAATCATAGCCTGTAATGAACAGCTCACTGATCAGCCGCTTCCAATCCACGTCACCCCAGCCGGGAATCCTGAACCGGAAGGAACGGTCGAGACGTCCCCAGCCATCCTGCATATACATGTTCAGACCGCCTTTATCCATATTATGGTGTACAAATTCACAATCCTTCGCATGTACAAGAGCGATACGCCCTTTTAACTCATCGACAAAGGTCTGTATATTAATCCCCGAGAATAAAATATTTGCCGGATCAAGATTAATGGCAAAGGCCGGATGATGATCCACGACCTCAAGGCATCTTAATGCGGATTGCGTATCATAAACGATATTGTTCGGGTGAGGCTCGAATGCCAGCTTCACACCGTATTCCTTATATTTATCGAGGATCGGCGTATACTTAAGGGCAAACTGCTCCTCTTCGTATTTCCAGCCGTTCGGTTCCGGCCAGTCATTGATATGTCCGTAATTCTCCATTCCGGAAAATGCTACGACCGCGGGAACCTCCAATTCACTGGCAAGCTGTGCGGAGCGGATTAAGCTTTCCGTACCAAATTTAATCTTTTCCTCCCTTGTACCGGGGCAGATAGAATCCGTTCCCTGACTGTACGGCCCCATGACCAGCAGGGAATCCGCATGGTTGCTGAGCGATGAGATAAACAGTCCGTGGTCCTCCACCATTTTCTTCAGCTTCATCGCATGATTGCCTTTCAGCATTTCCTTCACGTCAACCTGTCCGTTATCCTCGTAAGCAGGCAGCTCCACACAGTCATAACCGTTTTCCGCCGCTATCTTTACTACCTCTTCCACAGGCTTTTCCGAATAATTTACTACGCAAAAACCAATCTTCATAGCTACCGTTACCTCCATTTTTACACAGCTTCCAGGTGTGAGAAAAGCTTCACAACCTGGAACTGTTAATTATTTAACTAATAAGTCCAGTCGTAATCATCCCCGTCAGGAATCAGGTAATCGTCAACATTATCTTTATTTACAACGATGGATTCCATGATAACATCCTTGTCCGCCGGCCCTTTCCCTTCAATCTCCTGGATTGCCACACGAAGCGCGTCAACGCTGGCAGCACATGGGAATTGCGTAAGGCCGACCGCGGTATCTTCCTTGATCATCTTGCAGACACCGTTAATACCATCCGCGTTTACGATTAAAATTCCATCCTTATCCCTGCCGGCTTCCTTAATTGCATCCCGGGCACCCAGTGTAACCCCGCCGTCCTGTGAAATAATTCCGTCGATTTCTCCGGACGGATATTTTGTCAGGCAGTCTTCCATGAATGCTTTTCCCTTGCTGACTTCGAAATCCGTATACTGTCTTGCTATGATCTTAATATCGGGATACTGGGAAAATACGGAGTCCTGTCCGGCCTTCTGCATGTTGTCGGTACTGGAGCCTGCAAGCGAATCCAATGCAATGATATTACCCTTTGGTTCACCGTACTTCTCTGTCAGGGCATCCACCAGCATTTGAGCGCATTCCGCACCGTTCTGCTTGTCGGAATAACCGACAAAATGCGTATACTGATCGGTGCTGCAGTGCCTGTCGAATATGATTACCGGAATGCCGCTTTCATAGGCTTTCTCAATCCCCGGATTTACCGCATCCTCAACGACCGGTGCAATAAGAATAGCATCGAGGTCCTGCTGGAGTAATGTCTCAATGTTGCTGTTCTGTGTGTTTGCATCGTCATGGGCATCCGTCTCGATCAGCTTGATGTTTTGCTTCTCACACTCTTCAACCAGCATATCTCTCATCTTGACACGCCAGCTGTTTGAAATGGATGCATTCGAAAACCCAATCGTATAAGTTTTTTCCCCGGAATTGTCCGCCGTATCGGTGCCTGTTTCCTTTGACTCTTTACTGCCGCAGGCAGTAAAACTCGTCACCAGACATAATACGGTAAGTAAAGCTAATACCTTCTTCATCTGTTAAACCTTCTTTCTTTTATTGATGTTTTAAATATACCATTTGATTTTTCGTTTGTCAACGTTTCTTTTTCGAATTTTTTCATTTTCCTTTATTTGGTCTTTTCATATCCTTTCGTTTTAGGTGATTTTTTCGTTTTTTTCTTTTGATTTTTATTTTTTTGTTTTTCTATTTGCTATTTTGAAAATTATATAGTATGATGAATTCGAAATAAAAAATGAAGAGGATCATTTATGTTTAAAGCAGAACGAAAACGAAGAATTAAAGAAATCATTTTTGACCGGAAGCAGATTGATGTTGCTACTCTGAGTAAGCTTCTCAATGTTACCGAAGCTACGATCAGAAATGATTTTGAAGAATTGGAGCAGGAAGGCTTTATTACCCGTTACCACGGCGGGGCAACCCTGAATTCCGTCAGCACTCAGGAGGAAGAAGTCAATTCCGCTCTTTCCGGCAATCTTGTCAAATATGATAAGCTAAAGGAAGAGCTCGGAGTCATCGCCTCCAATTTAATCACGGACAAGGAATGGGTTTTTCTGGGCCCCGGCACCACCTCGTATTATATCGCAAAATCCCTGGTGTCAAGAAACGACATGAAAGTCTTTACCAATAATCTACTGGTTTCTAATATACTGAGCAATAATTCGACAATCCAGATTCATTTTCTTGGGGGAAGAGTAGATAATAAAGGTCTGTATACAATTCCGAATGACATCAATAAGGATTTACACGATATCTATGTAAGCAAGTGCTTCTTCTCCGTAGACGGAGCAGATATCGATGCCGGATATACCTTGTCCGATACCAATGTTTTAGATATCATCAAATCTATCTCCTCCAGATGCCAGCAGACCTTTTTTGCCGTAGACAGTTCAAAATTCGGTCAGCGGGCCTTTATGAAATTAGGTGATTTAGACATCGCACAAAATGTAATTATGAATGATAATGTTTCCGACCTGTATAAAAAATACTATCTGGAGCATGGTATATGCGTATATGCTTCCTATGACTTAAAGCCTTTAACGTTCTAATTTTATTAAGGATGGTGCCTCGATGAAATCGTTAAGAATACAGCAAATCAGTAAAGTCACACACCATACGATACTGGATAATGTAAATCTCACCGTAATGCCCGGTGAAATTCATGCTGTCATCGGCAATAACGGGGAAGGAAAGTCTATGCTTGCCAAAATACTTTCCGGTGCGATATCCAAATCCGGCGGAACCGTTTTTATTGATGATAATGAAGTCATAATTAACAATATTCCCGGCGCCAAAAAATTCGGCATTTATATGGTGCCTCAGGACATCCAGCTCTTTCCCTCCTTATCCATCCGGGATAATATCGTACTGGGCAACGAGCAAACCATATTCCATTCAAGATTTATGAAGCCCGGCAGAAAAAAAATCGACAGTTATTGTGAAAAAATTCTGGATCATTTTGATTTAAACCTAGATATAAATCTTCCTCTTTCAACCCTAAGCTCCGGCGAAATGCGGCTGATTCAATTAATCCGCGTAATCATATGCAACCCTTCCCTGCTTATTCTGGATGAATTCTCCTCGGCGCTTACCTTTAAGGAAACGGAAAAGGTGTTTTATATATTGGAAAAGCTGAAATCCGAACAGGTTGCCGTCATCCTGATAACCCACAGTTTTTATGAAATCCTGCATTACTGTGACCGGGTATCCATAATGAGCGAAGGAAAGATAACCGCTTCCTATGCCAATTCAAAAAACGGCTTTCGTGACCGTTCCTTTCTTGCGCATATGAAGATGCTTAATATGGATTTCAAATATCCTAAGCTTGTGTATCATCCGGGAAACAGGCTGCTTGATGTCGATCATGTCTCTGTCGGGATATTAAAGGACATCAATCTGACTCTTCATGAAGGTGAAATCTTAGGTATCGCCGGATTAATCGGGTCAGGGCGCTCCACACTGATGAAGGTCATAACCGGCCAGTTAAAGCCGCAGTCGGGTTCCGTCCGTTTTGAACCACCCCTGTCCCAGGATTCGATCAGCCTGGTACCGGAAAACAGTGCCGATGCATCCCTGTTTCACGGATGTTCCATTCCGTTTAACATCGTTGCTTCCAATATGGAAAAGACAAAGGAGAATCTATTTGTTTCAAATAAAAAGGCGAATACCTATGCCAGAAATTTCACGGACAAATTAAATATCCGTGATACGGGAATTAATGATAAGGTCAGCCAACTGAGTGTAGGGAACAAGCAAAAGGTAATCATAGCACGCAGCCTGTTTAACCGGTCAAAAATCTATATTTTTGACGAAGCTTCCAAGAATCTGGATCCCGCAAGCAGGCTGGAGCTTTATAATTTATTGAACGCTTTGATACTGGAAGGCGCTGCGATCATCATGATAAGCTCCGATTTCTCGGAACTTATCGGTATGTGCAACCGGATGATCGTTTTAAGCAACGGAGTTCAAACCGGTAATTATTCCACTGATCATCTCACCCTTGATGCTCTGTATGAAAAGCTTTAAATACAACTAAGGAGGAATTTTGACATGAAGAATTTTATTGCTTATGACTTAGGTACCGGAGGTATCAAAGCCTCGCTTTTTAATGAGAAGGGTGATTCCCTGTCGGATCTGTTCATACAGTATGAAACCTATTTCCCTGAGGAGAAATTTGTCGAGCAAAGACCTCTGGACTGGTGGGATAATGTCTGCCGGGTAACAAAAATGCTGCTTGATAAAACAGGAATTGCTCCGGATTCCATCAGCTGTGTGGCGCTGTCCGGTCACAGCCTGGTGGCGGTGCCCCTGGATGCAAAGGGGAACCTGCTGGCGGATCAGGTCCCTATCTGGTGTGATATGAGGGCTTCGGATCAGGTTGAACGCTTCTTTTCCGAACTTCCTTACAAAAGCTGGTATGAGACAACCGGCAACGGTGACCCTGCCGAATGCTATACAATATTAAAACTTATGTGGATGAAAGAGCATCAGCCTGAACTCTTCGTTAAAATACATAAAATCATCGGTTCGAAGGATTTCATAAATTATAAATTCACCGGTACCATCTGCACCGACCCTTCCTATGCTTCCGGTTTCGGCGTATTCAGCTTAAAGCAGTGGGATTATGAGGACCGGTTCTTTGAGGCGGCCGGAATTGACCGGCATATATTTCCAGAGATAGTACCTACGGATTCCGTCATAGGCTTTGTTACAAAGGAGGCTTCAGAAGCCTCCGGCCTCCCGGAAGGCACTCCGGTGGCCTGCGGTGCCGTGGATAATACCTGTATGTCCCTGGGTGCTGCCGGCTTGTCCCAGGGAGCCGTCTATACCTCTCTGGGTTCCTCCAGCTGGATAGCCGTGACCTCACAGGAACCAATCATCGACGTGAAAACCAGACCGTTTGTCTTTGCTCACGCCCGGAGGGGTTACTATACCTCTGCCGTATCCATCTTTTCGGCCGGCAATTCCTTCCGCTGGGTAAGAGATAACCTTTGCCGTGATTTAAACAGCGATACGGATGCCTATGATGCCATGAACAAAATGGCCGAAGCCGTTCCGATCGGCAGCAATGGTATCCTGTTCAATCCAAGTCTTGCCGGAGGCAGCGCGCAGGAGCCAAGCCCCTTCCTTTGCGGAAGCTATGCCGGCCTCACGCTCAGAAATACCAGAGAGGATATGGTAAGAGCTGCTATGGAAGGGATCGCAATGGCTTTGCGAAAAGCATTGGACATCCTGTCAAGCCAGGTGAAAATAAGCGGCGATATGTTAATGTGCGGAGGCGGAAGCAAAAGTCCCGTATGGCTTAGAATGTTTGCGGACATCTACAACCTGCCGATACGAAAAACCAATATCGATCAGAATGCCGCTTCCTTAGGTGCAGCCGCCATTGCGGCAAACGCGTGCGGCTGCTGGTCCGGTTACGATAAGATAGCTGAAATCCATAAGACCCAGAGCCTTATCTATCCCGATAAGAAAGCAAATGAAAAATACGAAAAGCTCTTGAAACTATACGGAATCTGGACGGAGGATCTTGCAAAGCTGGGGGAAATGATGAACCAGGGGGATTGTTAAAGCTTCCGGTTATCTTTCAGAATAATTTTACCGAATAAAATGAGGCTGTTGTTCCACTGACTATCTCTGCCAGTGGAACAACAGCCTCCTCTTCATTTAATGGTATATAAAAGTCCGGTTGTAGGATACCTTCCTTTCATAACATTTTTAAACTGTTCCGCACCAATTAACCAATATATCACAATATGCCTTTACGGCATCCAGGTATTGGCTTATTTCAACAAATTCATTCACGGAATGTGCATCCCCAATGGAACCCGGCCCGCAGATTAAAGCGGGGATACCTCCGTAATTTGACAAAAGACGTGCATCCGCACCGCTTGCAAGGCCTTCCAGTTCCGGTGCCTTTCCCAGTACCCTGGTGAGCGATTCCCTCGCGCATTCCACGATCGGGTGGTCCGCACCGATATCATAGCCGCTTCCCTGCTGGAAGAGCTCAATTTTTGGGGGATGAACTTTCAGCCAATCGCTGCTGTTCACAAAATTATCGATCGCATGGAACAGCCTCTTTTCGATCCTGCTTCCTATTTTACCGTCTACCGTGTCGGCAGGGTGGAAATGCACGGACATATCCACCTTGCACAGATCCGGTACCGTGGAACCGGAGTTCCCGGCCTGCATGACGGTAAAGCATACCGTCGGCGGCGGAAGGTACGGATGCTTAAGAGTAATCGCCCATTCCCTTTCCACCTGCTGCATATAGTTTATAAAGCTTACGCAATCTTCAATTGCATTATGTCCGTTCCATTTGAAAGCGCAATGCACCGGCTTTCCCGTAAACGTAATATGGTAAAATAGCCATCCCATATGGGCAGGCATAAGCTTTAACTGTGACGGCTCCGGAATGATGGCGGCATCCGCATGGTATCCTTTCAGGCAGCAGGCCAGCGTGCCATTGCCTCCGCCTTCCTCGTCCACGACTGCCTCAAACAGGACGTCTCCCTTCAGCCTGATCCCGCATTTTTGAAGCGTCCGTAAGGCCATCAGAGCCGCCACGCCTCCGGCTTTCATATCACAAGCGCCTCTTCCGTACAGCTTGCCCTCAATGATCTCCGGCTGATACGGGGGACATATCCAGGCCTCGGGGTCACCTGCCGGAACCACATCCGAATGGGCGTTAAACATCAGGGATTTTCCTCCGCCCGCTCCTTTGATCACACCTACCACGTTAGGCCTGTTCTCATAGCTGTGTCCGATATTTGCCTCGGGGTGCGCCTGCAGCAGTTTATTATCCGGCTCAAAGATATCAAGCTCAGCTCCGAGCCCCTTTAAGATATCCGATACAAAATTCTGCATTTCGATTTCATTGCCGCTTCTGCCCATATCAATTACACAGGATTCACATGATATCGCTTTTTTGAGGAAATCCAAATGCTCCTCCCGGTCACGTGACAGCCGATCATTTATCTTTTTCAGCAAGTCTTGCATCATTAATTTTCCTTTCTAACCAATACTGCAAGTACCATGATTACACCGGTTAAAAACTGCTGTACGAACGGATTAACGCCGGTCAGGTTCATTATGTTGCTTAGAATACCGATGATACAGGCACCCAGAAAGGTACCCAACAGGCTTCCTTTTCCACCCATTAAAGATGCTCCGCCGACAATGGTTGCGGTAATTGCCTTGGTCTCATAGCCGGTTCCGGCAACCGGTGTACCGATACCCATCTGTGAGGCATATATGATGCCGGCAATTGCGGCCATTACACCACTCAATACATAAACACGGATAACGGCAAAGTTTACGTTAACTCCGGACAGTCTTGTGGCCTCCTGGTTACTGCCTATGGAATACACATATCTTCCGAATACGGTATTTTTTATAATAAAGGCAGCAATACCCAGTAATGCTATGAAATAGACTGCCGGCAGCGGAATTACGCTAAACAGAAACCCATTTCCTATACTCAGGAAGCCGCCTTTTATCATAATAGGCGTACCGTTAGAGTACATATAAGCAAGCCCGCTTACCATTGCCATCATACCCAGGGTCATAATAAACGGCTGCATCTTGCCCATTGTAATTCCAAGACCGTTCAGCAAACCTACCGCAGCGCCGATCAGGACGGCGATAATAATTGCGGGAACGATACCGTAAGAGTTAACCATACCGGCCGTAATTACTGTGACTAATGCAATAATGGAACCGACCGACAGATCAATTCCGCCGCTTACGATTACAAATGTCATTCCTATCGAGAGTATCCCGACGATGGATATCTGACGCAGCACATTTAAAAGATTGGTGGTTTTTATAAATGTCGGCGACAGGAACGAAGAAATAATAAATATCAATAAAAATACTATCAGCACTCCGTATTTATCATATAATTTACTAAGATTCAAAGTCTTTTCCCTTTTATTGTTTGCAAGATTCATATCATTCTCCCTTTTATCACTTTCCTGCAAATCCATCCTGCAAGCAGGCTGAATGTTGCATAAATTAGGAGAAGAAGTACAAAATGAAATTCCTCTGATTTCATTTTGGAGTTCTTCCTGTGTGAAGACATTTTTCCTTCACACTTAAGACAGCAATTCTATTAACGCCGAATTTTCCATAGCTTCTTTTCTGGTAAGTGATTTGACTATCGTTCCGTTCTTAACCACCACCACGCGGGTCGACAGTCCCATGATCTCCTGAAATTCCGAGGAAATAAGCAAAATTGCCTTTCCTTGCTGTTTTAGTTGTTCGATAATTTTGTATATCTCCGCTTTCGCGCCGACATCCACACCACGTGTCGGTTCATCCAGTATCAGCAAATCCGGATTGTTATGAAGCCATTTTGCCAATACCACCTTCTGCTGGTTTCCTCCGCTGAGGCTCTTTACAGGGTTTCTTAAGTCGTTCGACTTAATCAGCAGCTGTTCCTTTAATTCGTGTACTTTTTTGTCTTCTTTTTTCTTGTTTATAACAGCCAGCTTCACATAATTCTTTAACCCGGCCAGTGTAATATTCTCTTTGATGGGACGGTCGAGCACAAGTCCCAGGTTCTTACGGTCTTCCAATACAAAGGCCATTTTATTCCGTATAGCAACGATGGGGCTGCTTATTTTCACCGGCTTATTATGAATCAGGATTTCTCCTTCATCAATTTTATCGATACCGAAGATGCACCGCGCAATCTCGGATCTTCCGGACCCTACAAGCCCTGCAAGTCCCAGGACTTCTCCCTTTTTTACTTCGAATGAAACATTGGATATACGGTTTTTACTGCAGCTAAGATTTCTAACCTCCAGTACGGTCTCCGTATTTTTCCCTGTCTCGACGATTTCCGGCCACATGTCCTTGATATCTCTTCCGGTCATGTTTTCAATCAGCCTTTGCATATTAAAATTCGAGGTTTTATCCTGAGTGACGATTTCACCATCACGGACAATGAGGATGGCATCCGTCAGATCGAGGACTTCATCCAGTCTGTGCGAAATGTAAATGATAGAAACACCATCTTTTTTCAACTGGCGGATCAAGGAAAACAGGACCTCCGAGTCACTTTTGCCAAGAACCGCGGAGGGCTCGTCGAAAACGATTATTTTACTTTTGTTCTTTAGGGCCTTGGCAATTTCCACGAGCTGCTGCTGTGCAAGCCTGAGATCCTTCACTCTGTCGTTTGCGTCAAAATTAGCATCCAGCCGTTTCAGCAGTACATTGGTCTGCTTATACATGCCGTCCCAGTCCACCAGCTTATTTTTCATTGGATAGTGCCCGAGAAACACATTTTCCGCCACAGTAAGGTCCCTTGCCATATTCAGTTCCTGGTAGATTACGCTGATTCCGGCGGAGATGGCATCCTGAGGAGTTTTAATCTGAACCTCCTGTCCGTCGATGAATATATTGCCGGAATCCTTTTCGATGGCACCCGCTAATATCTTCATAAGCGTTGACTTTCCAGCCCCGTTTTCACCTATTAGACCCAGCATTTCTCCTTTGCCCAGCGTAAGATTTACTTTCTTCAGAGCATGTACGCCGCCAAAAGATTTTTTTATTTCCTGCATACGCAGTATTTCCATATGAGTTCACCTCAATCATTAAAATAGAGCTTTACTTGCAAAACTCTCGTGCCGCCGATATGGCAGTTTATTTGAAAGCTGCCCAGGCAGCTTTCAAATAACTGATCAGTCCTTATTCGCCCCAGCCTTTGCCAAGCCAATCGCTGACATTGTCCTTTGTAACAATCGGCAATTCCGGTAATTCAAATCTTAGCCCGTTGTTCTCATAAGGTTCAGCACCTGTAAGCTCTTTACCCATCAGGACATAGAGCGCCGCCCTTACGCCAACCTGACCGATGAACGGGGTATAGTTGCCGTCTGCCTGGAATTCTCCGGAATCTACCGAACGGAAACCTTCGTTGGAAGCGTCGATGGTGTACTGAAGGATGTTGTCACCGGTACGGTTTGCTCTCTGGATTGCAAGTGCCGCACCCCAAGCGGATTCTTCCGCATGGCTGTATACGGCATCAATATCATCGTGTGCGATCAGGAAGTCATCCATGAGCTTAGATGCGGGCTCTCTTAAGAATTGACCGTCACCTTCGGCAATAACGTTAATATCAGGGAAGTCTGCAATTGCGTCACGGAAACCTTTCTGTCTGTCGATGGTTACTGCATTGCCGAGAAGGCCGGTGATTTCGACCACATTGCCTTTGCCTCCAAGGTCTTCTGCAAGTTTTTTGCCTAATTCCATACCTATAGCATAATTACTTTGCCCCATAAATAAAGTCTTATCCGTATAAACGTCACGGTCAAGCACAATCAGCGGTATTCCTGCAGCCATTACCTTATCTGCTGCCGCAACAAGTGCATTGGAATCAATTGGGCTGAGGATGATTGCATCGCATCCCTGAGCAAGAAGGTCGTCAATATCGGCTGCCTGCTTAACGATATCAACGTTACCGTCCGTCATAACAACCTCAACATTAGGGAAACGTTCAACCTGTGCCAGGATGGAATTATTCATCTCAATACGCCAAGGATGGTTGAAGCCTGTCTGTGAGAAACCGATCTTGATGGGCTTTTCTTCACCGTTAATTAATATGGGGCCATCCTCCAGCGGATAAACATCATTAAACGGCAAGCCCTGATACAGCTCATCATACTCATATGAAGCCGGTTGCACGTCTTCCTGCGAATCGGCAGTTTCCTCTGCGTTACCGGTATTTTCCGGTGCATCTGTGATTACGTCCGCAGGTGCATTCTCATCCTCTGTCTTGGGAGTACCACTTTTAGAGCAACCAGCCAAACTTAAGACTAAAGCCAGGCATAAAATTACGCTTAGTACTTTTTTCATAAATAATCCTCCTTTTAATATAAAATAGTTTTATGTTAATCGGCTTTCACCGAAAAGCCTTCTAAAGTTCCCGTACCAGCCATCCTGCTATGTTCTGCCACAGCCGGACATAACAATCCGATTCGCAGAATTCCGGCGGAGCCCAGTGAGGAGCGCAGTCTGTTGCATATGCAAGGGAACGGCCTTTGCCATAGGTTCCGATCACTATAATGGGATCCTTTCCGTTGGATGCCAAAACCGTCGAATCTTCCTTAGCGATCAGTCTGTTGTAACCAAAGAGGTGCGGCCATTCTTCCGGAAGCCCGTTTAAAATCGGATGTGATGCAGGATCGGCGTGGATTATTACTCCTTCCGGCAGCTCCACCCGGTCATCCCTGCCCAGTAAATTCACGGGAAGGACATCCTCAATAACCGTATCCTTATAAAAAGCTTTCCCCTCAATACCCATAAAAGACATATAACCGCCTACCATACATAGGCTGCCTCCTTCTTTCACATACTCCGCTATCAGATTAAGACGGTTGGGGGATGGTTTGAATTCAAAGAAGGTTCTTGGATTCAGGAGAAATGAATTCGCCCCGATGTCACTGAGAATGATAGCATCATATGCCGTAAGAGCATTAAGCTCCGTGGGAAATGATGCGGGAACCTTCTGTGCCGGAAGGTAATCCACCTCATAGGTCCCGTCCAGTATATCATACAGGTATTCCTTGCCTTCCCCGTATCCGCCGATGGAAAAGTAATCGCAGCCCTTTATTTCCATCATATGGGTCGCCCAACTTTCACCTACCAGTAAAACTCTTTTTTTAGCCATGTTGCCCTCCTGTTTAAGTTATCTTCTTAGTTTTAGAAAAACGTTTTCCTTAATGGGGAAAAATCAGGACCGTTTAGGTCCTATCTTCCATTCAGGTCCTTAACGGAACCCCGTTCCACCAGCTTAACCGGAAGAATTATCTTCTTAAACTGGGCGGTTTCCGGTTTTCCGTTTAATTTTTCATGAAGAATGCTCATCGCCATAGCCCCCATGCCTGTGGTCTCACGCTGGATTACCGTAATCTTCGGCTCATTGAAGGTCGCCAGTATACCGTCATCAACCGATACCAGGGATACCTCTTCGCCGAATATGATACCCAATTCACGGCCGGCAATCAAAAGTCCGTCGCATATGCTTTCATTGCTGCTAATAATTGCCGTAGGCTTTTGTGCATCGTTCATTTTGACATATTCATGCATGAACTGATAGCCGAAGGGTTCATGCCAGCTCTCCAGGCGCACCAGTGAATAATCAACCGGAATACCCGCATAATGCATTGCCTGCTCAAATCCCATCAGCCGGTCACGTCCTACATTGGTATCCAGGGAACCGGACAGATAGGCTATCCTCTTATGACCTGCCGAAATCAGCCTCTTTGCCAGTATATTCGTGCTTTCAAAGTTATCTATCATAACACAGTCCAGACTTGAGTCATCCACATTACGGTCAATCAGCACGACCGGTTTAAGATATTTTTCATAGATGTCAGGCTTATTTACGGAAGATACCGCAACAACACCGTCAACAAACTTTCCGAGACTGCTGCGGAAAAGGTCTCTTTCCTTCTCCTCCGATTCATCCGAACAGTATACCAAAGTAGAGTAGCCGTACTGCCTGGCGGTATTTTCAACTCCCTGGATCACATCGGCGTAAAAGGTTGACGAGATATACGGAATCATAACTGCTATTGTCTTGGACTTCTTAACAACCATCGAGACTGCTATGCTATTCGGTGAATAATTCATTTCCTTAGCTATCTCAATGATTTTGTCACGGGTTCTTGTATTAATAATACCGGTTCCGTTCAAAGCCTTAGACACCGTCGAAATACTGACACCGGCAGCTTTTGCGACATCTTTTATCGTACAATCTTTCATATATGTTAACCCCACCTGTTTCCGGAAAACGATTTCCTTATGTGGCTATTATATAATACGATGATTAACCTGTCAATATGTTTATAAAATTTTTTTAAATCGGATATTTTTATGCAATATTGCCATATGACATGAAAATTAATACAATATCAGTATAAATTTTACTTTTTACTTTATTAAGTTAAGGAAATCGTTTGATTCAACGGCGGCAAAAATACTGTAATCCTGCTGCAAAATAAGGCTGTTACAAAAACTCATACTATGAACAATTCGAAGAGCTTCGCCATAAGTATGAGCCTTGTAACAGCCCCATATATCCGCAGAAACTTGCTTTATTTCACAACACCTTTTTGCAGGATAATGTTCGCGTATAGCGCCGGCTCGCCGGTCGCCACAATCGCATAGGCAGTTTTCGCTTCTTCATAAAACCTGTAACGTTCTACCGTATCAATCGCTGCCTGGCCTCTCTCATCATATTTCTTGATTGTTTCAATATAGTCGCCCCATATAGGCGTAGATACCGGGTCATCTTTGGCCACTTCCATTAATTTTACCGGCCGGTCGACAGAAGCATCCAAGGGAAACAGCTTTAATACGGCATCCAGTATTTCCAGAACTCCGTTTCCATCAAAACGCAGTACTATGGCATTTTTCCCTATGGATTCAGACGGAAAATTCCCGTCAGCCAATACAATCCTGTCTCCATGCCCCATTTCACATATGGTTTTTAACAGCTGCGGAGATAAAATCTTTGGGATTCCTTTCAGCATATCCATCACCTTCCTGAATCATCTTTGATTTCCAGCATATTTTTAAAATTATCTTATTTGCATTATTCATACATAGGGCCGTATGTGCCGCAGGCACGGTAATCCTGCCCCTCTTTATCCATACCGAACGCATTCCAGCAATTCGGACGGAATATCTTCTCTTCCGGAACATTATGCATGCAGACCGGTATCCGTAAGATGGAACAAAGTGTGATCAAATCGGCTCCTACATGTCCGTAACTGATCGCACCGTGATTTGCACCCCAGTTATTCATTACGTCATAGGCTGATTTAAATGCACCCTTTCCGGTTACCCTCGGCGCAAACCAGGTACAAGGCCAGGTATAATCCGTCCTCTTCCATAAAGCATCGGAAACTTCATCCGGAAGAACTGCCGTATAACCCTCGGCAATCTGCATCACCGGACCCAGTCCTTTTATTATATTAAGGCGTACCATAGTAACAGGCATCTCGGATTTCGTCAGAAAACGTGACGAATAGCCGCCGCCTCTGAAATATCCGAGATCGGCTTCGCACCACTGCGTTGCTTCCAGGCAGGCATTCATATCCTTCTCCGTCATCTCCCAGAAAGGTTTCATAACTGCCGCCCCGTCTTCCAATTTTGCTTCACCGCAGGCATCCAGGCAGCATGCTCCCGAATTAATCAGATGGATAAATCCATTCGCTTCCTTTGCATGCCCCTTTAGTTCATAACCGGTTGCCTTTTTGACAGAAGCACTTGACCAGCAGGTCCTTACATCCGCGAACATCTGCGCTTTGTTGGTTAAAAGCTTAAGCAGCAGCATTCCGGCAGCGTTAAGGGTATCATTCTCCGTTGCAAGGACATAAGGTTCTCTTGCTCCCTCCCAGTCAAAGGAGGTATTGAGAATTGCTTCCGCAAAATCGGTATTCGGAAACATGTCCGTCCACTGCCTCTGTCCCTGGAAGCCTGCCGCAATCGCATTGTGCCCCAATTTTTCTTCCTGCCTGTCCGGCGGAAGGTTCGGATTCCCGCACATCAGATCCTTGATAATGCAGGCGCACTTTACGCTGAACTCCCAGTCCTTGTCCTTTTGTTCCCTGCTTCTTTGTGCATACTCAGGGTTTTTGTCAAAGCCTTCCCTGCAATGCTCCTTCGTCCAGGCCAGGGCTTTTTCATATTGCTTTTTATCATAAATCTCCTGTTC
>JAEWSD010000139.1 GCA_023398615.1 Bacillota bacterium
CTGATGCTGCCTCGGTACGCTCGGCTCCTTTCCCACTCTGCCGCAGCTTCTTAATTCCGCAATCCGTTCCATATCCTCGCCGTTGATTTTAAAATCAAAAACATCCATATTGTTGGCAATCCGTTCCTTATTTGTGGATTTGGGCAGCGGAATCACACCGTACTGCAGGACGAACCGAATGCAGATCTGGGCTACCGTCTTACCATACTTTTCCGCCATATCCTTTAAAATCTGATGTCCAAATGCTTTTCCCTGGATCAGGGGACTCCAGCCTTCCATAATGATGTCGTTCCGGTTGCAGAAGTCCAGCAGTTCATCCTCGATACACTGGGGATTGAACTGTACCTGGTTAACCATTGGCTTGATATATGCGCTATCTAAAAGTATCTGTAAATGCTCCGTCAGGAAGTTACTGACTCCGATCGCACGTACCTTCCCGTCCTCATACAGCTTCTCAAAGGCACGCCAGGTATCCTTAATATCCTCTTCATAATGCTCCTTATGTTCTTCAATAATCGGCCAGTGTATCAGGTACAGATCGAGGTAATCCAGCTGCATGCGTTTCAAGGATTCTTCAAAAGAGGCGATTGTCTTTTCATATCCGTGATCGGAATTCGGAAGCTTGCTTGTTACAAACAGCTCCTCCCGCTTTACTCCGCACTTCCTGACGCCTCTTCCTATTCCTGTTTCGTTGCAATAGGCGGCAGCGGTATCAACATGCCTGCAGCCGCTTGCAACTGCATTGATAACAGCTTCCTCAGCCACGTCATCCGGCATTTTCCAGGTTCCGAGTCCGATGCACGGAATCAGGACTCCGTTCCGTAAAGTAAGTGCAGACGATATATCCGTAATGCTTCTATCCATAAAAGTCTTTCCTTTCCTCTTGATATCCTATATTATACCACAGGAATTGCTTTTTACAGTATTAAAATCGTTACGGCTGAACTGTAACTAAAATCCTGCCCTTACGTCTTTCGGCCTGCATTTACCCATTGATTCCGTAAGGCCGATTCTGTATAATTAAATAATGTACCAATCTATTATAAGTGCAAAATTTACAGGAAAAAAATCATTATATTTAACCATAATTGCGACAAGGAAGATACCATGTGGATAATCGAAGAGAAAAATACTGTAATCGTTAAAGAATTAGAAGACTTTATTCTCGAGCAAACACTGGAATGCGGCCAGTGCTTCCGCTATTACAGGATAAAAGAAAACCGTTACGTCATTATCGCCAGGCACAGACTGCTGGAAATCGAGCAGGTTGCAGACAGCCTGATCCTTTATGATACGTCCCTTTCCGATTTTGACCTTATCTGGCGGGATTACTTTGATCTGGATACCGATTATAAGGATATTAAACATTACCTGACGGCCAGGGATGCCAAAATGACGGACATCATTGAAAAAGGATCGGGAATAAGGATATTAAACCAGGATTTCACGGAGACACTTATCTCCTTCATCCTGTCACAAAACAAGCAAATCCCCCAGATTAAACAAGTGGTGGAAAAGCTTTGCGTAAGATACGGCAAGTTCATACGGCAGTACAGAGGAACGGATTACTATGACTTCCCTTCCGTAGAAACACTGGGAAGCTTATCGGAGGAGGATTTCAGGGAATGCAAGGCGGGATTCCGCGCAAAATATCTCGTAGATGCCTGTTCGAAATTAGCTGACGGCTTCATCAATGAGAATGAATTAAAAAAACTTTCTTCTGCCGATATGCAAAAGGTATTGTGTTCAATAAAGGGTGTGGGTGAAAAGGTGTCAAACTGTGTCCTTTTATATGGGCTGAGACAAAAAGAATCTTTCCCAATCGACGTATGGATAAAGAGAATCCTTGAAAAGCTTTACTTTAATGAAGAAACAAAGCTGGACCGGCTTCAGGTTTTCTCAGAGGAAAGGTTCGGAAAGTACGGAGGATATGCACAGCAGTATCTGTTCTATTACTCCAGAAGCTAAATTCTTAATCCCCTACCCCAAAATCCGTATTCTCATATAATACCTCTATCGAAGGGTCCTCCGCCAGGAAGGAATATGCTTCCGTAAACCATCGGACCAGATCGTCATCACGCTCTACAGTTGTAGAATTATTAGTATATATATTAACGGTGCCAAGCTTAAAATATTCTTTTAGAATACGGATATCCTCCGCAATCATTTCCTTTGTCTGTCCTCTTATCCCTACCATCAGGCAGGGCGAATCAAAATATTCTCTGACCTGTTCCGGAGATTTAAAATCGGCATGTTTATTAAGAAACCCCTGACGGAACTCATTATGAAAGGTCTCCACGCCGATTTTAAACGTAATCGGGATTCCCATGTAAGCCTTCAGCTGCGCCAGCTTCCTGCGGTACATCCAATGGCTTTCGAAAAACAGGCGGTCTATCTTTTTATCCCGTATAATCCTCCGTATCAAAGCCAATGTGCCTTCGGGCAATTCAAAGCAGCTGCCCGAATTGATTACTTCCAGCGCACCGAATTCTCCGGTTACCCTTAAGAGAACCTCTTCATTCAGACGGAGCATCTCTTCCGGGTCTTTCGAATTGTCCGAAATATAATCACAAAAGCTGCATTTTCCCCATGCACAGGGATAGGACTTTAATAAAACGATTTCACGGCAGTTTTTATTGGTTATCCTGCTGTATCGGTTCATCCGTGTTTCCTCCCTTTATAAGCCTAAGGATATCCTTAGGAATACGTTTCGTTGTCTCCAGTACCAGGATCAAAGCCAGAAAACGGTCCAGGTAATCCGTAATAAGCTGCACTGCAAAAACGCTTGCCGTCAAATTCAAGCCGCATTTGTCAAGAAGCTGGACAATATAAGAGGAACCGGAAGAGGTCACTCCGCCAAAAAGCCCGGCTGCAATAATTGCCCCGATAACACTGCCCGGGAATACAAGCAGCAGGTTTCCGGCAGGCAGGGTAAACCAGTTTTTCGTAATTCTTTTAAAAAGTAATCCCGTCATGATGCCGGTTGCAGCATTTGCCGGAATAAAATACAGGGAATAAATATCAATCGTTATACCGCTGATCAGCCCGCTTATAATACTGGGCAGGATTCCGTAAAACGGCCCCGACACCGCAGCCACCAGGACAGTCCCTATGGCATCAAGATAGACAGGCAGTCTAAGAGATAAGGCCAGTGTCGACCCTGCTATATTAAGAACCGCTCCGAAAGCGATAAAACAAATTTGAGATGCAGTAATTTTCCTCATAATAACTCCTTTTGCCTTTTCAAAAAAGAAACTCGCGCGCCGAGCGCGGCCGGCTTTGCCGGTAAAATTCCATACGCGCGAAGTGTGCCCCCATAGCGGAGCGCTTTTATCGTATAGGACGAACTTCCTATACGATAAAAAAAGCGCTATGCCCCTAAGAACATAACGCTGCTGATTTATCCTTTGCATTTTAAATCCTTAGTTTTTTATACTGGGAAGTTCTCGAACCAGTCCAAGGCGTAAGCCTTGCATTAATGCAATAATATTCTGTTATTCATGAATGGAATTAAATAAATTGATCACCGGCATATTGTAAGTAATGCTCTTTGATGCATAGTAATTCGCATCTTCCTTATCCTGATCCTCATTCTCTTCCTTTTTCGTCAATTCTTCCAGAAAAAGCAAATAGTCATCATAGGAAAAAATTGCGTCCATGTCCTGCAAAAGAGCTCCTTCTCCGTCGGAAAGATCAGGCATGCTTACGGTTACCGGCGGCACTGCGGGAACCTGTACCGGGCCGGGCACGGCGGGTGCCTTGGATTCATACGAACCGGCATTGATCTCCTGTCCCATATAGTTCGTAACCTTCACGACATAATTCTGTGTCTCTTTAAACGGAGGTATCCCGCCGTATTTCGCAACATTGCCGCTGCCTGCATTGTAGGCGGCCAGGGCTAAGCTGGTATCTCCGTTATACTTCTTAAGCAATCCGGATATGTATTTGGCGCCTCCCATAATATTCTGTTCCGGGTCAAACGCATCTGTTACACCAAGTGATGCGGCCGTAGCCGGCATTAACTGCATAACGCCCTGCGCTCCGCATCTGGATACCGCGTTTGCATTAAAGTCAGATTCCGCCTTGCCTATTGCTTTCAGCAGGTTTACCGGTACGTCATATTTCTTTGCGGCCTTATCAAATATCTCATCTAAGCTTTTAGATTCACCCAGGAAGGAAGAAAAGTCAGCATTCCGGGCACCGGAAGAATTCTTTCCGGCATTGACAGTATTTACGTTCTTCCAGTCCACATTTGAAACACCATTCACTTCAGACATAACATTCTCCTTACAAACTTTATCCTTTGATCAAAGCATCCTATAATCATATTACTATTATTTGCATAATCTTTCAAGTATAAAATGAACCGGGCATACGAAATTAAATATTAAGGTTATAATCTGCTCTTTTCATAATGCTTTACTAATATAAACGATAGATATATGTCTTCTCGTAATCCCCATAGAATTCAACCGACATAGTTTTATCAGTCAAGTTATAGATACTCGACCATTTTGCTTCACCAGGCGTAGTATTTTCCTCTAATAGCTTAAATGCATCCTCTATTGATATAATACCATCCGTTTCTGACAGTGTCTTTTCAAATGCGCGATATCGATCAGAACTATATCCCAGATGCTTTTCGTTATTAAATGAAAGCATATTTGTTGCTATCTGGTAATTACCTTCTTTCTTCACAATCTTCATTTCACCATCAACATAGTCGATAACAGCACTATTACCATCTGCATCTGCAATCATGTAATGTGATGGATACTTATCAGCCATTTTGATATTATACTGTAATAACTGTTTGATAGCATCCTCTACACTTATCGCCTTTTCAATCGTAAGTCGAACTACAGCATAATCATACAAGGTTATTTTATTATCATTAATATCAGATTTGGAGCCTTTCGGAACTGACATGCCACCGATTGCAACACCCTTTTCATTCATACCATCAAAGGTATAATACGGAGCAGCAAGAGCGGTAAGCTTTGAAACCAGATTCGTATTATTCCAATTCACATTATGAAGATTTGCCATTCCTAACGTCTTAAAGCCATTTTGGGAATTCGTTTTAAGAACAAATGGTATTGTTACTTCTGTATCTAAGTTTCTAGCCAAAATATAATCGCCCTCAGGAGTCTTTGCAAAAAATGTAGAACACTCAAAATTGTCATAGTAAATTTTAGGAATACCTTTTAATAGATTCGCATCCATATAATTAATATATTCATTATAATTCTTTGAACCTGTCTTAAGGTATTTATCAAAAGCATACTCCCCCTTGTAATTCATCTCATATACCGGAATATCATTAATTTTCTTAATAGAGCTGATAGTAATGATTTCATTATAAAAGCTGATATATATAATACCAACGGACAGCAAGATAAGGCATAATAAAACCAAAACTGCATTCCTGCATATTCTTTTTCTATATTTCCCCTTCAACTATGATTCCTCACCTTTTCCATAATCGGTCCCTTTTTGGAAGATTAATGATCATCCTGCACTCGATTACTCCATGAATATTTTTAATAATAACTATTAGTCGTTTCAATTATTTTTTTATGGTAATTGAATTTAAAAGGTATTCACCCATAAGGCTTACATCAGGCTTTGTGTTATCTCCGATATCCCAAACCTGCACTTCGATAACATAATCGTCAAGAAAGATATCATATATTATCTGATCCATAGAAACATCATCTATTTTTGTATTAAATTCAGATTTAAAAGCTGTCCCGAGTTTTGATTCATAATCACTCATTTTGATATCTGAAATGGTTACAGCCGAACCTCCCTGAGAATATAGATTCGTAAGATACTCTTCCGTCATTAAGGTTTCCAGGTATTCTTTCGCCGTACTATATTCGGTTTTTGCTGTGCCGGTATAGCTTATTATGATTTCCAAAAAAGAAAGCGGATTTGTAATATCGGCAGACTTGGGGAAAAACTGCAATGCCGCAGAACCATTCTGATCATATAAAACCTCAGATGTCCAGTCCTTGGGTATTACATAACTTACCTTCCCGGATGTAAGCTTTTGTGACTCAAATGCGGTTACCTTGCAGCTGTATTTCTTCTTATTAACGGTAGCGGTTATGGTAGCGGTTCCTGCCTTTTTTGCCGTAACCTTGCCGGTCTTGCCGACTGTCGCCACCGATTTGTTACTGGATGTCCAGGTGGCCTTCTGCTTCGTTCCCGTAATCTTTAAGGTCTGTGATTTCCCTACCTCAAGTGTCAGATTCTTCTGACTCAGCTTAACTGCTGCCGCCTGTGCCGTTGCTACCCCGCTAACGGGTAAGGTTGCCGGTGAAACGAAAGACAGCACCATAAGTAACACAAAAACTTTTAATAACGCCCTAAACTTCTTCATTAAATCTTCTTCCTCCCTGTTTTCTATTTAAAATCTTTGTCATGCACATTATTACACAATAAGGTGTTAAACAATTATACAACGGAAGATTAATAATTACCAGTAAATTTTTCCTTTTAAAGATTAAAATTTGGTTAAATATGCCTGTCGTAATTGTAGTTTTAGAAGTTTATGGTATAATGACACTAAATAATCGTTAAATGAATAACAGGAGGTAATCTCAATGAACAAGTTACTAAAGTATGGCCTATCCTCATTTTTAGCGTTTTCCCTGGTTCTTTCACCGGCTTCCTATGCTTTGGCCGGAACGGACGGCGAATCACATACCGCATCGGATACCGGCACCGTACAGTACAATACCGAAACAAAAACCGAACCCCGGCCAACTGTCGATTATGACGAGATTAAGAAAATGGTTGATAAAAAGGCATCCATACTGACATCCCTTTATGGAGTGACCAGCGTACAATATGCACTGATCGATAACGGCGAGATCACGTTGACCGGCCAGTCCGGCGTAAACGATAAAGCTGCAAAGACTTCGCTTACGAATGATACCATGTACGGAATTGGCTCTGTCAGTAAGATTTTTACCACCGCGGCCGTTATGAAACTGGTGGAACAGGGCAAAGTTAATCTGGATGCGGCGGTAGTGAGCTACATACCGGAATTTACAATGGCAGATTCGCGATATAAAGAGATAACGGTCCGGATGCTGTTAAACCATTCCTCAGGATTAATGGGCAGCACGCTGCAAAATGCCATGCTGTTTGATGATTCGAGCTCTGCGACCTATGATGATTTTCTGGATTCCTTAAAGACCTCCCGATTAAAAGCCGATCCGGGCGAATTCTCCGTATATTGCAACGACGGGTTTTCCTTAGCCGAACTCCTGGTGGAAAAGGTATCCGGAATCAGCTTTACGGATTATATCAAAGATAATTTTTCTCTTCCCTTAAAGCTTGAGGGTACTAAGACACCAAATGATATCTTTGATGAAGGACGACTGGCAAAGGCATACAGTCCGGTCGAAACGAAAGCGCTGCCGACCGATAATATTAATATGATCGGGGCAGGCGGAATGTATTCAACGGCAGAGGATCTCTGCTATTTCTCACAGATTTTCATGGAGGATTCCGTTTCCGATATCCTGTCCGATGCTACCGCAAGGACAATGCGGTATCCCGAATATAAAACCGATTTGTGGCCGGAGGAAGGGGATTCCACTTTTGCATACGGCCTTGGCTGGGACAGCATTGATACCTATCCTTTCAACGAATACGGCATCCGGGCATTATCCAAAGGCGGGGATACCCTCATATACCACGGCAATTTCACGGTATTGCCGGAGGAAAATATTGCGGTTGCCGTCCTTTCCTCCGGAGGCGCCAGCCTGTTTGACCAATTGCTGTCACAGGAAATTTTGCTGCAGACGTTAAAAGCAAAAGGAACAATCAATGAAATAATACCCGATAAGACCTTTACCAAACCGGTCAAACTCCAGATGCCGCAGGATTTGAAGAAGTATGAAGGCTATTACGGCTATTACGGAGGCATTATCAAGGCTGTCGTTAGTGACGACGGGACCCTGACAATGTCAAACCTCAATGCGCCTGGAGCCGGTGAACAGAAATTCGTCTATACGGGTAACGGCAGATTCTATTATTCCGACGGCAGTACCTATGTGTCTTTTGTGGAGGAAAGTAACAACGAAACGTATCTTTTCTCGGCAGGCTATGTCCTGTACCCCAGCATCGGGCAGTTTGCAAGCTCCGGATATCAGGCCCAGAAGTTAAAGGATAACCCTATATCGGAGGCGCTGAAAGCGGTATGGGAGAAAAGGAATAACAAGAATTACTACCTGGTGAACGAAAAGTATACCTCACAGGTCTATGCCTCCAGCGGACTGGCTTCTAAAATCATCCTGCCGGAAGAACCGGAAGGTTACTGTATGAATGCCGCAATTATCGATGAGAATACCGCCCGGGTGGATTACCGGATCAGTGAGCTTGCGGGAAGAGATATCCATGATCTGACCTTCTTTACGAAAGACGGGGCAGAATACCTGAATGCGGGAGGCAGTATAGGGATATCGGAGGATGCAATAAAGCTCCTCTCTGCAAAGAATAAGTTTACCTGTAAGATTCAGGAAGACGGTTACGCCCAATGGTTTAAAATCGGCAAGGAATCCGCCGACAGGAAAATCAAAGTAACGATTCCGACCGGGGCAGCCTTTGCCTTATATGACGAGAAGGGCAACAGCATGAATTATTCCTACATATCAGGCAAAAACACGGTAACATTACCGCTTGACGGCCACATCGTATTTATCGGAGCAGCCGGCACGGAATTTACGGTAACTTATTTAAAATAAGGAAAATCCATACGGATAGGCACATGATAATGATGAACAACATTGCCTGTTACATATAATTAAAATCAGCCTGCAGGTTCCGGCCTGCGGGCTGATTTTAACGATATTGGCTTTTATTGAATCTATTTTACTTCAAAATCCAGTATGAGCTCACCCAGCTGTTCCTGCAACAGCTTAAGCCGCCCCGACCCTTTTATCCCTTTTGTCCTTACGTAAGCACCCGCGGCTCCGCCCTTCAGGCTGACAATCGCAGGGCCAAGTATTTCAATTGCTCCGTCTGCTTCCAGAAGAACCGCTTCCTGGTAATACGGCAGCCGGTTGCCGTTTCCATCGACAGCGGTAATTCGGATGCCGGATACATCATAGGTTTCCTCCTCCGCAAGCTCTAAGGAGTCTGCCATAACCTCCAGCCGTGCCTCTGTTACAGGTCTTTTTTCCACCGTTTTCACCGCCTTATTATCCTTCACCGCTTCAAAGCGGTAAGAAACAACCGTTCCGCCCCAATTACCTATGTATTGGGAATAAAGCCTGACTCCTTCCGAGAAATCCAGCTTTTCCTTCAGCATGACCGCCGCCATCTTAAGCTTGTATTTTAAAGGCAGACCGTTCTGTCCGAACCTGCTGACTGCAAAAAGTACTTCCTTAATCATTTCTGCCGACTTACGGTCCATATTTTCCTTCTCCTCAATCAGGTTTCCGACCAGATCATCAATCAAAACAGGTGGATGAGGAAGATGCGGATATTTTTTTCTACATGGGTAGAATTCCTTTATCATAACTTCATTCTTATATAAACGTATGCTGTCCGCATTAGTAAATGCATAAATCTCGCCGATATAGCCGGCGGGATGCTCCCCGATATCCATAGACGAACTGACCTCACACACCGGACAGGTATCGTTCTGGCTGCTGTAGACGGCGGCGGCAAGCTTCGGATTACGGAACATATCCATAACTCCGTGATAACAGATACGGTCTCCGCTTCCGAAATCCCTGTGGGTATTGTAATCGCACATACACCATCCGAAGCCTCCGGCAACCTCTTCCTGCTCAAATAACGCCTCCAAAACCCGTGAATGCCTTAGTGCGTGCTGCAACCGGTGCTCCTCGTCGTCATATGCCTTCGAAGGAAACATATGGCCGTTGAACTCCGTGACAAGATACGGTGCATTCCTAACGGAGGTTACTTCTCTTTTTAAATCCAGCCCCTTATTATTTCCGTTATGCAAAAAGTCATTATAGGTATAAACGTCCTCCAGCAGATTGCTTTTTTTTATGAAACGGACTCCGCCGGTCTGCCTGGTTTTATCCAGGTTATGGGCTATCTCGTTTGTCCGCCTGTAAAAATCATCGTCATCCTGCGATTCGTTGATACGGACGCCCCACAGGATAACGGACGGGTGATTCCGGTACTGCAGTA
This sequence comes from Bacillota bacterium, assembly GCA_023398615.1. Lineage (GTDB taxonomy): Bacteria > Bacillota > Clostridia > Lachnospirales > Lachnospiraceae > Anaerocolumna. The sequence goes on from JAEWSD010000139.1 coordinate 10,183, forward strand.
CCATTTCCCTGACATTATCACAGGCAATCCTCTTCCATTCCTCATCTCCGATGTGCTGCCAGCCCGGAAGCTCCGTGAATACAAGAAGCCCAAGCTCGTCACACCGGGCGATGAAATGTTTCGACTGCGGATAATGCGAGGTCCTGACCGCATTAACATATAGTTCGCTTTTCAGAAGCTCGGCATCCCGTCTTTGCATACGTTTCGGCATTGCATAGCCGACATACGGATAGCTTTGATGACGGTTCAGACCGATTATTTTTATCTTCCTGCGATTTAAATAGAAGCCGTCTTCCCGGAACTCGCAGGTCCTGAAACCAAAACGGGTTGTCCGGGTATCCAGGATGCTGTCCCCTTCATACAGTTCAATAGTAAGCTGATAGAGGGCAGGCTCCTCCAAGTCCCAGCTTCTGGCGGCTGCCGTTTGGGAAAATCCGTTTATCCTGCCCTTAAGCTCCCTTTCCCCGCACAAAACAGTTTCCGGATTATGGCTACAGTCCGTTACCGTATACCGAATGGTATGATCGTCCGATGGTTCATGGTTTAAAGTGATATCGAAATGTAACAGCCATTCATTCGGCCGCCCTGCGGCCGGATCAATGGCTGCAATTGCCGTCTCAATGAAGACATCCTCGATATAGAGCTCCTCTTTGATATCCATATATACTTCCCTGTAAATCCCTCCATAGGTCATGTAATCTATGACCTTTCCGAACGGCGGCAGGTTATTGCTTTCGCGGCTGTCAACCTCCACGGCAAGAATATTCAAAGCCTCATATTCCAGATAAGGGGCTATGTCGACCGTAAAAACGGTATAGCCTCCGTAATGAGAAGCTGCAAGGATACCGTTTAAATATACTTTTGCAACATGGGCAATCCCTTCAAAGGTAAGCAGAACATGCTTCCCGTCCCACTCCTTACCGGCGTATATCTCCTTTCGATAGCAGCCGGTAAACTGGTAGATCGACTCATCAAAATAATGATATGGTGTCAGGATGTTTGCATGGGGTATCCTTACCTGCTCCATGCCGCTGTCATCATAGGATTCCCGCAGCATTTCTTCCCGGAATTCCCGCGCATACTTCCACTCATTATTCATATTGATATGGGTATTCTGTATCATTACGGCTCCTGTCCGCCTCATCTCATATAGCAGGCATTGTGATGTTAGTTTACGGTTACTTTGCAAGACCAGAGTCAAAAGGAATCCCAGCTTCTTTCCGCCCTGTCCCGCTTTATTTTCTGCTCCGGGCTCCATAACCCATATCACTTAACATATTCGCAAGCAGGTGGAGACGTTCGGACAGCATCTCATCATCACGGCTTAACGCATCGTTAAACAGCTTAATATCCTCGTCAATCATTTCGTTGGAGGTGCAGACCTCTACCGTCATCGCATCCCCCTGTAACCCAATGCGGTCGATCCTGGGGCTGCCTTCATCGTACAGCTTCGGGAAACGGTAGGCATCCATAAAATACTGCTTCGTTCTGCAAATCAGTATTGCCAGGTCAATCACACGATGTATCGGCAGTTCCTCGGACTGACGCGACCACTTCTCACCGGTATAGCGCCATACCTTTGCGGATATATCCACGTTTCCCCTGTCATTCCATTGGGCAAGCCCAAGGGAAAGGCCCTTGGCGTCGGTTGCGTTTGCCTTTCTTCCGTCAATACTTTCATAATTCTCCGATACGATGACCGGTTTATGCTTTAATGTGGTTGGTATCTTCATATTTGTCTCCTGTCTGCGTGTAAACACGTCTTTAATTAGGTTGATTCCAATTAGTAATTTAGTAAATTACTAATTTACTAAAAATAATACAATAGATCTCCCCAATTGTCAAGAGGATACATGAGTATGTGACTTCAAGCAACACAATCCCAGGGTAAGACACTAATCTTTCATTCCACAACCTCTTGATTTACAACTTCGGTTTACGTTTACCTTTGGGGCTTAAGTTTGTCTTGCAACCTCACCCACCTAATCGCCTTATCAAGTTTCTGTTCGTAGGCTCAAGAACTTCGCTACACCACTTCCTTCATCCATACCATTACTGGCACCAACTTGTGGTTCACTACACTTGGCGGTAAATACCCGTGACTGGACTTTCACCAGCTAGATTAGTGCCATGCCTGGCACACAAGAAAAGGTCTTAACAGAGAATATATCTCCATTAAGACCTGATTCCATATAATAATATTATTCAATTGGTTCCATGAACTCTTTAATCACAATACTCCATAACATCAATATAAAATACATCCAATTGTTCATTTTTAACATCAAAAATATCTCTTCCATCTAAATGTTCCATTAAATTAAAATCGTATATGGCAATTACTGTATTTACCTTTTTCCGTATTGCTTTTTTCTTTGGATATCGAGCCAACATTTCCTTTTCAATTCTATCTCCATAAGGAAGTCCAGAAAATAACTCTTCTATCATATTTGATGTTTTTTCAAAATGTGATATAGCAATTTTTTCTCAACATTTCCTTTTAACTTAAAAGCATCCATGAATTGCAATGGTTTTTGCTCACCGTTTATCTCTCCTATTTTCATAAACTCTTCAGCATGCTCTTTTGACTTAAAATTTCCAGCCAATATAGTTACCCAGTTTTTCCAATCTGCACTTAAATCCTCCATTGCCTTCTCCCCTCTTATATTTGTATTCCATAAAAGTACTTGTATCCCTTTTCCAATTTTAAACTAGCTACCTTCTCAACATATTCCATAAGTTCATTAATTTTTTTATCATCTATTACTGTTCCATTAGAAATAGGACAAAGTATACCTGTACTATTTGATAATATAGACGATATTTGACTATAGTAAAATGGTTTATTATTGGATTTACAAATAAAAGCATCAGAAATTAGTGTTTTAGTTAAGTCCCCTACAAAAAATTCTTCTCCTGAATAATAATATTTGTTCAAATCATTCTTCTCCGAAAATTTTATAAAACTTTCTCCTAATTCGTCCACACTACAAGTTCTCCATTCTACATCGTTATAACCTATCATATAACCAATAGTATATGAAATTTTTTCTTCTATTTCCGTTTCCTCCCACTCTCCCATCAAAGCTAAAAGATATGGAATTGTCTGATATGATAATGACTCATCAACAAAAGCCAAAAAAATTCTTATTTTTTCTTCCTCACACTCTCCAAGGAATTCCTGAATATGTGAGAAATCCTCATGATTAGCAATAGATAAAAATATACGTATCCCAAGATTATAAACTTTAGAATCATCGCTTTTTGTAAAAAAATCCATAAATTCTAGTTTTTTCAAGAAATCACCCTGCTTAAATTCTTTCAAATAATCTAACAGTTTATTTTGTTCTATACTATTGCTCTCGTCATATAATGATTCTTCTCTTTCACCAAACCAAATTCCTTTTATTAAGTCAGTAATCATAAAATTCACTCCTATTATTTTCTTAATCCAACCTCTCTCTGCCATCTAAATACTTTATTTTGAAATTTAGTTGCTTCAGTATGTAAATTATTTAATCCAAAAGAATAATTCTTGCCATTGACTATTATATCACCATTTGGATCTTCTTTAATTTTTGCTATCTTATAATTCTTTTTCTTTGTATAACCTTCATTATAGTATCTTTCTTGCTGCTCTTTAGTTAATTTGGAACGACTAATTGTAGATTCTCCAGTATGAATGATATTTTCACGTTCATTTTCCCCACCCATAGCTAGTTCCTGAACATGGTGTCCTTTTTCTAATTCTCCCTTTACTGTCTTAGAATCATATTCTTTTCGTTTGTTCTTTAGTTCCCTGCCTTGAACAATTCTACTTTTATCTGGATCTGGATAATAATCCGGGGACTGCTTATGTAACTCTACAGCTCGTTCATAGAATGGTCCATAAACCTCTTTATCTATAAGGTCTTGTGTCTCATTACTATTCTCATCAACCTCACTTACTCCCGCATAAGCAGCTTCAGTCTTTTTTGCAAAAGCTTTTGCTTTTTCTAAATCGGGAGCATTCTGAAGATTTATTTTATCTAATTTTACCTGTCCTAGTATATTTCTGTCAAGTTTACCTTTGATATCCCCAGGATTATTGTCCTGCAACACCGGATATTTTTGTTTTTATGCCGCCAAAAAAACTTCCCGCTGCTTCTCTTAAACCATATACTCCTTATTATACACAATTAAATAGGCATTTGCGAAACTCTTAATTGTGTCTGTGATTGTTCCAATGTGTGTTTCATCTGTCGTTACTGTTTGCTGAAATTATTTGAACGTCACATACAAATGCACTTATTGTATGTGTAAGTCAA
>JAEWSD010000163.1 GCA_023398615.1 Bacillota bacterium
GGGTGTGAACAGTAACAGTGTATTGCCGCCGGGATGTGATGATTAGAATACTATACAATAAGTTGTATTCGCCGGACAGTTCGGTTATAATAGGGTTATGATAAAAAGGAATCAAGGAGGAATATTCATGGAGAAATATAAGATTATAGTGAAGGGAATCGTTCAGTATAATGATAGATATTTACTTGTGGAGAAATGGTATGATGACAGAATCATGAATCCTTACCAATGGGAGTTTGTAGACGGTAAATTGGAGTTCGGGGAACAGCCGGAAAAGGGGGCAATCCGCATTATTTCAGAGAAAACCGGCCTGTCGGTCCAGATAGACAGAATACTTTATACATGGTCTTTCATGGTGGGTGACGTCTGCAATATCGGTATCAGCTTCCTCTGTTTAAGCGCGAATAACGAAGTGATTCTTTCGGAAGATCTGAATGACAGCATGTGGGTTACGAAGGATGAATTCGAGAACTATATCGACAATAAGTCGATACTTTCCGATATTAAACGCGCGGAACTGTAGAAAGGAGATTTACTTTTGACGATACTGATAAAAAACGGGTATGTAATTGACCCGGCAACCGGAACGGAAGGCGTAAGGGATATTTTCATTGAAGAGGACAGGATACGCACGGTCCGGGAGGATATCCGGACACAGGCGGATCAGGTGATAGATGCCGAAGGCATGTATGTAATGCCGGGATTTATCGACCTGCATGTTCATTTAAGAGAGCCGGGATACGAATATAAGGAAACCATTGCTACGGGTGCCAGGGCAGCGGCAAGAGGCGGATTTACAACGATATGTCCGATGCCGAATACGAATCCGGCAACGGACAGCAAATACATGATTGAATATATTAAGCTGAAGGCATTGAATGAAGCGACAGTTCATATCCTTCCGATCGGTGCCGTAACGAGGGGCCAGGAGGGAAATCAGCTGACGGATATTAAGGGGATGGCGGAGGCAGGGGCCGTGGCTATCAGTGAAGACGGCAGGTCTGTTATGAATACCGCCCTGTATATAGAAGGGATGAAACAGGCAAAGGAGGCCGGAATCCCTGTATTTGCACATTGTGAAGATAAAGATCTGGTACAAAAGGGTGTCATCAACGAAGGTGTTAAATCCAGGGAATTGAATCTGCCCGGTATCAGTAATGCCGTGGAGGATGTGATTGCGGCCAGGGATATCCTGCTGGCCAAGGAAGCAGGCGCCAGGCTGCATCTGTGCCATTGTTCCACGAAGGACAGCGTAATGTTTGTAAAGCTTGCAAAGGAGGCCGGACTGCCGGTAACCGGAGAGGTTTGTCCGCATCATTTCAGTTTGGCGGATGAGGAGATACCGGCAAATGACGGTAACTATAAGATGAACCCGCCGCTGAGGAGCAGGACGGATGTAGCGGCATTAAAGGAAGCGTTAAGGGACAACATCATCGATGTTATCGCAACCGACCATGCGCCTCATGGGGAAGAGGAGAAAGCCAAATCCATGCTGGAAGCGCCTTTTGGTATCGTCGGCCTGGAGACGGCATTTGCCCTTACGATAACGGAGCTGGTCAATACGGGATACCTGACTCCCATGCAGCTGGTGGAAAAGCTGAGTCTTAATCCGGCTAAGATATTGGGAATTGATAAAGGCAGCCTTGCCGCCGGTGAAATTGCCGACATTGTAATCGCTGACCCGAAGGAAAGATACAGGATTGACGTGAATGAATTTGCTTCAATGGGGAAGAATACCCCTTTTCATGGCAGGGAAGTGGCCGGAAGAATAAAAGCTACTATAGTTTCCGGTAAAGTGGTTTACCGGGACTGAGGCTGCGTTACAATAATATCTATGGAGGATACACATGATTAATAAGTTAATTGAGAAGATTGAACAAAACAGGGCGCCAATTGTAGTTGGTTTGGACCCTATGCTTTCCTATATTCCGGAAGAGGTTAAAAACAGAGCATATCAGGAGAAGGGCGAGACGTTAGCAGGGGCGGCGGAAGCGATCTGGCAGTTTAATAAAGCTATTGTCGATGCAACCTTTGATCTGATACCTGCCGTAAAGCCTCAGATCGCAATGTATGAGCAGTTTGGCATCGAAGGCTTGATTGCATTTAAAAGGATTGTGGATTACTGTAAGGAAAAAGGACTGGTTGTAATCGGTGATATTAAAAGAGGCGATATCGGTTCCACCTCCGCGGCATACGCGGCCGGACATCTGGGCCGGACGGCGGTCGGAGGCAATTCCTTTTACGGATTTGATGAGGATTTTGCTACCGTTAACCCATACCTGGGTTCCGACGGCATTATACCCTTCATTGATGTATGCAGAGAGGAGAGTAAGGGTTTATTTATTCTGGTCAAGACTTCGAACCCTTCCAGCGGAGAGTTTCAGGATCAATTAATTAACGGCAGGCCGCTGTATGAATTAGTCGGTGAAAAGGTTGCGGAATGGGGCGAGCTTCATATGGGAAGCAGCTACAGCTATATCGGGGCCGTAGTCGGAGCCACTTATCCGGAAATGGGCAAGGTACTAAGAAAGCTCATGCCGAAGACTTATATACTGGTGCCGGGATATGGTGCACAGGGCGGAAAGGCCGAAGATCTGGTCCACTACTTTAATAAGGACGGGCTGGGCGCGATTGTGAATTCATCGAGAGGCATCATAGCGGCATATAAGCAGACGGCATATGAAAAATTCGGACAGGCGGCTTATGCGGATGCCGCAAGACAGGCTGTTATCGATATGCGTGAAGACATCCTGAGCGCATTATGTACGAAATAAAAGGGACTGTTGCAAAACTCATGATA
>JAEWSD010000215.1 GCA_023398615.1 Bacillota bacterium
AGCTTGCTCCCGGAGGTCCGTTTAACTGAAGGGGTGCTATCTCGGGAATAAGCTTATAAGCTTCCTCTTTCGTTAAAGTACGAATGGCTATTCTTAATACAACTTCATTTATATTCTCTACCAGTTCAGAATTCATATCGGCTACTCCCAGATGAAGAGCATTCAAACCCACGTAACTGATATGGATATCTTCAGCTTTTAATCCTTTTCTTTTCATTTTTCTCATTAATATATCTGCTGTATATTGTGCTTTTTCATAGGCATCCGGCCATGCAAAGCTTAAATAGGTTGCTACCTTGTATCCTGCATGATAACCAATATTACATTTTAATTTGTCAGGACGTGGTTTTCCTTTAATATTATCTACCCTGACTCGATTATCCCCTGCTTGAGTAATAGTAGCCTGACTGATGTCCACGTTTACATCCGGAGTTATATAATCCGCAGGATTGTGCACTTCATAAAGAAACTGCTCTTTACAGGATTGTTCACATATTATGCCACCACAGTCGGGAGCTTTAGTAATATATAAATCATGATTCGAAACTTCAGCAATTGGGAATCCAAGCTCATCCATACGAGGAACTCCTCTCCAATCGTACTGATAATTACCTCCGGCTCCCTGGCCACCGCATTCCAGGAGATGTCCTGCCATAATTCCTCTGGCCAGATTATTATAATCATCCTTTTTCCACTTCAGTTCATGAAGAATTGGTGCAAGGAATAATGCAGAATCAGCTGCCCTTCCGGTGATGACAATATCCGCTTCCTGTTGTAGACACGCAGCAATTGGTTCATGACCAAAATAGACATTAGCATTCAATATCTTATCTTTTATTTCTATAAAATTCCCTGTATCATCCAGATTTTGAAATTCAAAACCCTCCTCAAACATCTTGGTGATATTTTCTGTAATATCATCGCCAAGTACATATCCAATCTTATATCCTCCTGGTATCCCTTGTTCTTTAAGTGTCCTGCTTATTTCCTCCACCGCACCGGCAATATTCATACCGCCTGCATTAGTTATAATTCTGATATTTTTTTCATAAGCTGTCTTTCCGATTTCTTTCATCAGTCCGATAAAATCCCTTGCATATCCCGCCTGGGGATTTTTTAATTTTTGTCTTTCCATAATGGACAGAGTTAATTCTGCCAGGTAATCACAAGCCATATAATTGATATTACTGTTTCTTACCATATGGATAGCAGCATCATTACTATCCCCCCAAAAACCCTGGCCTCCGCCTATAATCACTTTATCCACATCTACACCATTACATAATACATCATCTTAACCTATGTATTACTGCCACGAAGTCATGTTGAAAGAAGCTTTATGTGGCACCCTTTCTTTCTTATATTTTCTTTCAACCATCCAATCATAATGCCGCAAAGCGTTCTTATAGAATCGACATAATTTAGTACAACGTTATACTATATCGTTGTACTTATGGTACTACTAATTTCTTTCTTTGTCAATGACTTATTTTATTAATATGAGCTTATCCGTTACAATTCAGCTTATGGTACCGCGAGGTGTTTTTTGTGAGTGAAGCGAAGCGAAAGTCACAGAAAACCCGAGACATATCTGTGCGAAATTATGCATTATGCATGATTTCCGCACATCATTTGTTACGGTTCAGCCGTAAGGCTGAATCGTAACACTGCCGGACAAAATCTGCGGCCTGTGATAGTAATAGCCCTGCAGATAATCGAATCCGATTTCGCGACAGATATCGGCTATTTCCTTTGTTTCAACTCCCTCGGCCACAGTCTTGATATCATAGCTGCCGCAATATTTTACAATGCTTTCCACCAGGCTCTTCGTTTTTCCGCTTATTATAATGTTACGGATCAATGTTTTATCTATCTTAATAACATCAATCGGAAGCTCACTGACATATTGGTAGGAAGAGTAGCCCGTACCAAAGTCATCAAGCGCAATCTGAATATGGTTTCTTTTCAGGATTTCAAGATATTTCTTAAGGTTTTTTACATCTTCAAGCGTTCTTTCAACCACTTCGATCTGAATACGTTTTGGGTCGATTCCGGCACTTCTGGCAGTATGTATCAAATACTCTATGCGTTCCTCTGAAAAGTCCTTCAACGAAAAATTGATCGATACAAAACAGTTTTCATCATCACAGCTTCTCAGGTAATCGACGGCGCGGGTAATCATATATTTTGTCAGCTCATGAATAAGATCCGTTTTCTCAATAATGGGAATAAAAAAATCAGGCCGGATACAGGTTCCGTCTTCCTTATTCCATCTTGCAAGCATTTCGGCGGAATATACTCTGCCTGTCCCGGCGGAAACGATTTGCTGATAAGCGGCACCGATACTGTGATTTTCCAGGGATAAAGAAAAATCATTCGCCACCTCAAGAATATTCTTATAATAAGTCTCCAGTTCATCACTGAAGGCTACGCTCCTGACCTCACGAAGCTTTGCATTGCTGCAGGCTATCAAGGCCCGCCGAAGCCCTTCATAAGTGGAGACAGCACCTTCTATGTATGACGTTCCCATCTGTATTTCAATATAAATTGGGATATTGTCAACCATTAGGACGGATTTGTTTAGCTCCGCTACATTTTCTATAATATCCTTTCCGCAAATGCTGCCGGGTTTCTCAGTTATTTTGAGAATGAACTGCAATTCGGAATAATAGTAGAGTTCGGCATTATCATACCCGGATATAAGCTCCTTAAGTCTTGCCGCGATATTCTTCACGATATGGTCCCTGAAATTATATCCGAATACATTTATGGTCTCGCTTATCCCCCTTACATTTATAACCGCAACGGTTCTGACCGATTCTATAAATTCCGGTTCACTCTTTATCGCTTCCAGATTCTTTAATCCGGTTATCATATTATGGGTTAAAATCATTGTTGTATTATCCCGGTGCTTTTTATCATAATCCGAGAAGAATCCTATTATAAAGGCAACCGTGGCAAATAACGCCAGCCTGATAATCCAGTTTATCGGTTCCTGTGTGATACCCTGGCTCACATTTAACGGCATGAACGGCCCGATCAGCAATCCGCTCAGGATTCCCTGAAGAACGCCCTTCCTCCGGCCATAAGCAGAGGCAACAAAAACTATCGGAACATACATAAGATGTGAGTATACCATCGTAGTACCGCCGGTCAGGTATACTATAGCCGTTACCGCCAGAGACAGCAGCAGTGAAATATATAAGACAGCATTGCTGTTCCGCCATTGTTCGATATGCTTATCCATTAAGAAGTTCTCCTTTAATAAATATCCTTCGTACTATTCCGCCACTATCTCCATGAACTTCTCATACAATTCAGGAACGCTTTTTTTAATTGAGATCGGCCTGCCGTCCTTTTTCAAATAACAGTGCTGTGTACTTCCGGCCGCGCAAAGCTCTCCTGTCTCCGTATTCGTTACCTCGTAGATTAACGCATATTTTATACCATTGAATTCTGTTATCTTTATGGTTATGGCTACCGTGTCACCGAAACGCACCATCGCCTTATATTTGCATTCCACTCCTAAAACAGGACTGATAACTCCCATATCCTCCAGCCGTTTGTATGGAAATCCCATTTGATCCATGAAATTTACCCTTGCCTCCTCAAACCAACGTATATAATTTGAATGGTGTATGACACCCATCTGATCTGTCTCATAATAGTTGGCCGTTCTGATAAATGGCTTAAACTGCATCCTCTGTTCCCTCCTGACATCGCATATTCTATGTCTCCTATTATACTATTCCGCATTCCTTTTGCATAGGCATTTTCAGATGAATTATCTTCAGTGTACTATACTAGGGACGGTTGCCGGAAAGGCTTGAGCCAGCCCCATGCTGTGTGAAAAAACCGGATGCAGGATTACTGGCACTTCTAAGGCATCTCGCTCACTTGAACCAATCAGAACGCGCAAGAACTCCGAACGAAATACAGAAAAAACCTACACTGTAGCTTTTCTCTGTATTTTGTTCGTCAAACACTTGCGCTCGTGCGAATATCGCACGTCTGATTTCATCGTTCGCTCAATACCTAAGAATTGCACGTAACCTGCATATGCTTTTCACACAGCATGGGGCTGACTCAAGCCTTTCCGGCAACCTGTTCTATTTGTTTTTAAGAAATATGAATACTAACTGTAAAGTGAGGGTTTTTTCTTTTTATATTTTGATATGGAAATCATTAATCTCAACCAAAAGCTTACCCTTATAAAATTTTTTTTAAAATTAGGCTAAAATAAAAAGTTTAAAAAAGTGCCCGCTATGGATAAACGGACACTTTTAATTTGAACCCTGCGGCAGGTTCATTAGCATTGGTAATATTCAATTCTCCTGGCATTCAGGGTCTCAAAGTTCCAGCCATAATCTCTCCAACGGTATCCTACCAGAATATTCTGATACTGATACATCGGATAAAACCAGAAACTATTACCGTTATCCAACCATATATAAGTGTATTGGAAAAAGCATCTTCTTATTGAGCTTGGATAACCTGGAAAGAGCGGAGGAATTGGTGCTCCGCCGGGTACCGGCTGTCTCCGTATTTCTCTCTCCGGCGGTCTGCCCGGAGGTGGTCC
>JAEWSD010000281.1 GCA_023398615.1 Bacillota bacterium
TTTTCCCTCAATAAAATAGTCCCTTGATCGTCACAGAGAGGTCTTGCTAAACGGGTACCGGGTACAATATCCTCTATAGAAAGAAATCTCATCTTTTGATCCTCCACGTATCATTAAAATGATGGCACAGAGTATTATAACACATTTTATCGAATAAAGGTATATTTTAGTAAAATTTTTATTTTTTACCAAAAATAGCTGTTATTGCTCACACCCCTGCCAAAAACAGCAGTGATGGGAACAATAACACGCTTCGCGATGCACACAAAACGCAAAGACAGCGTTTTGGTGCGACAATTCTCCGGTTTTTTGTGACTTTCGCTTCGCTGCACTCACAAAAAACACGTCGCATATACAAGCTGTGAACAGTAACAAATAGCTGTCTTTTAACTGAAATTTATGATAGTATCATGCGGTCGTTGGCAAACTCACCGCCGCTTACACTTTCGAATTTTGCCAGCAAATCGTTCACATGCAGGTTCTTTTTTTCTTCCCCTCCCACATCATAGATGATTCTTCCTTCGTGCATCATAATCAGGCGGTTGCCGTATTGGATGGCATTCTTCATATTATGTGTTACCATCAGGGCAGTCAGGGAATCGGCGGTAATCATCTGCTCCGTTAACTCAAGCACCTTTCTGGCGGTCTTCGGATCAAGGGCCGCCGTATGCTCATCCAGCAGCAAAAGCTTGGGCCTTTGCAGGGTAGCCATCAAAAGAGTCAATGCCTGCCTTTGCCCGCCGGACAACAGTCCCACCTTCGAGGTAAGCCTTGTTTCCAATCCCAAATCCAAGGTCTTAAGCAGATCGACATAGATTTCTTTCTCTTTCTTCGTAATCCCCCAGCTTAAGGAACGCCTCTTTGCCCTTCGGTAGGCCAGCGCAAGGTTTTCTTCAATCTCCATGCCCGCAGCAGTCCCCATCATCGGATCCTGAAATACTCTTCCCAGATATTTTGCCCTTCTATATTCCGGCAAAGCCGTAATATCATTTCCGTCCAGAACGACGGAGCCCGTATCCGGGAAATGTACTCCTGCTATCATATTCAGCATGGTCGATTTTCCCGCCCCGTTCCCGCCGATAACGGTAATAAAATCGCCGGGTTTTATATGCAGGTTCAGGCCCTTTAAGACCTTTTTTTCATTTATTGTATTCGCATTAAAGGTTTTGTATAAATTCGTCAGATGAAGCATTCTGCTTAAACCTCCTTCTGTATTCTTGCACTCTTGCTTTTTAAAACCGGAACAGAAAGAGCTATCGCAACAACTACGGCAGTCAGAAGCTTAAGATCATCCGTGTTAAGTCCTATCTGCAGGACAAGTGCAATAATGATACGGTATATGATCGCACCGATAATGATCGCAGTTAATTTACGGGCAAAGGATCTTTGCTTCCGGCGTACTACTTCACCAATCACTATGGAAGCAAGACCGATCACTATGGCGCCGATTCCCATACTGACATCCGCATACCCCTGGCTCTGTGCCACAAGAGCGCCGGACAGCGCAACCAGTCCGTTGCCTAACACCAATCCCAATATCTTCATGCTGTCCGTATTCATACCCTGTGCCCTGACCATTGCTTCATTGTTGCCGGTAGCACGGATCGTGCAGCCGATCTCGGTACCAAAGAACCAGTAAAGGAAAGCAATCACCATACTGCAAAATACAATCCCGATCCCTATGGTAACCAGTGTCTGAAGGGTAGAATCCTTTATTCCCATCGTCTTTGCCGAAGGAAACAGGTCCTTTATTATGGATACCACCGTATTCTGTCCGAGCAGGGAAGTGTTTGCCTGTCCCATGACACGCAGGTTTATGGAATACAGCGCTATCATAGTTAAAATACCGGACAGAATTGCGGGAATCTTAAGCTTGGTATGCAGCAGCCCGGTTACGGCGCCTGCAAGCATTCCTGCAAAAATTGCGATAATAAGACTCAGAAAAGGGTTCCAATGGAGACCGGCAATTAAAATAGCGCTGACACTTCCGCCTAACGTGAAACTGCCTTCACTGGTCATATCCGCAAAGTCCAATATCCGAAATGCTATGTATACACCGATCGCCAGTATTGCCCATAATAGTCCCTGTGATACAGCACCTAACGCTGCCATAATTAAACTCATTTCAAACCAAACCTTTCTTATTCAACACTCAAGTCGGCAGGAATCTCAATACCCAGCTGCTTTGCGGTCTCCTGGTTAATGGAAAGGGTTGTTTTATCTTCCTCAATATACTCGATCGGCATGTCGGCCGGCTCGGCTTTCCCCTCAATAATCTTAACCGCCTGTCTTCCTGTCATTTTGCCAAGTTCATAGTAATCCAGTCCGTAGGTAGCTAATCCTCCGGCGTCCACCATACCTACCTCACCGACAATGGTCGGGATTCCGTTTGAATTTGCTACCGTTGCGATTGTAGGCATCGCTTTTGCCATCATATTGTCCGTCGGAACATAGATTACGTCTACCTTTTCGATGAGTGACTCAACCGCCTGCTGAATCTCATTGGTACTGGATACGGTTACCTCCTGAATGCTGATTCCGTAATCTTTAGCAGCTTCCACGGCCAGTTCCGCCTGAATCTTTGAATTAATCTCACTGGAGCTATAAAGCACCGCCACCTTTTTGGCATCCGGCAGTAATCTATTAAGCAGCTCGAACTGCTTCTTCACCGGTGTCAGGTCCGACGTACCGGTCACATTGCCACCGGGAGCCTCATTGGAAGCCACAAGGCTTGCACCCTGAGGATCTGTTACTGCCGTTATAAGGATTGGTATATCCTTTGTGGCATTCGCAACGGCCTGTGCCGCCGGAGTTCCGATTGCAAGAATTAAGTCATTATCGTCGTTTACCAGCTTTGTTGCAATGGTATTTGCATTCGATTGATCTCCCTGAGCATTCTGGAAATCAATTTTTATCTTTTCTCCATCCACATAACCGGCTTCCGCAAGTGCGTCCACAAAGCCCTGATAGGATGCATCCAGCGCTGCATGTTCAACCAATTGGTTTACACCGATGTAAAATACGTCGTCTTTCTTCGCACAGCCTGTAAAAGCTGTTCCTGCCAATACCGCCGCAAGCAATACGGCCGTCATTTTCTTCGTTGCTTTCATAATTCCCCCGTTCCGTCTGTACCACAGACATTCAGCTATGTTTTATGCTTTAAAGCTTTAACGCTTTTATTGGTAAAAGTTTATACTATAATGATATCTTTGTCAATGCAAATAAATTCCGTTAATGGTAATCAACGCCCGGCTATTTACAGTATTTAAGGCTATCCCAACCTGTCTCAGGATAGCCTTAACTTTAATGCTTTTCATTTCACCGATACTGCTTTATCTGCAGTTTTTGTTGGCGTTGCTTGTGTTTCTCGTCGAAGTATTGCTTGATGAGCTTCTGTTAGAAGAACTGCCGGATGTGTCTCTGCTTGAAGTACTCGTTGTATCTTTACTTGAAGTACTTGTAGTATCCCTGGTCGAACCCTTTGAGTAATTTCCGCTGGCATCTCTCAAATTACTGCTGCTTCTTGAATTGCTGTTTTCCATTCTTATACCTCCAATTGGCTGATGGTAATGTATTAAGAAATCTAATTACATGTTACATATCTATTATGGACCAAAGTCAGCTTTCATATTCATATTTGAGGTATATTCGCTTAATAAAATTCCATTTATATTTCTTTCATTCTGTTTTTTTCGACATTGCTTACAGATCACCGCAAAAATTTTTAAGTAGTTCAACGAATTTTTGAGCGGTTAACGAAAGACTCTTGTTCCTGTTATAGATCAGGTTATAAGGGTAAGCAAAAATCCCGCGGCCGATATCGATTTCTTTAACCAAACCCATCTCTATTTCAAATTTAACCGCATAATAAGGCATTATTGAAATGCCCAGATTTGCCATCACCGCATGCTTGATTGCATCAATGCTTCCCAAATACATGCTGACATTTTCAGGTATGCCGTACTCTTCAATAAATATTCTGAAGCAGGAATATAGCTGAGAGGTTGTCTCATGTACAACAAAGCTCTCTTCGGACAGATCATCAATATCAATTACGTCTTTCTCGAATATACTGTTCTTCGGGGATGCCACCATAACAAGCCTGTCATTTAGCAGTTTCTCGACACAGATACGGTTTATATAGTCGCAGTCGCCTCCGTTGATCGCTATATCGAGAGCGCCGTTTTCTATCAGCATTGTAATTTCCGAAGTATTCGCTATATGCAGGTTTACCGTTACCGTAGGATACAGCTTCGTCATTTCGCCTATTACGGCAGGCAGGATATAGGTACCCGGTGTATTGCTTCCGCCAAGATTTATCGTTCCTCCTATGAATTCACTGTGGCTGGAAATGTTATTCTCCATTTCCTCCACAATATCAAATATTTTCTTGGTATATTCAAAAAGCATATTACCGCTCTCACTTAAATAGATCTGATTCCCTATCTTATAGAACAATTTTAAATCGGTCTGTGCTTCCAGTTTTTTTACCTGTATCGATAACGCCGGCTGGCTGATGTGTAATACTTCCGATGCCTTTTTGAAACTCATACATTTCGCAACCGTATTAAAAATCTCCAAATAATGTAATTCCATGTTATCTCCCTTCCAGTTAGTTTTTCCCAATATTATACTCCTGTTTATCTGTCGCATTTATATTATATATTAGCTATTTATAAAATTTCCTATATAATATAAAATGAGGAAGAATTTTTGAAGGAGGTGAATTATAATGGCAGCAGCAATTTTAATACCATTAAAAGTCTTTGGGCTTGGATTTATTATTTCTATGTGCATAGCATTTTTAATAAAAGTACTTATGGATGCTATCAGGCTTTTTTCAAAGAAAATAGCATTGACAAAATAATAACATGCACATTATATCAGATTATTAATACGAAAGACAGGTGTTTATTATTAAAATTTCAGATTTATTTCAGGGAATCGGAACCATGTTTGCACAGGAACCAAAAATTGTAATCTTTAGAATCGTGCTGATATTACTCGGCTTCCTGCTTGTATACCTGGGTGCGAAAAAGGTACTGGAACCATTGATCATGATTCCGATGGGTTTTGGAATGTCGGCTGTTAATGCCGGTGTACTGTTCCTCTCGGCAAATCAGATAGGGAATCTGTTTATTGACCCTATGGTAACCGATACGGACCAGCTTATGAATATCATGCAGATTGATTTCCTTCAGCCGATCTATACATTTACTTTCAGCAACGGTCTGATCGCATGCCTGGTATTCATGGGAATCGGCGTAATCTGTGATATCGGCATGGTATTAGCCCATCCTTTTATCGGCATGTTCATCGCCATGTGCGCCGAGCTGGGCACGGTAGCAACCTTCCCGCTTGCAAGGCTTCTTGGTTTAACAAATGGTGAAGCTGCCGCAGTTTCCATTATCGGGGGTGCCGACGGACCAATGGTTCTCTTTACGTCATTGACATTGGCCAAGAATTTATTTGTTCCGATTACTATTGTTGCATATCTTTATTTAAGCCTTACCTATGGAGGATATCCCTTCCTGATAAGATTGCTGATACCAAAAAAACTGCGCGGACAGGTTGTGATCAGCAAATCCAAAAAGGTAACCAATATCTCGGTAAGGGAAAAGCTTGTATTTGCCGTGATTGCCAATACGGTTCTGTGTTTATTGTTCCCGGTGGCGGCACCTTTGTTCCTGAGCTTTTTCATCGGTATTGCTATCCGTGAATCGGGACTTGACAAATATATTAAGCTTATTGAAGAAGTATTCCTTTACGGTGCTACCTTCTTCCTCGGCTTAATGTTAGGCGTACTATGTGATGCAAAAACCATTCTCGATCCGAAGATTCTGGTTTTATTGCTGTTAGGTATGTTTGCCCTGCTGCTCTCCGGAATCGGCGGCATTATTGGCGGTTATATTGTTTACTTTTTAACAAAAAAGAATTTCAATCCTGTTATCGGAATTGCCGGGGTCTCCTGTGTACCGACAACAGCGAAGGTTGCCCAGAAGGAAGTCGCCAAAGTCAACAACATGAGCTTCGTTCTGGAATATGCGCTCAGCGCCAACATATGCGGAGTTATTACAACCGCAATATTAACAGGTATCTACATTACGATCATTTCCAACATGTAACGGCGATGCATATTTCATGTTACATAAAAAAAGACTGCGTCAGGATTATCAGAAACTGAATTTCCTGAGGCAGTCTTTTTAGTTTATGCCGGTGCGGTAATCTTGCCGGTCTCTTTATGTATGCTTTATGCATGGTCCCGCATTTTAATTGTCTTCCTTTGATAAGCTTTTATTTTTTAATCTCAAAGGTACAGTGAACCACCGCTGTGATCTCTTTTTCCAGGGAAGTAGTATCATTGATACCGTAATCCGAGATTTCATTGGAATAAAGCGGTGTAATCTGCATAACACCCATATCCGCGTAGTTTAATTTTCCAAGCTCGCTTCCCGCACTCTCCGCTATCATTTCCGCACGTTTCCTTGCATCCTTTGATGCCTCGGATAGCATGTTGACCTTTAAATCCGCAAGCTTGGTATAAAAATACTGAGGCGGATCGGATCGGAAGGAAACACCGTCATTTAACAATTCGGTAGCATTCCTGGATATCTGTGTTATCTTGTCGATTTCATCGGAACTGATGGTAACCGTCTGGCTCAGATCATAGTAATCGATTTGGTTCGTATATACGCCATAATCGGACATTACGTAATTAACAGACGTCGAGATAGAAGAAAATACAATGTCCTCTTTCTTAACACCCTTACTGACCAGATATTCCTCAACCTTACCTTTATCCGCCTCAAGTACCTCGTAAGCCTTTTTCAGATCCGGTGACTGTGTATTAAAGCTTCCGTTCCACACGATAAGGTCCGAGGTAATCTGCTGCTTTGCCGAACCCGTTACCACGATACTGGTCCTGGAAGATTTGATATCTACGAAACCCTTTGTTACAATCAGTGATGATGTAATCGCTCCTGCCGTAAGTATTATTGCAACAATAATACTGCCTATTGTCTTATGTTTGAATTCATTCATAGTAGGCTCCTTTCAGCCATAAAATATAAAACAGTTTAAGTTTACTAATTATATGATACCGAAAATATGTTTTATTCCATTTTAACTGCCTTTTGCTCTCAACATCATTCTTCCCTCCTATCAATTATTTTTTCCCCATTTTTATTATACTAGACTTGGCAACAAAATCAACAGAATAATTATTTAACGGTAACTGCCGGGTTACTATTCAGCCTATGGCACCGCGAGGTGTTTTTTGTGAGTGAAGCGAAGCGAAAGTCATAGAAAACCCGAGATATGTCTGTGTGAAATTATGCATTTTGCATAATTTCTGCACATTATTCGTTACGGTTCAGCCTTAGGGCTGAAACCGTAACGAAAAAGATCAACAGGCAGTAGATTACCGTTGCCGTTTCAGCCAATTAGTGGTATGATATTAAATAGATATAGCTGACACTCACGCTTACGTTTGTGTTATGCTCACACTTACGTTTGCGCTTACTATAGGAGGAGATAATTGGTGAGGAAACTACTGTTTGTTATGGTTATGCTTGGTGGAATTATCTTAACCGGCTGTGCAGGACAAGTTGATTTATCCGAGGAACAGAATGACATAATAGCGGAATATATGGCAAACACCGTTTTAAAGTATGAGGAAAATTATAAGGAAGCCCTCATATATCCGGAGGAAACCGTTCCTGAAGAGACTGCTGACGGCTTAGAGACCGATACCGGTGATAATACTGCTTCCGGGCCGGAGAACGAAGCGGCTGCGGAAACCGGAGAGGATGGTAAGGATGCTCTGGAACAGGTCGATTATACAGGAAATGGGGAGAATAAGGTATCTGTCAGTAATATGAACCTTTCGGAAGAGATGGGCAAAGGCAAATTTAAAATATCCTATCAGGGCTATATTTTGTGTGAAAGTTATCCGAAAGACAACAAAAAGGATTATTTTTCGATAGGGTCAGCCAAGGGCAATCATTTATTGGTAATTTCTTTTGATGTTAAAAACCTGTCCGATAAAAAAGAAAACCTGAATCTGATAGAATCGGGCTTTGGTTATAGTCTTGAAAATGGGTCGGGGAACACCTACAAGCCGAAATTAACCTTGCTTGTGAACGATATCCAGTACATTAATATTGAAATTCCCGGCGGCAAGACACAGGAAGCAATCATTGTATTTGAGATACCGAAGGATACGGATATGTCCGCAACGAATCTGGTAGTAACCAATAATGAGAAGACCGCCGGAATCGGACTAGAGAAATGATATGCGTCTAAGGCGCAGATGGGAGTTGAATATGATTTACGTCGAGAAGAAAAGGACAAAGTTTTTGGCACTGCCAATTTGTTTTACAACATATACTATATCGGACGAGAAGATTACAATAACAAGCGGATTCTTAAATATTACCGTTGACGATGCCTTTATGTATAAGGTACAGGATGTCAAATTAACCAGAAGCTTTGTGGAAAGGATCTTTAAGCTTGGAACGCTGACCTGCTATACGGGAGATACGACCCACCCGGAACTTAAACTGCTGCATATTAAGAATTCCGGTATTATCAAGGACTTTCTCATGACGGCATCGGAGGAAGCCAGAAGAAAGAGACGTACTTTACATTCGATGGATATCGATGCTTCTGAGATTGAAGGAGAAGATGCTGACAGTTAATCAGGTGATTTTTCGGGGCAAGCCGGATTGCGGAATCGGCGGCCCCTGATTTTTTTTACAGATGATTGCACTTTGTCATAACAGGCCTTTCTTGTGAAACGAGCAAGGCGATAAATGTTTAACATTTATCGCCTGCTCAATTTATATAATATGGGGGAGGAGAGAGTGAAGCTAATGTTCACTTCTTGCTGTTATTATAAATTACAATTATGTGTAAACTATGAAGATAAAACAAATAATTTGTTAACAATTTTGTTCACATCTTTTTATTCTTTACAATTGTGGCAGAAGCTTTGCAAACGGCTGATATCATGATAAAACAGAGGTGATTACATGGCTATGGACATGAATTATAAGCTTTTGGCGGATACCGCACTGTTAGCGGGAGAAATCATGCTTTGCGGAGGAGCCGAGACCTTCCGGGTAGAGGATACCATGAGCCGGATTCTCCGGATATCAGGGCTGCAAAGGACGGAAACATATGTAACCCCTACAGGGATATTCCTTACGTTAGGTGATTCAAGTATTGATATGATCACTCTGGTGAGAAGGGTCGACAACCGTATTACGAATATAGCAAATATCTACACCGCCAATAATATCTCAAGAAACCTGTGCAGCGGAGCCATTACCCTGGAAGAAGCTTATGCAAGGCTTAAAGGTATGGACAAATCCAGGGAATACGGTGATGCGGCTTACTATATATGCACAATGCTTGCCTCACTTGCTTTTACCGTTTTATTGGGAGGCGGCTGGCTGGACTGTCTGATCGCAGGCCTTAACGGAGGAATCATTGTAATGATATACATCTTAACAAAAGGGCGGAGAATCAATACCTTTATTAAAAATATGCTGGCTTCCATTTTTATTGCTTTCAGCAGCATGCTCTTCATGCATAAGCTGGAATTGCCCCTTCAGCCGGATGCCTTGATTGGCGGTTCCGTTATGCCTTTGCTTCCGGGAGTCGCGATAACGAATGCAATCAGGGATACGTTGCAGGGAGATTACGTATCGGGAGCCGCCCGGGGGATTGAAGCCTTTGTAACGGCAGCAGCCACGGCTGCGGGAATCGGTGTGGGGATGGCAGTCTTTACCCTTCTTTGGGGAGGTACTGCCGTATGATGTTGGTTCAGATAATCGGTGCTTTTATAGCCGTTGTCTCTGTTGCAGTTACCTTTGGTGTGCCGAAGAAATTTCTGATATATGCCGGACTGGTCGGAGCAGTCGGCTGGGCGGTTTACCTGGTTTTGTATCATGCGGGCTTAAGCGAAGTAATCAGCATGTTTTTTGCCGCACTGGTGGTGGCGTTAATCTCTCATAGCTTTGCCCGTATATTTAAAACTCCCGTTACCTTATTTCTGATCTCCGGAATATTGCCGCTTGTACCCGGAGTGGGGATGTATCGGATAGTTTATCATCTGATAAGGAACAGCAACCAGACGGCAGTTTATTATTTCAGTGAAACCATGCAGGTTGCCGGTATGATTGCTTTAGCCATATTTATAATGGATACCGTGTTCAGGCTGTTTCAGAAGAATTGAAGGCCCCTCTATTGCAATTCCTTCAAAAAATGTTAAAATAGATTTTGGTGTTTTAAAATTTTAATGATAACAAAAATGTATCAACGGCCGGAACATATGAAAGGAATTATGAGAATAACGATATTATGTGTAGGAAAGCTTAAGGAAAAATTTTATACAATGGCGGTGGAGGAATACGGAAAGAGGCTGAGCCGTTACTGCAAACTGGAGATAATAGAAGTCGGTGATGAAAAAACGCCGGAACAGGCAAGCGAGGCGGAGGAGACCCGGATAAAGAATACGGAGGGCGAAAGAATTCTTAAATATGTAAAAGAAGGTTCCTATCTCATTGCACTTGCAATAGAAGGAAAAATGTATTCTTCCGAGGAGCTGGCCGGCAGAATCGGACAATTGGGCCTTGGAGGCATCAGTCATCTCACCTTTATTATCGGCGGTTCCCTGGGCCTTAGCGATGTGGTTCTCAGGAGAGCCGATTTTCAATTAAGCTTTTCCAGAATGACTTTTCCGCACCAACTGATGCGGGTAATACTGTTGGAACAGATATACAGGGCTTACCGGATCAATACGAACCAGCCCTATCATAAATAGTAAGACACATCATGACGGGAAAGCCGAAAAAAATACTATAAGGATGCCAATGGAGGTAAAAATGGAACATTTAATGATTCCGGAAGGATATCAATCCAAATTAGGGATTAAGGAAACAGAGATTGGAATAAAGCAGGTTAAGGATTATTTCGAGAGAGAGCTGGCAAAACAGCTGAATCTGACCAGAGTATCCGCCCCTTTATTCGTGAAGCCGGAAACCGGCCTGAACGATAATCTTAACGGTGTGGAACGTCCGGTAAGCTTTGGCGTGAAGGAGCAGAACGACGCACAGGTGGAAATCGTTCATTCTTTGGCTAAGTGGAAGAGGATGGCATTAAAAAGATACGGTTTTCAGACTGGCGAAGGTCTTTATACGGATATGAACGCGATCCGGCGGGATGAGGATACGGATAACCTGCATTCCATTTTTGTAGATCAATGGGACTGGGAGAAGATTATAAGGAAATCCGACCGTACTGCGGACACCTTGCAGGATACCGTGAAAAAGGTATATCAGGCATTAAGGAATACGGAGAAATATATTGCCGGACAATATGATTATATAGAAGAATTCTTACCGGAAGAGATTTCCTTTATCACATCGCAGGAATTGGAGGACCGCTATCCGGAGTGCACTCCTAAGGAAAGGGAGAATAAGATTGCAAAATTAAAGGGCGCCGTGTTTATCATGCAGATCGGCGGAGCTCTTGCTTCCGGAGAAAGACATGACGGCAGGGCTCCGGATTACGATGACTGGAAGTTAAACGGGGATATCATAGTTTACTATCCGGTATTGGACCTTGCTCTGGAGCTGTCCTCAATGGGTATTCGCGTTGATGAAGATTCCCTTAAGGAACAGCTGGAGATCAGCGGCTGTACGGAACGTGCAGAGCTGCCTTTCCAGAAGGCTTTGCTGAATAAAGAGCTGCCATATACCATTGGCGGGGGCATCGGTCAGTCCAGGATATGTATGTTTTTCCTTCGCAAGGCACATATCGGTGAGGTACAGGCTTCTGTCTGGCCGGATGAAATCGTTGATTATGCGAATCGGCAAGGATTGTACCTGCTATAATATAATGTTAGACAGCTATAGTTCAGTCGTAAGGCTGAACTGTAACGACAGCAATACATCTGCCCGACGTGGCATACGCCGGATACCACAATGAGGATGAGGATGTCACAAAAGTTAAGAAAACGACACTTTTGAGACACCCTCATTTTAGAATAACCTTAGACACAGGCAGAAATTTATAATTACCTATAAGAATAGGAAAATAATCGGGAGCGGCTGAATATGAATATTTATTTAATCAGGCATGGAAGACAAAACAGCAGTTTATGCAATGTTAATGTTGAACTTGCGGCGGAAGGACGAAGGCAGGCGGAATTACTTGGGGAAAGGCTTACGAAGTATCACATTGATGCTTTATACTCCAGTAATTATATACGTGCGGTGGAAACGGCGGAAATCATAAACAGGTACCTTAACTGTCAGCATATATTGAGAAAAGACCTGCGTGAAATATCCTTTGGTGAGCTTGAAGGCAATACGGAGGAGTATATTAATTTGAATTACGGCAGTTTTATGAAGGAACAGATGGAGCTAACGAAGGATATTTCCTATCCTGGAGGAGAATGCGGAGCAGATGTGTATAAAAGAGCAATGCTTACGGTCAGGGAAATCATAAACTGCGGCAAAAAGAATATTGCCGTTGTAACACACGGCGGAGTTATACGAGCGTTGCTGACCGGTTTGCTTGGGCTTGATATGAGTAAAAAGCTGCTGTTTGCCGTTTCATTGGAGAATACAAGTATAACCCAGCTGGTTTATGATAAACATTATCAGCGTTTTTATCTTCAACGCTTTAATGATTATGCACATCTTGAGGCAGAGCCCGAATTATTGCGCCGCAATTGGGTGGAAGAATCCTGACCGTACGGATGCCTGCAAAGAATAACACAAGGAGGAGTCAGGATGAAAAACATTCCGAATATAATAACGGTATTCCGGATCGCGGCATCTCTTATATTGCTGTTACTCAGCCCCTTTACCGCTATTTTCTCCCTGGTATATATTTTAGGCGGCCTGAGCGATCTCCTGGATGGCTACATAGCCAGGAAAACAAAAACGGTATCGAAACTGGGGGCAAGACTGGATTCCGCAGCGGATTTCATCATGATCGCAGTTCTGTTTGTCAAGTTAGTGCCGGTCATATGGATACCACCGGTTGTCTGCGTATGGATTCTCATGATTGCAATCATACGTTTCCTGTCCCTTCTGATCGTAGCCGTCAAATTCCGTACCTTTGCGATGCTGCATACTTATTCTAATAAGGCTGCCGGATTGCTGCTGTTTTTCCTTCCGTTGCTCTACGGCAAAATGGATATTGTGATACTGTCAGCCGTAATTTGTTCCATAGCCGGCATATCCGCACTGGAGGAAATGGTCATCCATCTGACATCCGCCCGGTTGGACGAGGACAGAAAGGGACTGTTTATAAAGTAATAATTGGACATTAGGAATTTCACAATGTCAAAAAATAATCAGGGAGGATACGGGGTATGATAAGTTTAACGAAAAACCATCAGACGGAAGCCGCTATTAAGGAAATGGTGTCAAAGGCCTTCCCGGGTAAAAAGGCCGCCGGAATTACGGAACTAACGGAAGGCTTCTTTAATGCGGCTTATCGGATTAAGCTGCGTGACGGGCAGGATGTAATATTGAAAATTGCGCCTCCCGGCAAGGCGGATATCATGGCCTATGAGAAAAACCTGATGTATGCGGAAGTAAATAGTATGCGATTGGTAAAGGAGAGGACGTCGGTTCCTGTTCCGGAAATCCTGTTCTATTCCCCGGAACATTCCGGGAACCTGTGTGAATCGGATTATTTTTTTATGACCGCGTTAACGGGAGAGAATTATAATTCCGTTAAAAGTACATTGAATGAAGAGGAGCAGTACCGGATCGATTATGAGATCGGCCGCTATAACTGCCGGATTAACCGGATTGAAGGCAGCAGTTTCGGATATTTCGCCTCTGCTTCCGAGCCCTCTGCCGACTGGAAGACAGCATTCCAAAGCATGGCTGAATGTGTGTTACGTGACGGAAAGGTCAGGAATATCGATATCGGTCTCGGCTATACGGAATTGGCTGGCAGAATAAAGGATAAGCTTTATGCACTCGAACCCGTTAAGACGCCGAAGCTGGTGCACTGGGACCTTTGGGACGGGAACGTATTTGTAAAGAATGGGCAGGTGGAAGGAATCATTGACTTTGAAAGAAGCATTTGGGGAGATCCCCTTATGGAATATGCTTTCCGAAGACACAGCAGGCGCAGGGGGAACCCGGGATTTATGGATGGCTACGGTGCGGCGGAACCTGACCGGAACACTAAAATCCGCAGCACGCTGTACGATATCTATCTGTATCTGATTATGACCATTGAATGTGATTACAGGAAATATCCGGATGACTCGCAGTATCTTTGGGCAAAGCAGATGCTTGCCGATGCCGCTGCAGATTTGATTAAGGAATAAAGCTTACAGAAACATATGCTCTATGAATATCCGGAAGCCGATGACTATGAGAATACATCCGCCGAAGATTTCCGCCTTTTCCTGAAAGAGGCGGTCGAATTTCTTACCGAGGAATGTTCCGAACAGACAACAGACGAAAGTTATGCTTCCAATGCTGGCGGCTGCCAGGATAATATCGGTTTTCGTTACGGCAAAGCTGATGCCTACCGCGAGTGCATCGATACTGGTAGCGATTCCCTGAGCCAGAAGAAGCCTTGCCGTGAAGGTAGACGTGCTGCATACCGGCCCGCTTGGATTCCTGTATGATGTTATGCCTTCCTTAATCATATTCAAGCCGATCGCACCTAAAAGGAACAATGCAATCCAATGATCAAGGAAAGAGATTGCCTCATAAAAGGCACTTCCTGCCAGGTATCCCAGGACAGGCATGAAAGCCTGGAACAGACCGAAGGTTAGTGCGGTTGCATAAGCGTTCCTGCGGTTAAAGTTTATAAAGCACATTCCGTTTGATATGGACACGGCAAAGGCATCCATAGCCAAACCGAAAGCCAATATGATTATAGTAATTATTCCCATAGCGGGATCCTCCGTAGTGAGAATTTTATCATTTATGAAATACTGCTATATTATATCAATCCTATCCATAGAGTGCAAGAATAAATTATTATTAATTTGGAACCATATGGAGATGTCTGTCGTCTAAGTTGTATAATGAA
>JAEWSD010000007.1 GCA_023398615.1 Bacillota bacterium
GTATACGACGGCATACGATATGGGAAGGATAGCAATTGCTGCGGTAAGCAACAGTACCATACGTGAGATTGCCGGAAAATCCGAGGCCAGGAATACCTTCTTAAGCGGGGAGGATGTTACCTGGCACTCTACAAATAAGCTGATTGTATCCGGCAGCGGAGAATATTACCGGTATGCGATCGGCCTGAAAACCGGAAGCAGTTCATTGGCCGGTAATTGTCTGGTATCGGCAGCCAGTAAGGATGAGCATATGTATGTCAGTGTGGTAATGAACTCATCTGCCGCCGGCAGATGGGAGGATTCCATTGCCCTGTTGAGCTATGGCATAGATAATTAGCCATATGTTTGACATGACATTACTTTAAAATTATGATATAATTACCAGGTGACTGGAAAACAGTATACTTAAGATAAAAAAACATTCAGCGACAAGGTCATTTAGTATAAATGTATGATGGAATAAGGAGGATTTAAGATGCCGAATAATTTAAAAAGCAGCGGCGGGCCGGGTAACCTGCAGGCGTATGACCTGATACGGGAAGAAGAATTAAAGGATATCAACAGTTCAGGACTTTTATTTAAACATAAGAAAACCGGCGCCAGAATTGCCGTTGTCACAAATGATGATAATAATAAAGTATTTTACGTAGGGTTTCGTACGCCGCCGGTAAACAGCACCGGTGTGCCGCATATCATAGAGCATTCCCTGCTGTGCGGCTCCAGGGAATTCCCATCGAAGGACCCGTTTATTGAATTGGCAAAGGGTTCGTTAAATACATTTTTAAATGCAATGACCTATCCGGATAAGACGATTTATCCGGTTGCAAGCTGTAATGATAAGGATTTTCAGAATTTAATCCATGTATATATGGATGCCGTATTCTATCCCAACATTTATAATAGAAAGGAAATCTTTCAGCAGGAAGGCTGGCATTATGAACTGGAAAATGAGGATGCCGAGCTGAAATATAACGGAGTGGTCTATAATGAGATGAAGGGAGCTTTTTCTTCCCCGGAGCAGCAGTTGTACCGGACGATTCAGAATTCGCTCTTTCCGGATACCGCTTACGGCGTGGAATCCGGCGGAGACCCTGAGCATATACCGGAGCTTACGTATGAGGAATTCCTCAATTTTCATAATAAGTATTATCATCCTTCGAACTGCTATATCTACCTTTACGGGGACTTTGACGTGCAGGAAAAGCTGGATTGGCTGGACAAGACCTACTTAAATGATTTTGGCGATGAACCGGTGGATTCCGAGATTCATTTGCAGGAGCCTTTTGAGAGGATAAATAATGTAGAGGAAAAATATCCTCTGGGGGAGAATGAGGATTGCGCCGGGAATACTTATCTAAGCTATAATGCGGCGATCGGAACCAGCCTGGACCCGGACCTGTGCATGGCTTTTCAGGTGCTGGAATATGTACTGCTGTCCGCACCCGGGGCACCGCTTAAGCAGGCTTTGCTGGATGCCGGAATCGGAAAGGATATCTTAAGCAGCTTTGATTCCGAAACCTATCAGCCGATCTTTTCCGTTATCGCCAAGAATGCGGAGAAAGAACAGAAGGACAGCTTCGTTGCCTTGATCCGGTCTACCCTGGAACAGTTAATGACAGACGGCTTGGATGAAAAATCATTAAAGGCAGCGATCAATTTCTACGAATTTAAATACCGGGAGGCTGATTTCGGACGTTTCCCCAAAGGGCTTATGTACGGGCTTCAAATGTTAACCAGCTGGCTCTACGATGACTCGGAGCCATTCCTTAAGCTGAATTCCAACCGGATTTTTGATAAACTGAAGCATAAGGTGGGAACCGATTACTTTACCAGGCTGATCAAGAGATATCTTTTGGATAATACACATAAATCCCTTGTAACGTTAATGCCGCAGTCCGGGCTGACGGCCGCAAGGGAGGAGCAGTTAAAGGCGAAGCTTGCCGGATATAAGGCCGGCCTGACCGCGGAGCAGCTCAGGAAGATCGTGGAAGAGACAAAGCATCTGGAGGAATACCAGGATGAGCCTTCTCCGAAGGAGGACACGGAGAAGATACCTTTACTAAATCGCGAAGACATCGATAAAAAAGCCCAGCCGATATACAATTCGGAGCTTGAGGTTGACGGGATATCCCTGGTTCATCATGAGGTATATACCAATGGTATCGCTTATATGAGGCTGCTGTTTGATCTGGAAGAAATTCCTAAATCATTAACACCTTATATCGGCCTCCTTTCCACGGTATTGGGCTATGTTGATACGGAGCATTACAGTTTTTTGAATCTGTCCAACGAGATTAACATTCATACCGGAGGGATTACCTGCGAAGTATCTGCTTTCGGCAAGAAGGGCAGCCCCAAAGAATATCTTCAGACCTTTATTATAGATGTGAAGGTACTTTATGAGGAAATGGATTATGCCTTTGACCTGCTTAAGGAAATCATAAGCTTTACAAAGCTTGGTGACAAGAAACGTTTGCTGGAAATTATCTCGGAAGTGAAATCCAGGCTGCAGATGCATCTTAGCTCCTCCGGCCATGCCGCGGCGGTAGACAGGGCAATGTCATATTTTTCGGAAGCGGCAAGATTTAACGAGGAGACGAGAGGAATTACGTATTATAAGTTCATCGAAGGCTTAGAGGCAGATTTTGAGAACCAGGTGGATGATTTGATCGGGAACCTGCAGCAGCTGATGAATTATATCTTCCGGAAGGAGAATCTGATTATAAGTTTTACTTCCGATCAGGAAGGGCTTAATACGCTGCAAGGCAAGCTCATGCCGTTCGTTGAACAGCTCAAGGAAGAGCCTGTCCATACCGTAGCCGAGCATTATGCGCTGAAAGGACTGAATGAAGGCTTCAAGACTTCGGGCCAGGTTCAGTATGTCGCACGCGCCGGTAATTTCATGAATGCCGGGTATCGGTATACCGGCGCTCTTGAGGTTCTCAAAACCATAATGAGCTATGATTATCTGTGGAACAATGTGCGCGTGAAGGGCGGAGCTTACGGTTGTATGTGCGGTTTCTCAAATGTAACCGGCAACGGTTACTTTACCTCCTACCGGGACCCTAATCTGAAGGAAACAAATGAAATTTTTGAAAGAGCGTCGGATTATGTCAGAAACTTTACCGCAGATGAGAGAGATCTGACTAAGTATATTATTGGGACGATAAGCGGGGTGGATACCCCAAGGACACCCGCTACGAAAGGGAATGTATCGATGGGAGCTTATCTCTCCGGAACTACGGAAGAGGATATTCAAAGAGAACGTGATGAAATACTGAACGTGACACTGGAGGGTATCCGCGGCCTGGCAGGTATCGTAAAAGCCGTTCTGGATGCGGGGAATATATGTGTTATCGGAAATGAAAAGAGAATCGATGAGAATAAGGATATGTTCTTGGAAGTGAAAACACTGATTAAGTAATTGAATTATTCCATAGCAGAAAAGGAAAACAACATATGAAAAATGGATATAAATCCGGCTTTGTAACCCTGATCGGACGTCCCAATGTCGGCAAATCCACCTTGATGAACAGCCTGATCGGACAAAAGATCGCAATTACGTCGAATAAACCTCAGACTACAAGAAACAGGATACAGACGGTATATACCGATCGGCAGGGGCAGATCATATTCCTGGATACGCCGGGTATTCACAAGGCGAAAAATAAACTTGGAGAATATATGGTCAGTGTTGCGGAAAGAACCTTAAACGAGGTGGATGTCATATTGTGGCTGGTGGAACCTACCGAATTTATCGGCGCGGGCGAGCGTCACATTGCGGAACAGCTTAATAAAGTAAGGACTCCGGTAATCCTCGTCATTAATAAAGTGGATACGGTGAAAAAGGAGGATATCCTGAAATATATTGCTGCTTATAAAGATGTCTGCCCGTTTGCGGATATTGTTCCGGTATCGGCTTTAAAAGGAGATAATACCGCTCTGCTTACCGAAACAATCTTTAAACTTTTACCGGAAGGACCGCAATATTATGATGAGGATACCGTTACCGACCAGCCGGAGCGGCAAATCGTGGCGGAAATCATACGCGAAAAAGCCCTGCATCTTTTAGATGATGAGATACCCCACGGCATAGCGGTATCCATTGAGCGGATGAAGGAACGTAAAAGCGGTGATATCATCGATATTGAAGCTACCATAATATGCGAAAGGGATTCCCATAAAGGCATAATCATCGGGAAAAAGGGTGAAAAGCTTAAAAGGATCGGCATGATGTCCAGACAGGAAATGGAGAACCTGCTGGATATGCATGTTAATCTTCAAATATGGGTAAAGGTGAAGAAGGATTGGAGAGACAGTGACTTTTTACTAAAAAATTACGGATATGACAAAGGAAACATATAAATAATTTGTCAAGCCCCCTGTCATGGGATATTCTTATCAGTTTAGAACCGGAAGTTCTGGAGAGAATAATTAATAATTTCAATAGAATTTCGATAACACCTGAGTAATTTCAATAGAAGGGGGTTCATTAATGAGAAATCCGGAATACTGGAAAAGATTTGAGAAGACAGGAAACATTAGTGATTATTTAAATTACATTGCATGTACCGATGAGAATTGCACACGGCACATGGCGGAAGAGGAAGAAGAAGGTGGATTCGGTGGCGGCGGAATCGACAGTGACAGGGATAGTGTTATCCGTAATGCCGATTGGGGATTATGATAAACGCCTTGTCATATTGACAAAGGAACGAGGTAAGATAACGGCATTTGCAAAAGGCGCTAGAAAACCGAATAGTGCCTTTTTAGCGTGCAGTCAGCCGTTTACCTTCGGGGAATTTGAACTTTATGCCGGAAGGAATGCCTATAACGTAATGTCCGCTAACATATCGAATTATTTCGAGGAGCTTCGGAAGGATCCGGAGGCGGCTTATTATGGCCTGTATTTTTGTGAGACCGCGGATTACTTCACGCACGAAAATGATGATGCCGTACAGATTCTAAAGCTGCTGTATCAGACCTTGAGGGCTTTAACACAGACATCCATTAACCGAATGCTGATCCGTTTGGTGTTCGAGCTGAAGATACTGGCATTAAACGGGGAAGCTCCCCAGGTATTTGAATGTGTCAAATGCGGGAACGCCGGGCCGGCATATTATTTCAGCAGTGAAGCCGGAGGTACGGTATGCGGCGACTGCCGCGGGAGATATACGGACTGTATAAAAATCGGTGATTCCGCTATCTATGCCCTTCAATACATAATTACTTCGGATATCCAAAAGCTGTATACCTTTACCGTATCAAACGAGGTGATGGCAGAACTTAACAGCTGTATCGGAAATTACAGAAGAAGGTATATAGACAGAGATATGAAATCCTTGGTATTATTAGAAAAGCTTTTCAAAATATAAAATAGAGTTGAAAATAATCCGGTTTAAGGTTACAATGGTAAAAAACTTATTTGATGTCTAGATGGAGGAAACTATTTATGAAAAAAGCAGCTCTTTATACAATTCTGGCTTTATGTTTTATGATGCTGGCCGGTTGTAAAAGGGAAGAAAAAGTAATATCTGCCGAGGACGTAAAGAGCAATACGGTATTGGTCAGGAATAACGGTACCGTACAATCGGCAACTGTGGAAGCATTTGATAAAGATTATTACAGTCTTTCCGGATTAAGTGATTTTATTACGCAGGAGATAACGAAATATAACGGTGATGCAGGGGAGGAAGCCATTACATTAAGCAACCTGGATCAAAAAGAAGGAAATGCTGTACTTATACTAAACTATACAAATTTAAGCCACTACAGTCAGTTCAACCAGACCGAAACCGTCCTGACATCCGTGCAGGCGGCACAAAACGGTGATATCGCTCTGCCGGATACGTTTATAAATGCCAAGAATAACGAGACGGTATCTAAAGATGAGATATTAAAAAATGAGAAATATAAGATTCTGGTGGTCCATGAGATGACGGATGTAATGGTTGACGGTTCCGTGAAATATTATTCCGGCGGAACATTAGCGGATAAATCCAGGGTACAGACATCAGAAGGAGAGACTTTCATAGTGTATAAGCCATAATGGACAGAAGCTTTATAATCAGAGACAATATAACAGATTTGATCTTATTTATTGGGGCTGTTGCAAAACTTACAGCCTCAATTTAATCCATAAATACATAAAATTTAGAAAGCCGAAATGTACAGGCAGATGGGAGATTATATGGAAAAAACGATGGAAAAAATAGTTGCCCTGGCAAAGGCAAGAGGATTTGTATATCCGGGATCGGAGATTTACGGAGGCCTTGCCAATACATGGGACTATGGAAACTTAGGTGTGGAATTAAAAAATAATGTGAAAAGGGCATGGTGGTCAAAATTTATACAGGAGAACCCATATAATGTCGGTGTGGATTGTGCGATTCTCATGAACCCGCAGACCTGGGTCGCATCCGGTCACCTTGGGAGCTTTTCCGATCCCTTGATGGATTGCAAGGAGTGTCATGAAAGGTTCAGAGCCGATAAGCTTATCGAGGATTATGCCCATGATAAAGGAATTACTTTAGAAAGCGCCGTTGATGCATGGTCACACGAAGAGATGGCCGGCTATATCGAGGAGCAAAACATAGTATGTCCTACCTGCGGGAAACATAATTTTACGGAAATCCGTCAGTTCAACCTGATGTTCAAGACCTTCCAGGGAGTTACCGAGGATGCAAAAAATGTGGTATATCTCCGGCCTGAAACCGCGCAGGGTATCTTTGTTAACTTCAAGAATGTACAAAGGACCTCGAGAAAGAAGATCCCGTTTGGCATCGGACAGATCGGGAAATCCTTCCGCAACGAAATCACGCCGGGCAATTTTACTTTCCGTACGAGGGAGTTTGAGCAGATGGAACTGGAATTCTTCTGTGAGCCGGATACGGATCTGGAATGGTTTGCCTACTGGAAAAAGTTCTGTATCGACTGGCTGAAAGCCCTTGGAATGAAAGAGGAAGAAATGAGGGTGCGTGATCATGAAGCCGCGGAGCTGTCCTTTTACAGTAAGGCAACTACGGACATTGAATACCTCTTCCCGTTTGGCTGGGGAGAGCTGTGGGGAATCGCGGACAGGACCGATTATGACTTGACTCAGCATCAGAATGTGTCCAGGGAAGATATGGGCTACTTTGATGATGATAAGAAGATGAAATATGTTCCGTATGTAATAGAGCCGTCCCTGGGTGCGGACCGTGTAACGCTTGCTTTTCTTTGCGGAGCTTACGATGAGGAGGAAATCGGGGAAGGCGATATCCGTACCGTACTGCACCTTCATCCGGCCCTGGCACCGGTTAAGATCGGTGTGCTGCCGTTATCCAAGAAGCTGGCGGAAGGTGCGGAGAAGATATTCACCGATTTAAGCAAATACTACAACTGTGAATACGATGACAGGGGCAATATCGGAAAGCGTTACAGAAGACAGGATGAGATCGGCACCCCGTTCTGCGTTACCTATGATTTTGAATCGGAGACGGATGATTCCGTAACGGTGCGTGACCGTGATACTATGGAACAGGAAAGAATTAAGATTGCGGATTTAAAAGCTTATTTTGAAAAGAAATTCGAATTCTAGAAAGCGTGAGATACCCGGCAG
>JAEWSD010000093.1 GCA_023398615.1 Bacillota bacterium
TACCCACCTATTTTTTATCAGGTGCATATGATTATACGGTCAATTATAAAATGGCGGAGGAATATTTAAAGCAGCTGGAAGCACCGGTAAAAGGCTTTTATCTGTTTGAACATTCGGCACACAGTCCGATCTTTGAAGAGCCGGACAAGGTCATACAGATTATTATGAATGACATATTAAAAGGTACGAATACTTTGGCTAATTATGAAATAAATAAATAGGAGGTTCATTCCGGACAGAAATTTGCAGTGAGGACTTCCTATATGGAAATTGATATGATAAGTAAAAATCAAGTATGACACATAACTGTCATACTTGATTTTTTATACTGAGATAAACCAAAAGAAGGAGCTTATTTATCCTGTTCCTTATATAATGCTTCAAGCCCTAAACGCATAAGTTTTACAGTTGCTTTGGAAGGTGTGTTGGTTTTGTTACTTCCGATCAGAAACTGCAGTCTGCTTCCGAAATTCCTGGGGCACCAGGCCCATTTCCTTACGAAAAGCATACGAAAAATAGCTTGCACTTTGAAAACCGCAAGAAATTGCTATTTCACAGACCGATCTGTTTGTTTCCTGCAGCATCTCGCAGCTTTTTTGGATACGGTACTGTATCAGATAGTTGTTGGGTGTCTGACCAACATACCTATTGAACAGTTCGCAGCATCTGCTTCTGCATACGGTACCGGCGGCTGCAATATCATCCAGTGTTATCTTAAGGTCATAATGCTTATGAATGTAGCCGGTCATCTCACGGAGGGTAATCCATAACTGTTCATCTGCAATATGAGACGATAGCTGCCGTACATGCTCTCCCACACAGGCACACAGAGAAGCTGCCTGAGATAACAGACGAAGTATATTGTGTGTTGGGCTGTACATTTCATCGTAAATCTGATTAAGTAATGCCAGAGCTTCCCGCTGCCAGGGAGTTTGAGGTGCCAAACATAGAAAGTCATCGGTATTCGAGCCGAATTTTTCTTCCAGATATTCTTTGGCTGCTTGCGTATTCTCCCCAAGCAGTGCGGGGTGAACAGCACCCACAATATAGGTACAGTCGGTATTATCTATGGAAAAGCCATAGTGAAGGCGTTTGCTGTTAACGAAGATTCCATTTCCCACGTCAAGATGTACGGTTTGTCCGCTTACGAAATATTCCATCGAACCGTTCAGTACCAGAATAAACTCCAAATCAGGGTGCCAATGACAGGCGGCGGCATATCTTTCAAATTGATGCAGCGTACTTTTACGCACATATAAAGGGAAATTAGGTAAATTGTAATTTAACCGTTCTGATAAATCAGAAAATATCTCAAGTGCTGAAATCATAATCATACCTCTTAAAATATACGATTTTGATATAACCGATTTTGGGAGAATGTACAAGCTAAATAATATACTATTTTGATAGCACAGATTAGTTGCAAAGTGCTAATTCTTTTAAGAAGGGTGGAAGAGGAATTGCAAAAACATATCAGGACGGAAAACATGCTGAGTATTGATTTCAACCGTACGTTTCATCGTGAGCTGGTAACGCTGGTGATCCCTATTGCATTGCAGAACCTGATTTCGGCAGCAGCTGTTTCAGCGGATGTAGTGATGCTGGGCATCGTCGGACAGTCTGTGATTTCAGCCGTATCGCTGGCAGGGCAAATAACCTTTGTCTTAACCTTGTTTTATATGGGGTTGTCAACAGGAGCAGGTATTCTTACCGCCCAGTACTGGGGCAAGAAGGATATTAGGATCATACAGCGGGTGCTTAGTATTGCCTGTATGTTTTCGATTTGCATATCTATTTTATTTTTTGCTGTTTCTTTCTTCTTTCCTGAGATGCTGATGAGTTTTTTTACAGATGACAGTAAACTGATCCAATACGGTGCAAGGTTTCTGCATCTGATCTCATTTTCCTATCTTGCAATGGGAGCTTCGCAGATGTATCTTAGTGTGATAAGAAGTATGGAAAATGCGCGTCTGAGTGCATGGATCAGCTCCGTATGTCTGATTCTGAACATCCTGTTAAACGCTCTTTGCATCCTTGTACTTTTTCCGGGCATGCCTGAAACGGCCATTACGGCCGTTGCTCTTGCAACGGTTTGTGCACGTTTTATTGAACTTGGATGGTGTATCGTGCATTCCGTTACAAGGGAAAATGTCCGATTCCAACTGCCTGCACATGACAGCTTCCAGCGTGCTTTGCTTAAGGACTACTTGAAATATACTATGCCTGTTCAGGGGAACTATATCATTTGGGGGTGTGCTTTGACCGCGGCAGCTGCAATTATCGGACACGTAAATGCGGATATGATCGCGGCCAATTCCGTTGCATCGGTAGTGAAGAACCTGGCAATTGTGTTGTGCGGAGGTATTGCCGGCGGCGGATCTGTACTTGTCGGAAAGTATTTGGGGCATGGAGGGTCAGAGATGGCTAAAAGAGCCGGTAACAGGATGAACCTGTATGCTCTGATCTTCGGAATACTGGCGGGTGCAAGTATCCTGTTGATAAAACCGCTGATTTTTTATATGGTGGAATTAAATGCCGCCGCACAAGGCTATCTTGACGGAATGCTTTATATCTGTGCTTACTATTGCATTGCCAAGTCAATAAATTCCACTATCATTGGCGGAATATTTTGCGCCGGGGGAGATTCTAAATTTGGGTTTTGGTGTGATACCGTGGTAATGTGGGGGATTATATTGCCTTTGAGCTATATGTGCGCTTTTGTGTGGCAGCTTCCTCCCATCCTGCTGTATGCAGTCATCAGCCTGGATGAAATGATTAAGCTGCCGGCTGCTTTGGTACGGTACCGGCAATACAAGTGGTTAAATAATATTACTAGAGAACACACATATATAAAAAAGGAGAATGACTTATGAATATTAGAGAAAGAATGGCAAACTGCCAATTATTTACCGACGATGATCCCAATTATCAGGAGGAAGCTGCCGAACTTGCCCGTGCGCGTCAGCGGGGTAAGGTACTCTGCTATGAGATCAATCGTTTGCATCCCGACGACACGTCGGGGCGCATCAGGCTTATGAAAGAACTATTCGGAAGCATTGGTGAGAATGTATGGATGGAACCTCCGATCCGTATGGCTTACGGCTCCAACACAACGATCGGAAACAATGTATATATCAACTTCAATCTGACAATTGTGGATGATTATAAGGTCACGATCGGAAACAATGTAATGTTTGGCCCCAATGTAACCATTGCGGTAACCAGCCACCCGGTACACCCTGACTTACGCAGGGAAGGCGGAATGTTTGCATTGCCGGTGGTGATAGAGGATGATGTCTGGATCGGCAGCGGTGCTATTATCGTACCGGGTGTTACCATTGGAAGGGGCAGTGTCATCGGTGCGGGAAGTGTGGTCACAAAGGATATTTCCTCAAATGTGATTGCCGCCGGGAATCCGTGTAGGGTTCTTCGTGAAATAACAGAGAATGACAGAGTTTACTACTACAAGGATATGCGCGCCGATCAGGTTCAATGGTAAGGTTAAACCTGCAGTTGGGTGCCGTTCTCGTAATAGGAGGTGGATTATGTCCAAAGTTTATCATGACTCAATAACTGTAAATGAAAGGGTGGAAGAGCTATTATCCCGCATGGACCTGACGGAAAAAGCGGCTCAAATGCTGCAGATACCATATTCAAAGCTTTCTAAAGAGGAAGCAGTGGAATGGGCTAAGAAGGGTGCCGGATCATTCTTGCACGTGCTTGGTGACAATGCGCGTGAGCTTCAGGATATCGCATTGCAATCAAGGCTTGGAATTCCCATTCTATTTGGAATTGATGCAATTCATGGACACGGGCTTAACGAACATGCCACAATATTTCCTTCCCAGCTTGCCGCAGCCTGCAGTTGGAACCGTAAGCTGGTGGAAGCGATGGGACGGGTTACAGCCCGAGAGGTTGCGACCGACGGTCTGCACTGGACATTTTCTCCGGTACTGTGCCTTGCCAGGGATACACGCTGGGGGCGTGTGGATGAAACCTTCGGAGAGGACTCATACCTGACCGGGGAACTGGGAGCCGCTATGATCAAGGGATATCAAGGCGACAGCCTTGACGGCGGTGAAAGCATACTTGCCTGCGCCAAGCATTACATAGGCTATGGTGAGGCTGTCGGCGGCCGGGATTCCTGTGATACCGGGATAACCTTCCGCAAAATGCGTGAGGTCTTTTTGCCTCCCTTTGAAAAGGCTGTTAAAGCAGGCTGTGCAACCATTATGAGCGCGTACGGCTCGATTGACGGCACACCGCTTACTTCCAGTGAAAAAGCATTGCGCGGTATACTAAAAGACGAACTGGGCTTTGACGGGTTCATCGTCACGGACTGGGATAATGTCAACAGCCTTATTAGAAACCAGCATGTAGCCGCCGATATAAAAGAGGCTTCACGGATGGCGGCGGCTGCCGGAAACGACATGATTATGACGAGTGCTGAGTTTTATTCTGCAGCAATCAAGCTTGTTGAAGAAGGTTCTCTGGATGAAAAAATAATAGACGGGGCAGTGCGGAATATTTTAAGGATCAAGTTTCGTATGGGTCTGTTTGAAAAGCCGGAGAAACAAGGCAGGCCAGGCTGCCTTGGCTGTCCGGAGCATCTTGAAGTGAATAAAGCGCTTGCCCGTGAAAGTATTGTTCTGCTCGAAAACAATGGTATACTGCCGTTAGATAAAAATATCCGAAGTATTGCGGTAATAGGTCCTAATGCGAATGATATCCGTGCGCAGTATGGGGACTGGACCTATTTTTCTCATCCTGAACCAAATCCTCGGCACAAGCCTGTGGAGCCATATTTCACCGTTCTGAAAGGTATACGCAAGCTTGCGAAGGAAAGCGGCATAGCGGTAAGATATCATCGGGGCTGTGAAGCTACGTACTGGGGCGAAGCCAATTTAAATGCGGCTGTTTTAGCGGCGCAGGGCTGTGATGCCATTGTATTGGTAGTCGGAGATATGATCCACCAGACCGGTGAAGCTAAGGATAGAGCGGATCTGGCATTAACGGGAGAGCAAATGGCTTTATTTGAGCGGCTGCGTGCTCTTAATAAGCCGCTTATTACAGTACTTGTTTCATCAAAGCCCCTGTGTATTGAAGCAATAGCAGAAGAAACGGATGCGCTTATCGCAGCTTTTAACGGCGGAATGTTCGGCGGTCTTGCGGTTGCCGAGGCTATTTTTGGTGAATTTAATCCCAGCGGCAGGCTGCCGATATCCTTCCCGCGCCATAGCGGTCAGATTCCTGTATATTATAACAGCCTTTTGGGATGGCATGGAGGGAAATACATGGATTTACCTGCCGCGCCATTGTATGCGTTCGGCGAAGGCCTTTCATATACAAGCTTTGAATACGGTAATCTGCAATTCGACGAGGAGAGCCTTACCGTCAGTATTGATGTGAGTAATAGCGGCAGCCGGGAGGGGA
>JAEWSD010000108.1 GCA_023398615.1 Bacillota bacterium
CTCCAGCGGATCATTACCGCCAAGTCTCCATGAAATGATCGTTCCGTAATGCAAAGGCTCCTTCTGGCCCGGATAAATCTTCTCAAAAGCATCCGTAATAGCATCCCATCCGGCGGTATTTAACTCCTCCGAATCCGTAACGGCCGGAGTATCCTCTTTTTCATCATATACCTTATCATTTGATTCACTCATATGCTTTTCAAATAATCCCATAATTAATTATTCTCCTTTACAGTTATATATGTATACTTATAATAAAACATCTCATTACCTTCCTTATATAGT
This sequence comes from Bacillota bacterium, assembly GCA_023398615.1. Lineage (GTDB taxonomy): Bacteria > Bacillota > Clostridia > Lachnospirales > Lachnospiraceae > Anaerocolumna. The sequence goes on from JAEWSD010000108.1 coordinate 286, forward strand.
AATACAAAAACTGCCAATTATCAATCAGAAACAAGTTATAATAATTTTCCTGTGACTTTCGCTTCGCTCAAAAAAACACCTCGCGTTACCATCATCTGAACTGTAGCAATCCGCAATCATAATCATTCATCCTTTTCACGCTCGTCCTCTTTCAATACAGGCTGCCGGTCGGGATTGAATCTGCCCCCATCCTGAGAGAAAAGCATATGCAGGTTACGTGCAATTCTTAGGTATCGAGCGAGCAATGAAATCAGACGTGCGACAAATCGCACGAGCGCAAATGTCTGACGAAAGGGATAACAGGGGAAGCTACTGTGTAGGTTTCCCTGTTATCCATTGAGGAGTTTTTGCGCGTGCTGATTGTTTCAAGTGAGTGAGATTCCTTAGAAGTGCCAGTAATCCTGCATTCTGCTTATCCTCACAGCTTCCTGCCGGCCGCTATCCTTCCGCCAGCCGTCCCTAGAATAGTATAGCAGAATACTCCTCTGGAATAGCACAAGGAAAATTTCATTTAAGACTTTTCATTCATCCGGTGGTATGTTATAATGAAAACAACAAAAATTTTGATTTATAACAAGAATCCTGTTGTAATTAAAACCTTGAAGCAAAAAAAGAACAGTAAGTAGAAAACAGTAAAGGGGAATGATATTGAACCGGAATATTCAAATCAACCTGGATGATAAGGAAAACCTGTCCCGTTTGGCAAAAGCGTTGTCTGCCGGGGTCCGAATCGATATTTTAAAGCTTTTATGCAGGCATGACCTTAATATTAATGAAATTGCAGAAAGGCTGATGCTGCCGCAGTCCTCGGCGGCCGCTCATGTTAAGGTATTAGAGGAATCCGGGCTGATAAAGACGACACTTAAGCCCGGAGTCAGAGGCTCGATGAAGGTGTGCAGCAGGCAGTTAGACAGTATCGGTATCGAGCTGAGGACAGGAATGGAGGAAGAGGAAGTAATCATTAATATGCCGATCGGTAATTTTGTGGATTATAAGGTGGAACCGACCTGCGGGATTGTCAGCAGTAAAGCGCCGATTGATGAAGAGGATGAACCGAGATGCTTTTATAATCCGGAACGTACCAATGCGAAGCTTTTGTGGTTTGGAAAAGGCTATCTGGAATACCGCTTCCCAAACAACATATTGACGGATAACCGGGAGAAGAGGCTTGAGCTTTCGATGGAATTATGCTCGGAGGATCATGAGTATAATATGGATTACCCGTCCGATATTACGGTATGGGTTAACGGAATCGAAGCGGGTACCTGGAACTGTCCGGGTGATTTCGGCGGACGGCGCGGAAAACTGAACCCCGACTGGTGGCCGGATAAGAATACACAGTATGGCATGCTTAAGACCTGGAGGCTTACGGAGGAAGGAAGCTATATCGACGATATCCGGGTAAATGACAACGGGATCGGAGAATACCACCTGTCGGAGGGCGAATATATTTCAGTAAGAATAGGAATCCGGGAAGATGCGCAGCATATAGGCGGTGTGAATCTGTTCGGGGACTGCTTCGGCGATTATGCGCAGAATATAAGGATGAAGATTGTATTTTAAGAAGAAATATTTATATGTAAGTTTTAAGGTGTAGGAATATCTATACTTAAGTTTAAGGTGTACGGGGTACACAGATAGGAGTTGTATATGAAGGATAAATTGCTGGAGAAATTTAACGAAATCTATGGCAAAGTCGGAGACATACAGGTTTTTTTTGCGCCGGGTCGTGTCAATCTCATTGGGGAACACACGGATTATAACGGCGGACATGTTTTTCCCTGTGCTTTAACCATCGGGACCTATGCGGCGGTGAGGAGGAACAAGGATCGTATTCTGCGGTTTTATTCCATGAATTTCGATGAGCTTGGGGTGATAACCGCTGATTTGAGGGGGTTTTCCAATGTGAAGGAGGACGGATGGGCCAACTACCCCAAGGGTGTATTCTGGGCTTTCGGGCAAAGAGGTTATCTTATTGAGGAAGGTATGGATATTCTTTATTATGGAAATATCCCGAATGCATCCGGTTTATCTTCCTCCGCATCCCTTGAGGTGCTTACCGGGTTTATCATTAAGGAAATCTGTCACATTGATGTTGATATGGTTGAGATAGCATTAATCAGCCAATTTGCCGAGAACCGGTTTGTCGGGGTAAACTGCGGGATTATGGATCAGTTTGCGGTAGCGATGGGGAAGAAGGATAATGCCATATTCCTGGATACCGGCAGCCTGGATTATGAGTATGCACCGGTATTTCTTAAAAATGCCAGGATTGTTATTGCCAATACGAACAAGAAACGTGGTCTTGGCGATTCGAAATATAATGAAAGGAGAAGCGAATGCGAAAAAGCGCTGGAACAGCTTAAGAAAGCTGTTAATATCAACACACTCGGTGAGTTGAAGGAGGAGGAGTTCGAGCTGTACCGGGGCGTCATTGCGGATCCGGTATGTCAGAGGCGTGCAAAGCATGCGGTATATGAAAACCAGCGGGCTATAAAAGCCGTCACGGCTATAAAAGCCGGCGATCTTTGGACCTTCGGACAATTGATGAATGCTTCCCATATCTCCCTGCGTGATGACTATGAGGTAACCGGGCCGGAGCTCGATGCTCTTGTCGATGCGGCATGGGAGCAGAAAGGCGTTATTGGTTCCAGAATGACGGGGGCAGGCTTTGGGGGATGCACGGTAAGTATTGTAACGGAAGACGAGATTGAAAACTTTATTAGTCGGGTTGGCAGCCTGTATGAAGAAAAGATCGGTTATAAAGCGGATTTTTATGTAGTCGATATAGGCAATGGCCCTACACGGATATAATAACAGAAAGAAAGGATGAGATTTGTATGTCAATATTAGTTTTAGGAGGAGCCGGATATATCGGTTCCCATACGGTGTTTGAATTGATTGACCGGGGCGAGGAGGTAGTAATTGCGGATAATCTGGAAACCGGATATAAGGAGGCGGTGCATCCGAAGGCCCGGTTCTATCAGGGAGATCTCAGGGACAGGGCATTTATTGACCGGGTGTTTGAACAGGAGAAAATCGATGCGGTCATTCATTTTGCCGCCAATTCCCTGGTTGGGGAAAGTATGACGAATCCTCTTAAATATTATGATAATAATTTATGCGGTACCAAGGTATTGCTGGAATCCATGGTAGCACACGGGATTAGCCGGATCGTATTTTCTTCGACGGCAGCCACCTATGGAGAGCCAGAACGGGTGCCGATACTGGAAACCGACCGGACGGAGCCTACGAATACCTACGGTGAAACGAAGCTGTCTATGGAGAAGATGTTCAAATGGACAGGGAAAGCACATGATCTGCGCTATGTGTCGCTGCGTTATTTCAACGCCTGCGGAGCGCACCCAAGCGGCAGTATCGGCGAAGCTCACAATCCGGAAAGTCATCTTATCCCGCTTATACTTCAGGTTCCTAACGGACAAAGGGAAGCAATCAGCATATACGGTGACGACTATGATACGAAGGACGGAACCTGTATACGCGATTATATCCACGTGACGGACCTGGCGGAAGCTCATATTTTAGCAGTAAAGTACCTTTTAGAGGGAAATGAAAGTGATATTTTTAATCTTGGCAACGGTTACGGTTTTACCGTAAAGGAAGTGATTGATGCGGCCCGGGAGGTGACGGGAACGGAGATACCGGCAATTATTACGCCCAGGCGGGCAGGAGATCCGGCGCAGCTGATTGCGTCCAGTGAAAAGGCAAAAAGGGTACTGGGCTGGAATCCGCAGCACGGGGATATCAGGGAGATCATAGCGTCCGCGTGGAAATGGCATAAAGCACATCCGAACGGATATGATGCAAAGTAATAAAGCGATATCATTAATAAAAAGGACAGGATGTAAAGATCAGATTTGGTTATTGTACAGCCTATAGTAACCAGATCCGGCAGGGCAGGACGAAAGAGGACAGAATGATTAGTCAATATATTGCAGCATTGGTTGAATACGGCTTGGAAACCGGGCTGGTTCCGGAACAGGATAAAATATATACCATAAATTCCTTATTGGATCTGTTCCGGCTGGAAGGATACGAGGAACCTGCGGCGGAGAAGCCGCATTCCATGTGCCTTGAGGAAATATTAAAGGGAATGCTGGACTATGCATATAAGCATGGCTTGATAAAAGATAGCGGCATAGCCTGCCGGGATTTGTTTGATACCAGGATAATGGGGCTTCTGGTGCCGAGGCCTTCCGAGGTAATTGCAAGGTTCCGCGCATTGTATCGAAGAAACCCCGGAGAGGCCACGGATTATTACTACAAATTCAGCCAGGATACGGATTACATAAGGCGCTACAGGATCAGTAAAGACATTAAGTGGATTACCGAAACGGAATATGGCAATATTGATATTACAATCAATTTATCGAAGCCGGAGAAGGACCCGAAGGCGATAGCACAGGCAAAGCTTGTAAAACAAAGAGGCTATCCGAGATGCCAGCTTTGCCGGGAGAATGAAGGCTATGCGGGAAGAGCGGATCATCCGGCCAGGCAGAACCACAGGGTAATTCCGGTAACACTTGCCGATGAGGAATGGGGCTTTCAGTATTCACCCTATGTATATTACAAAGAGCATTGTATCGTTTTCAATTACCGGCATACGCCCATGAAGATCGACCGCGGGACCTTCCGGAAATTACTTGATTTTGTTAAGCTATTTCCGCATTATTTCGTAGGCTCGAATGCGGATTTGCCGATCGTGGGAGGCTCCATCCTGACGCATGACCATTTTCAGGGAGGAAACTACGAGTTTGCAATGGCCAGAGCGCCGATAGAGCACCCGTTTACCGTCCGCGGCTATGAACAGGTGGCCTGCGGCATCGTGAAATGGCCGATGTCGGTGATACGGTTAAGAGCCAAAGAGAGGGAACAGCTGATAAATCTGGGTACGCATATTTTAGACAGCTGGAGAGGCTATACCGATGAAGAGGCTTTTCTTTATGCATGTACGGATGAACCTCATAATACCATAACGCCGATCGCGCGAAAATCCGGCGGCTTCTATGAATTGGACCTGGTGTTACGAAATAATATAACGACCGCGGAGTATCCTTACGGAGTGTATCATCCGCATGAGGAGCTGCATCATATAAAGAAGGAAAATATCGGACTGATCGAAGTGATGGGACTGGCCGTGCTGCCTGCAAGGCTGAAAGCTGAAATGGAGCTCCTTAAGGAGTATATACTGGCGGGCAAAGACATAGCTTCGAATGAAGCAATCGCAAAGCATGGCAGGTGGGCGGAAGAATTCCTGGCGCGGTATGATGACGTAAACAGAGATAATATCGGTCTTATTGTAAAGAAAGAGATCGGGCTGGTATTTTTAAAGGTTCTGGAACATGCAGGCGTATTCAAGCGTAATCCGGAAGGGCGGCAGGCATTTTTCCGGTTTATATATTCACTGGACAAATAAAAAGGGGCGAATAACAGTCTGTGAATTGGAGATGATACATACCAGCAGGACGGACTGATTCCGTCAATCTGAAAGCTGTATGAGGAATGGAATGTATACGGGAAAAGAAATAAGTGTTTTTGATATCATAGGACCGAATATGATAGGACCTTCCAGCTCTCATACCGCGGGTGCGCTTAGAATCGCCAGGCTGGCGGCCAGGATGGTGAAGAACCCTATAATAAAGGTGCAGTTTATTCTGTATGGATCGTTTGCACGCACCTATAGGGGGCATGGGACGGACCGGGCATTACTGAGCGGTATCCTGGGGTTTGATACGGAGGATTACAGGATCAAGGATTCCTTTGCCCATGCCGATAAAGCAGGATTGGTTTATCTCTTTGAATTCGATAACGTAAAGAAAACCCTTCATCCAAATACGGTTGACATAATCATTACGGACAGTGTTCATGAGGTGACACGTGTAACAGGCATTTCAATCGGCGGAGGAAGTGCGGTAATTAAGAAAATAAACGGTATCGATATCAATCTGACGGGAGATTACAATACCCTGGTAATACTGCACAAGGATTTGCCGGGGGCTGTGGCATATATAACAGGAATACTAAGCGAGTATGAAATCAATATTGCCTTCATGAAGTTATACCGTGAGAATAAAGGGACGGTTGCCTATTC
>JAEWSD010000109.1 GCA_023398615.1 Bacillota bacterium
TAGAGCCGGAGGTGGTAAATACATAGTACTTACCCCTAAACTTTCTGCCTATATTGTCCGGGTTTTCCATGAACTTTGCTATGTCCGCCAAGCGGATATCCCTGTCGGTGGTCCAAAGGTCGAAGTGTTCCATCATATCCCTCTTGTTTGTGACAGGAAGCTCGGATAGTTTGAATTCATCGGAGGTACCCTCATAGAGCTTTTTATAATACGGACTGTTCGCTTTTGCATAAGCCACAAGATCTTTCAATCTGGCTTCTCTCAATTTGTCACGTTCCGAAGCAGACATCTTACCGTATTTGGATGTAAGCATAATTGCTTTTAATAACCCAATCTGTTTCATAAGGTATCCTCCTTAACATTTCCCCGTAGGAACAGGTCCAGATATTCCCGGATTTCCGACTGAATAGTTACTGCATTCTGAAAAAAAAGTTCCGGGCAGTCTTTATATTGTTCGAGATAACCGGTAATGATTGTGTTGATGTACATTGTGAGTGCCTTTTCCAGAGCGGTACTGCTAATATCGCTGTTAAGCTCCAATAATTGTACGGCCTCATGAATTACCAGGAAAGAATGTCTCTGCACGCCTGTCATATATCTCGCAAAGAGACTGTTCTTTTCGCTGGAGATCTGGCGGCTGGCCTCTTTGGCGGCCGTATTCACAAAATGAATCTCAAGCGGATACCGTTGATACAACTCCAATTTCCTGTTCATGCTCTCAAATATCAACTGGTAGAAGCTAGCTGCTTCCGGTATGTCAGATTGTACCGTGAGCAGATTCATAGAATGCTCGAGCAGAAAAAGATAAAAGTTCTTTTTACTGCTGAAATAGTGAAAAAGTATTCCTTTTGATATCTTACACAATTTCGTGATCGCATCTGTGCCTGCATCCGAATAGGATTTACCGGTAAACTCCAGAAGCCCTGCCCGTATGATCGAATCCCGCTTTTCCTGCGGTAAATTGTTAAATGCTTCTATGCCCATAATTATGTTACCTCATAAATATTAACTGAAAGTCAATATATTTTTAAAAAATGACTGTCATTTATGACAGCTTTTACAATAAGAATCATAACACAGATTGACTAATCAGTCAATGCCGTTTCATCAAAATATTTCCAAATTATTTTGAGCCTTTTTGGTGTAATAGAAAATGAATTTTTATTTTCGGGATTGAATAAAACATGTGACCGGATAGAATATCCTTGTGTATTTATAAGTGAAGGGTGGTTGAAATACTTGAATGATGCGAAACTCATTGAAAAACTTAAAAAGCAGAATGAGCGTGCCCTGGAACTTGTTATAAAACAATACGGAGGATATGTTTACACGATAGTACATAATATTCTGGGAAACATGACGGCACAGGACATGGAAGAAACGGTCGCGGACGTTTTTATCAAACTGTGGAGGCGTGCGGAATATTTGGACGATGAGAAACCACTCAAGCCGTATTTGATAGGTATCGCGCGCAATACCGCCAAAAACAAGCTACGGGAGCAGACATTTACGGTATCTTTGGAGGATAATGAGATACCTTTGGAATGTAATTTCATTGAAAATCTGGAGCAAAAGGAGAAAATCCGCATTATAAAGGATTCCTTGCAGAAAATGAAACCGGAAGACCGCAGTATATTCATCCGATATTATTACAACTATGAGAAGATCAGGGATATATCTCTTGCTCTTAAGCTCAGCGAATCTGCCGTTAAAATGAAATTACACAGGACAAGAAAAATTCTTCAGGAAACTTTATCAGAAAGGGGTTATGCATATGAAGGTTAATATCTCGGATCTATTGGATGATTTCACACCTGAACAGGAGCTGGATTTCCTTGAATCCAATAAGGAAACCATTCATCTTAATGCAGTAAAACGTCGTGTCAGCAAAAAAATTGCACAGTCGAAAGGAGATCATTTCATGAGTTATCATTTAAGAAAGAGGATTGCAGCCGTATGTCTGTGCGGTCTTGCCGTTCTTACCATAGGCGGGATTACCGTAAATGCGGCCACAGGCGGAGCTCTGGCGGATTCGATCAGAGTAACGATTATTGGCAAAGACGGTACCGAGGAGAAAAGTTTAAATTTCAAAGATGCGTATAAAAACGAAGAGGGCAATATGGTGTTTGAATATGCCCTGCCTGATGAGTCCTTTGTCATAGCACAGGACGGCGATTCCGCAGAGATAGTAGTTGAAGACATGGATGGTGCGCTTAGTTATCATTCCAGTGTATCGGAAACGGGGGAAGAGGATGAGCAGATTACTGTAGATACTTCCGGTTCCGGAAATCACGGAATCGATTTAGAGAAGTATGAAGGCTATGCTCCCGGAACCTATGAGGAAACGAACGATAAAGGGGTAACTTATAGCATTCATGTTTCTGAAAGCGGATCTGTTACGATAAAGGAAAAGGAATAAGAGCAGAAAGCCGGAGCCGCCGTAAATACCGCAATCCTTTACTAGATTGTGCATTTGCGGCGGCCTTTCGCGTTGCAGGGAACCGGTAATGGCCCCTTATTTGTCATTCTTCGCTTTGCTTAAGCGTTCAAATTCGATTCCGAAAAATCTTACCTTGCTTGCGTATGGGATCAGTGTGAGGATAATAAAACCGCCGATCAAAGTGATATCGGTACTGTCGATTGTAACGGTAAAAATCTTTTTGATCAGAAACAGCAATATGGTAGCGATGGCTAATATCCGGCTTAACAGCCAGAAGTTGTCAACCGCTTTCTTTTTCTTTTCCTCCGTTAGATTTGCCTTATCACACAATACGGAGTTCCTGACGGATTTATAATCTATCAATGTAATATTATCGGCTTGCTTTATCGTATAGGCATCATTGGGAACCCGAATAATTTCAAAATACGGTTCCGTGTCCTTCGGAAGGACGAAATAGGCAAACGTGCAGAAATCGCATAACTGTTTGTGGAATTTGTGTGCCTGTTTTCTCTTTCGTTTTAAATAACGTGCCGCCTCCTCTGATTTTACCACGAAGACAATCAACGGAGTGTTTGTCTGCGGATCGATAACCGCTAAATCCGTGCGATAATGGGAATTCTTGACCCTGTAATCAGTAACGATACTGTTTTCGGGGTAATCATGTTCTCTCAGGTAGTTGATCAGATGAATAATAATAGCCTCACATTCCATAAGGTATTCCTTTCAAAAACACTTTTAACTTCCTTTACTAACTATCATATTTTAACATGGGAGACATATTCCAAAATCTTTTCTCCCGGCATATCCTTTCCTTGTACATTCTCCCATACATTTAATATCCGGTATGGTTTATGAATTCAATGGTTTGCTCTGTCTAATAATATTGTTAAAGATATCTGATTGGACTATAATAATATTATATAACGGAGGTAATTATGAAAGAATTGGAATACAGGCAGATTCATCTGGATTTTCATACATCACCCTTTATTAACGATGTCGGAAGTGCATTTGACCCGGAAGCTTTTGTCAGGACCTTGAAGGAAGCTGAGGTCACTTCTGTGAATGTGTTTGCAAAATGCCATCATGGTATGTGCTACTATCCGACCAAAATAGGGAAGATGCATCCTTCCTTAACATTTGATTTACTTGGCGGGATGTTAAAGGTGCTTCACCGTGAGGGCATAAAGGCGCCGGTTTACTTCCCGGTAGGATGGGAAGAAACCGCAGCCGAAAACCTTAACTGGCTGGAGGTCGATAAGGATGGAGTGATCGGAGGGAGTAAGACCTTTGAAGCAGGCTATTATAAATGGAAAAAGCTCTGTCTGAATAAGGAGGAATACTTAAATTATATTCTTGCACAAACACAGGAATTAATTGACGGGTACCAGGTGGACGGTTTCTGGTATGATATTATAACCCAAAATGAATGCGTATGCCCGGATTGCCTGAAAGACATGAGGGAATTGGGGCTGGATCCGCAGAAACAGGAGGACCGGAGGAAGCATGATCTTATCGTACTGAAGCGGTTTATGAAAAAGGTGTATGAGTATGTGAAGGGCAAACTCCCCGGGGCAACCGTATTTTTTAACGGGAACTGGGCCATTGACGGTGGGTATGACCCGGAATATAACGTTATGGAAAGAGGACGGTACCAGACGCATCTTGAGATTGAATCCCTTCCTTCTGAAATCTGGGGCTATAACCATTTCCCGCTTTATGTCAACTATCATAACAGGGATAATGCGGAGCTGGTCGGAATGAACGGCAAATTTCATACCGCCTGGGGAGATTTCGGAAGCTTAAGGAATGAGGAAGCACTGGAATACGAATGCTTCCGTATGATAATGAACGGTGCGAAATGCTGTATCGGAGATCAGCTGCACCCCAGAGGGGTGCTGGATAAAGCCGTTTACCAGCGAATAGGGAAGGTATACCGGCAGATCGAGGAAAGGGAACCCTGGTGTGCCGGGAGTAAAAAATTAAGCGAAATCGGTGTACTTGTTGCCCGGAATGTGCTGCAGGACGATTCTTCGGCCGATGAAGGCGTCATGAGGATGCTGCTGGAGCTGCACTACTGTTTCGATTTCATTGACTGCCGGTCGGATTTCTCAAGGTACCGGCTGATTATCCTTCCGGATAAAGTGGTGTGCGGCAGGGAGCTCGCAGACCGGCTGTCGGATTATATGAAGCAAGGCGGAAAGGTGCTGGCTACCCATCAATCGGGTCTGGATGAGGCGGGTACTTTCTTTCAGTTCAGGGAAATGGGTGTGGAGTATCTCGGCGAAAATGAATATTGTCCGGCCTATATCATATTGGGAGACGAGCTGTCCGGGAATATTGCGCCGATGGAGTATGTAATGTACGAAAGAGGCTCTCTGGTAAAGAAGAAGGAAGAGGCAAAAGTGCTTGCGGAGCTTGGTAAGCCGTATTTTAACCGTACCTATGACCGCTTTTGTTCACACAGGCAGTTCCCGTATGAAGGGTTAATGAATGCCCCGGCGGCAGTCCGCAACGGAAATGTAATCTATGTGTCCAATCCCTTATTTACGGACTATATCAATTACGGCGTCAGGGTTTACAGGGATATTATCGCAAACTGTATCGAAATGCTTCTTGAAAGACCCCTGCTCCGGACAAATCTTCCTTCCAGTGCGGAGGTAACCTTGCGGCGGCAGGAAGACCGGATGGTAATGCATATCCTCCATTACATTGCGGAAAGGAAAAGCAGGAAGTTTGATATCGTTGATACGAAGCTCCCGCTGTATCACTCGGAGGTCAGGATAAGAGTGGAAAAAGTACCGGAAAGAGTATACGCCGCACCGGGCGGGCAGGAGCTGGATTTTGTGATCGAGGACGGGTATGTCGTAGCTACCGTGCCGGAAATATACGGACATGCTATGATAGTGGTCGAATAATATGTAACCTTGGAATATCGTTGTTGTTAATAAAGTATATAGCAGGTGCTTATCGTTTTGTACGGTCATATTTTTGAATGACGGGGAGGTTAATTATATGTCGGAAAAACAGGGTTATCTGAAAGGTCAACTGAAAGAAATCTTCGGGGTTTCAAGAGACACGTTGAGATATTATGAAAGCAAAGGAATCCTTTATCCCAAAAAGAAAAAGGAAAATAATTACCGTGAATATGATATTTATGACATCTATACGTTAATGGTTGCGGATTTTTACAAAAAAAGAGGCTTGTCAATGAAAGAAGTGAAAGAAATAAAGGCGCTGCAATCCGAAAGCGGAATAGATGAAATAAGACAAATGCTGTCAAGGAAAGAAACGGAATTGGAAGAGAACATCCGCAATCAGAAACGAATGCTGAAAAGAATCAGGGAGACGAAAGAATTCAGCAAAACGATCGAAGAGCATCTGGGTAAGTATTGTATAAAAGAGCTTCCTCTTTACGAAGTGATGTTTGATTTTTCCGATTTTATTGCTTTCGAGGAATATCGTGGGGTTTTACAGAATATGAACGCTGCGGAAGAAGATATTTTGTCTAAAGTTATGAGGATCGTGAAATTTGATAAAACCGGTATTACTGATACAAATATGTATATTGTGGAGCATGCTAAGAGAACGCAGAAGAAAAAGAATGGGACTTATTTGGATTACCCGAAGTGTGCCTATACGATTGTAGAAGACGGGAGGTATAGCAATGAAGGAGACCATTTAAGGGCAGACATCTCTGATACGGCGGCAAAATGGGCGAAAGAACAGCGAATGGAATTTATCGGAGTCGGTTTTGGAATTACCCGTCTCATTTCCTATCGGCGCAATAAGGAACGTACCTATTTGGAAATTTTTATTCCCATCCGCTAATCAGGATATTATAAGAAAACTTTCATAGAGATATTGACATGGGGGCGGCACCACAGTTTAAACTTTCTCCTTATAGAACAGAAATAAACTTAAAAAGGAGAATTTAATTATGGCAAACGAAAGAAAAAGTTATAATATTCCTTATGTTGCGGCTACCTATGCGTTATTCTGGGGCATGCTTCTGGCTTCCGGCATAATAATGCGTCTGCCGCTAAACAAATGGATAACTGCATTATTTATTATTCTGGGCTCATGGACACCTACCATGACGTTTCTGATTATGTTCAGAAGAATCTTTCCCGGCATTACTGTAAAGGAATTTTATAGAAGGGCATTTGCAAAGCACATAAATTGGTTATTCGTATTAACAGTCACCATGATAATGACTGCAATCTTTGCCGCATGCGTCTGCATTGCGGCACTTCAAAAAGGAGCGGCGGTATCCGAACTGCTGAATTTCTCGGCCCCTGCCATAATATTTGGCCTTATTACTTCCGTGCTTCAGGGCGCAACCGGAGAAGAGTCGGGCTGGCGGGGATACTTACTTCCCTTCATTGAAAAAAAGGCAGGGGTAATTAAGGGTTCTTTCATAGTGGGAATAATATGGACATTTTGGCACACGCCGTTATGGTTTTTAACCTCCGGATATAAAGGGCAGAATTTACTTATTTACATCATTTCCTTTGTAATTGGCATTGTTTCTTTCGCAATTATCATTGGTATCTGCTATCACCATTGCAATAACCTGTTCCTTCCGATATGGATGCATTTCCTGTTTAATTTTCTTACCACATTTTATACCGGGAAGATGATAAATTACATCGTATACCTGGCTGCCTTTTATACGGTCGCAGCTTTGGGTTTCATTATGTGGCATAGAGTTACGGAAAATAAAATACATTAAATTTCCCATTCCGGAGATAATAAAGCTATTAAATAAGAGTTTGCAAATACCTAATGTTATTAATATATGAAAGGCGGATGAATGATGAAAGTTAAAATAACATGTTTCGTATTGATTCTTATAACGGCCTTATTTACCGGATGCGGACAGAAAACCGGGAATACGGATAATGAAACCGGCAATACCAATGGTAACGCGACGCCAGACGTAGTTACGACAGCTTCGATTGTAAATACGGAGGAGGCCTTCCTGAATGCGATCGGCGCTGAAGGAACCTGGATTATCGCCGTTACGCAAGATTTAACAATTAGTAAGGATTTGCTGCTGGAAGGCGAATTCAAAAACGGTAAAAAGGATGATAAGGGGAATGATGTCATCCAAAGAAAGCTTGCTCTGTATGCCCAGGATGAAAGCCGTAATATTACGGCAAGATATACCCTGACAGCGCCAAAATTAACGGTTACCAGTCCGGAGGCGAGTATTCAGCATGGTACTTTTAAGGGTGATCTTTATGTTTCGGTGGCAAACTTTCAATTAGTGGATGCAACGGTAGACGGTAATGTTTACTTTACTACGGAGGAAGCAAAAAATACATTTACAATGGATGAAACCAGTAAAATTACAGGTACTCAGGAATTAAAGAAGTAATTAGTGAACAAAGGATTGTAAAAGGGTATTTCAAAAGCCAATTCGACCGGCCCGAATTCAAAAGATCAGCCGAATTGACTTATGAAATACCTTATTTTAAGTTATATATTCAGCATGCTTTTTAAAACATCTGCCGTTGCCCTGCAGTACCAATTCTGTAAGGCAATCAGCAGGGAAACCCCGTATATCAGATAGATCAGCCTGGTACTGACGGCGTTAACATTCCTGTTTATACGGATCGCCCATCCTGCCGATACTGTCATTAATATATGGGACAGCTGAGTTGTCAGCGCGCCTTGCCCGCTCCACGGGAATATGAACAGCCCCATAGTTCCGAAGACGGTTAACGGAATGACCAATACAAGAAAATACTTTAAATACTGAGGTTTTTTATCTGACAGCATTAGTAGGATAAAGAAAATAATTTCTGTCGGTGCGCATACATTGTACATGATCCATTGGATAAATGACGCTTTTAGAAATACCCTGAAAACAAAGACTCCCCAGATTGCTAATAAAAGCATTGTGATACCCAAAATATGACCTGATACTTTTTCCCGTTTACTCATTACATATACCTCCTGTTTTTTTATAAATATTCCTGCCGGCAAAAGAATTATATATCCTCCGGCGCGGAGGAAGGTCAAGCCTTTTGACACTCTAACCTTATTTGTAATAAAAATACTTGCATTTGGAAATTCTATATGTTATAGTAGTTATAGAACATATAAAGACATGGAAGATTTTTCTCCTGTGTAGTATAATGATTAAAAACCGGGGGAAGATACTTTCGGAAAGGGC
>JAEWSD010000165.1 GCA_023398615.1 Bacillota bacterium
CATGCATTGCCGAACGAAAAGAACTATGGAATTATAGAACTCAACTTCAATCCGGCCATACACATTCATGATTTTCCGTATATAGGCAAAAACCGGCATGTTGAAAAAAAGATACTGGATCTTCTGGGGTTTGCTGTAATGGTACGAAACAGCCGTTTAAATTAACCTGAATGTCAGAGGCCGGAGTTCAGCAGCTGCATTCCGTGCCGCAATCCGAACTTTTGCTGTTAAGAGCTGCAATAGCACAACCTACTCCGGCTTTTACGGATATTGCTTCGAAAGGGCAATTCCTGGCACAGGCACCGCATTCCATGCAGCTATCCTTGTCCCTTATTACCGGCTTTTTACCTTTAAACTGAAAAACCCCGTGCGGACATACCTGAATACACATACCGCAGCCGGTACATTTTTCAGTATCCAGATTAAGTGTGACAACATTTTTTATATATTTATGTATCATATTTTCCTCCATTCCTGCGATGCTTTCTGCATTTGGTTAATAGAAGCGGACGATGCCGGCTGCAATCATCAGAAGAATTCCCATACCTGCGGATATCTTCATGGCGGGAACCGCCGTCTTAAATTCCTTTAATACTCCGGATAAGGATGTATAGGTGGAAGAGCCGGTAAAATTCATGGCGTAGTAAGCGGAGACCGGAGGTAAAACCAGCAGGTAAGCCACGGCCATTAACCATCCGTAATGCGGTGTGCCGGGGAACCCGTTCCATACATTTACAAGCAAAGCCCATAATAGGCCCATAAGCCATCCCTTGGCTGCAAATGCGCGTCCGGGAATCCAGGGAAGCAGAAGAGGAGTTAACAGACATCCGGCTAGTAAAGCTCCGATATATGCATAAAAATCTATAAAACCAAAGGAACCGATACCGGTAAGATTTAATAAAAACAGGATACCGAATACCGATAAGGTTGGTTTTACGGATGCAACCAGTTCATTCGGAACCAGTACCAAACGATTATACAGGGTGAATTTAACTGTTCGCATATCCTGTGTGGCACACATCCCGGTATTCAGAAATTCTTTAATATCCTGAGCCCTGACCGGACCGTAAATTATTTTAAAGGAGGTATTTTTTGTGACTTCGTGTGCGGCAATACCCGGAGCACCTAACTGCGGCAGGATCAGATTCCGATGTGATACCACCTGTGAAAGCTTCGTTAAGGTAATACGTTCCATCAGTTCCTTCGTCCCAAAGCTTCCTTTACCTGCCGCGCACCAGACATTCACCCCGTCAGTGTCCAATACCATAATCCATGCATCTGTCCCCGACAGCTCCTTACGTACCGTATCAAAGGTCAGCTTATAATTTGCAGTTACAAGCACGGGTGCTTCCGCATTCGGGCTGCCTATACAGTAAAGGCCGGGAGTCACCTTATAATTCATCCGGTCAATCCCAAAGCGGACCTTCCAGGCACCCATAATATCATAAATATTTAAGCCGGCAGAAACCTGCGGCACGGGTCCGGCAGCCGTCTCAACGTAACCTGTAATCCATTTTTCCCGCGGCCGGTAAAGCCTGACATCGGACTGACAGCAGGCCGTCCCTGAGCAGCCGCATTCACCTGCGGGATTGCTATTATTTGCTTCCATTGTTGTCCCCTTTCATTAATAGCATTCCATTAGCAGCATTCTTTCTCATCAATGGCTGATACCAGTATTTCCAGGCTTTTAAGAATCTGATCCTTATTGTCCTCCGGCAGACGCTCATATATTTGGCTGTAATACTGCTGCATTCTGCCCTCAATACTCAGGAACAATTCTTTCCCTGCACCCGTAAGGGATATGGTAACATACCTTCTGTCGCTGGGATTTATCATACGTATAACCAGTTCCCGGTTAACAAGATTATTGACGGTACGGCTCATGGAGCTGTTCTCGATATTAAGCAAATCGGCAAGTTCATTCAAGGATATACTGCCGGCACGTCCGATTTCAACCAAGGCATGGCACTGGGACAGCGTAATCCCGCAGCATTCCGCCTGCGAATCGCCCAGTATGCCAAGCTTTCGTTCAAGCCTGCGGATCAGTTCCCTTAATTGCGCAGCATTTGTAAATTCATTCATTTGTTCCGACCTCCATTTCTAATTTAATATTATTTTGCAATCTTATATCCGCCATCCGCGAATATAGTCTCTCCATTAATATAATCTGACAAGTCGGAGAGAAGAAAAAGTACCACCTTAGCGATATCCGCCGGTTCTGCGATCCTCCCTGCAGGAATGATACTCTCGGAGGCTCTGCGTATCTCCGGATTATCAAAGGATTTCGCCGTCATTCCGGTGTAGGTGAAACCCGGTGCGACACAGTTCACCCTGATATTATAAGGCGCAAGGTCCAACGCCATGGCAGAAGAGAGGGCGGCTACTCCGGCCTTTGACGCCGCGTAGTCGGCCATATTCGGCCTGAAGATTCGGGAACGGATACAGCTGATGTTGACGATCTTTCCGTTTTCATGACTGATCATACTACGGACGGCATATTTTGACACGATAAAGCTGCCGGTCAGGTTGATTCCGATTACCTTATTCCATTCATCCGCCTCCAGCTCGTAGAAGGGTTTATTGCCGGCAAAAATACCGGCACAGTTGGCAAGCCCGTCAATCCGGTCATATTTCAAGGAAATATCATTAAATATTTCGGATATTCTCTGCTCGTCCTGCACATCGGCCGTGTAATGAGTATAAGATAAGTGCTTTATTGTGCCTTCCTTCATATCAAGTCCGATCACGGCCGCATTCCTGTCCAGCAAGAGTTCGGCACAGGCCTTACCGATACCGGAACAGGTTCCTGTTATTACATAAACCTTATTCTTGAATTCCATAGAATCCATACGAATCCCTCCATATATTATATGTTTTATACATTTATGTATTTGAAACTATTATAATATGCAATAATTAGAATATGCAACTATTGTTTTAAATAATTAAACAAAAGAAGCTTTTATTGAAAGAAAGGTTATCTTTATTAACTATTTATTATTGCTTTTACCTTAGCAAATCATTTAAATAAATGTTAAATAGTGGTATAATCTTTGTATATTTATCACAATTGGTAACGATATTGAAATAAAATGCTAAATCAGTAGTTATAACATTGTTATAAACTAAATAAGGAGGACTATGAGCATAACATATGATACAAGGAAAGACATACCATGTAAGCAACTGCATAAATTATTTATGGCAGTAGGTTGGTCGGATGGAACGGAAACTCCGTTAATGTTAAATAATTTCAATAAGCCATTTATTAATTCAACGCTAGTTATTTCAGCATGGGAGAATGATAGTTTAGTTGGATGTGTGAGAGTGCTTAGTGACAAAATGCTTAGGTCCATAATTTATGATTTGGCTATTATACCAGAATTTCAAAATCAAGGCATAGGAAAAGAATTGGTAAGAAAGTGTATTGATTATTTCCCATATTCAGAGTGGCTAGTTGGAACAATACCAAAAACAGCAAGATATTATGAAAAAATGGGATTTAAAGTTGTTGAGGGAGTTTTCTTGAATATACCCTCAAAATGGTTCTAGTTGATTCTGTTTTGCAGTTTTATTATATTGGTGATAGGTTATATCTTTTTTGTAAAAAAATCCCGCCTTTATACGGATTATGGCGTTTCGCCAATGCCTATATATTAGATAAAAACAGAGGGAAGCACACTTATGAGCATTAAATTCAATAAAGTAAGCGACTTTAAGCGGGGAATATTCTTTGAATTGTTAACAGATGCATATTCATTGCAAATTTGGAGAACAGTGTAGTTCCACATGTGGAAATTAGACATAATTGTGTTGCCTCAAAATATAAAAGTAATGCTTATGCCAAACTACAGCTTCAAGAAGCGGTTAATAGAATTATTCAGAATAATGTGAGAAAAATAACGGTAACCACTAATATAACGGTAAGCACTAATGATGAATTAATCCCCGCTCAAC
>JAEWSD010000224.1 GCA_023398615.1 Bacillota bacterium
AAAAACAAATGGACACAGCATTTTGCCCATTCGTTATCAGCCCTTTATTAATCGGGATTCATAAGCCTATGATTGTACTTCCGCAGATGGAGTATGATGGAGATGAGCTTTCCTTTATATTCAGGCATGAATGTGTCCATTATAAAAGAAAAGACCTGATATTTAAATATATACTGCTGTTTATTACGGCCCTTCAATGGTTTAATCCGTTCTTTCGAGTTCTTGCGGAAGCCGTTGCGCTGCAATGTGAAATATCCTGTGACGAACAGGTAATTGCAAATTATGATATGAACCAACGCCGCAAATATCTGGAGTCCATTGTAGGTATTCTCAATAAGAATTCCGTTAAATGGAAAACTCCGCTGTCAACGATGTATTTTGAAGGGAGAAAAGGAATGGAAAGGAGGATTCAGTCGGTTATGGAAGAAGACAAAAAGAGGGCCGGTATTATTACGGCCTTGCACATATTCTTCCTCCTTATCCTGATGACGGTTTCCGCGCTTTATCTTTCAAGATTCCCGGCTATCAATACTTCGGGAAGCAAAAGTTCCATAGAGATGACGTCAAGCAGCAGTACGGTTGCCGGCTTTCAAAAGGAAACGTCCTTATATGTGGATGGGAATACGGGCGATATCAGTATGGACGGAAAAATAACCGTTGACGGTACGGCCAGTCTGCGGATTGTTTCGGATACGGATGGCTCCGTAGTGTATTCGGAGACCTTTTCCTCAGTAAAGAATGAAACGGTAAGGATCGGCCTGCGGAATTTGAAAGGATACTCCTCATATACGCTTATTTTCAGCAGTGACGACGCAAAAACGGGCAAGCTTCATCTTGAATCGGAGGAAAGCCTGACCGGCACTCCGGAACACTCTCCCCAAAGGCCGGATAGGCCTGACAAACCCGGCAGCGAATAGCTATAACAATCCCAGATTCTGAAACATACCGGTGCTCACATCCACCTTATTCAAGGTATACAGGTGAATACCGGCGACTCCGTATTCCATTAATTTTATAACTTGATTGGTAGCATAATCCAGCCCGGCTTTCTTAAAATCTTCCGGCTTGTCCTCGTACTTTTCAAATATGATTCTTAAGGCTGCGGGAATGGAAGCACCGGAGAGTGTGACGATGGTATGTATTTGTCTCGCGGAGGTTATCGGCATAATTCCTGCCGATATCGGTACGGTAATCCCATGTTTTCCGGCGTTTTCGCTGAAGCGGTAAAAGCAGTCATTATCGAAGAACAGCTGAGTAATAAGGAAATCGATCCCGGCATCCACCTTTGCCTTCAGAAAACGGAGATCATTCTTAAGGTTTCCGGATTCGGGATGAATCTCCGGATAGCAGGCGCCGCCGATGCAAAAATCGGTATTCTGCCTTAAAAGCGATACGAGCTCCCGGGCATATTTGTACGGGCGGTTAAGGTATGCCTCATCGGACATATCCTGCGGGCGATCTCCCCGGAGTGCCAGGACATTGCGGATATTGCTGACTCTTAATGCTTCAAGGAAGCGGTAAAACAGTTCTTCATTAAGTGCGACGCAGGTGAAATGCGCCAATGCTTCAATACCGCATGTATTCTGAACATAGGAGGCTATGTCTAAAGTCCTTTTGCTTGTACTGCCCCCGGCACCGTAGGTGATGCTGATAAAATCCAGTTTGAGCTTTTTAAGCTCATCCAGTGCCTTAAATATCAATGCGACATCATCATCTGTTTTTGGCGGAAATACCTCCAAAGAGAATACGGTTTTACCCCGTTGGTAAATATCTTTAATCATTTCTTAGAATTACCTTTCTGACCTTTATTCGTTGCTTTGCAGCCTTTCGCGCATGTAGCTCTTGGGTTTCCTGTAGTATACCATATAATTATTTCAAAGAAAAGCTTGCCGGAACAAGTCATGCAAATTATCAAAAAATTTCTAATTTTCTGCTTGACGATATCCGACATTGTATATATAATATACACAATGTTGGATATAAGATCATCAATATTTACGAAAGGATGTGATGTGCTATGGTACGGGGATTTATTTTATTCTATCTGAATATTAAGCCGACGCATGGCTATGAGATACAGAAATTCCTTCAGATATCCGGGACGGAGCACTGGGCGAAGATACAGTCGGGCTCCATCTACTATGCCTTATCAAAGCTGGAGAAGGAGCAGTTTATCCGTGTATTGAAGGAAGAAAGAACGGGTTCCCGGGTCAGAAAGATCTATGCAATTACCGAAAGCGGCAGGGAGGAGATGGCAAAGGAGTTAAGAGGAGAGTTAGCGGCTCCGATTGCCGATATCGGTTCCGTAAAATTCTTAACCTATCCGATGCTTTGTGAGCTGCCGGAGGATGAATTGAAGGCAATCCTTGCAAAGCATATCATGGAGAGAAAAGAGGAACTGGCTTATTGGAGGCGGTGGAGGGAGATAAAAATATCGGAGCTGTCACCGCGGCTGGATGCCTTAAGCTTTGATATGGCGATCCACAGCCTGGAAAGTCAGATAGAATGGCATGAGGAGTTGCTGAACCATTTGGATGTGTACGTCTTGTCCGGACAGGAAGCAAAGAATTATATTAAATCCTTCGACTTTGGTAATATACATTCCGAGATACCGGTGTCCGGGGAAGAAGTGTGGCGCATCATGGAGAAGCTTAAAGAGGAAATCCTGAAGAATCCCGGAAATGCGGCGGTAAACCTGAACCGGATTCTGAAAGAGCTTAAAAATCAGTAAGTCTTTGGAGCTTGAAATTATGCCGCAAGCGGAACTCTTTTCTCAAAAGCATATATCCAATATTGGATATATAACGTTGGACTATATCTATGAAATTATTAACTGTTAATGAAATAAGGAGATTCCTATGGAAAAAGTTTATATTTTAGAATTAAAAAATGTAAAGAAAAATTACGGAGAAAAAACGGCGGTAGATAATGTGTCTTTTGCGGTAGAACCGGGAGAGATATTAGGCTTTCTGGGTCCGAACGGGGCAGGCAAGAGCACGGCCGTGGCTCTTATTACCTCTGTCAGTGAGATGGACGGAGGGGAAATACGGTACCTGGGAAAGGATACGAAGAAGTTCCGGGAGAATTTCAAGAGGGAACTCGGTGTCGTACCGCAGGACCTGGCTATCTATGAGGACCTGAGTGCTTATGATAATGTTAAGTTCTTCTGTTCGCTGTACCATTATAAGGGCAATGAGTTGAAGGAAAGAACCCGGAGAGCGCTGGAATATGTCGGCCTCTGGGAAAGAAGAAAGGAAATGTCCTGCAAATACTCTGGCGGGATGAAGCGGCGCCTGAATATAGCCTGTTCCATTGCGCATTCCCCCAGGCTGCTTATCATGGATGAACCCACAGTAGGGATTGACCCGCAGTCCAGGAATCATATTATGGAGACGATTAAAAAGCTGAACCGGGACGGAACGACGGTTATCTTTATCTCACACTATATGGAAGAGATAGAGAGTCTGTGCAGCCGGGTCATCATTATGGATCACGGAAAGCTTCTTGAGGATATGGGGAAAGCCGAATTGAAACAAAAATATGAAGCTTCCGGGCTATTCAGCCTGGAAGAAATATTCCTTCATTTAACCGGAACGGAACTCAGGGACAGTGAAGATTAGGAGGAGGCAGTAAGACGTATGTTATTGTTTAAGAGATTATTTATATTTGATTTCAGAAGAAGGATAGGAAGCGGCTTCACCATAGGGTATCATTTGGTTTTCCCTATGGTCCTGATACTGATACTGGGCTATATGCTTTCCGGTAAATTTACGGAAGGGCTGACCGGATACGGCTACTATACCCTGGTAGTGGTCCCGTTCTGCTGTACGATGGCAATCATTACGGCAGCCTATGCAGGAAAGGAGGAAAGCTATGCCAGGACGGCCTATCGGTTTCTGACGGCTCCGATAAGCGGGAATCAGATATTCGGTTCAAAGCTGTTATCCTGTACGCTTACCTTTTGTATCTGTGATATGCTTGTGTTGATCGTGTCAAAATTGCTATGGAATATATATCTCGGAGATAGTTTTTTAAAAATTGCGGTGTTGCTTACAGCGGAAACATTTTGTGTCTGTGCCGCGGGGCTATATATCGGACTTGGGATGAAGAATTTTATTACATTTAAGAATTTTTTAAATCTTCCCATCTGTATCTTTGCCGTTTTAGGTGGTTCGTTCTTTCCGATAGGAAGCATGGATCCGGTGTTTCAGTTTGTAATCAACCTGTCACCGCTGACCTGGACTAACAGAAGCATCTTCCTAAGCATTTACGACGGTTCGGACCATACGCTTTACATAACCGCGCTCGTACTATTTGCGGCGGGGTTGCTCTTTACAATATTAGGTATGAGATCATTTAAAAAGGAGGAATTTCTTAATGGGGATTTACCTGGTTATCAAAAATAATTTTAAGCGAAGCTATAATAATCGGATACTATTCATATTAATGCTTTTGCTGCCGGTCATTCTGACGGTGCTTGGAGGCTTTGCCAATCAGATAAGCTCAAATGAAATCCGGATCGGTATATTGCCGGGAAATCATACGCAATATTATAAGGAAGTGACCGGTATCCTTGACACTTCAAAGGGAGTTCGGTATGCAAAAGCAGATGCTGCCTCCATAAAGACCGATCTGATCATGGGGAAATACCATATTGCAGTTGATTTTCGGGAAGCGAAGGATGCTACCGGTTTTAAGCTGATAGATTACCACGGTTACGCAACGGGAGAAGTAGGAGATAAGCTGAAAGCTTCCTTTGAAACAAAGACTCCCTTTACTATGAACGGACAGTCGGAGAAAAGTGCCGCACCGGCCGGGAGAATGACGGCTTTCCTAATGACACTGCTTATGAT
>JAEWSD010000179.1 GCA_023398615.1 Bacillota bacterium
TTGACCAAACCCTTTGTTTCCTTCGCATACTCCTTGATTTCCGGGTAATGTGTCGTGGCAAGGAACAGGCATCCTTTGCCGTGCAGCTCCTCTAATATGGCTACCGCGATTCCCATACCTTCCGCAGGGTCCGTTCCCGAACCCAGTTCGTCAAGCAGAACCAGGCTGTCCCTATCCGCCTGTTCCAGGATGTGGATAATATTTGACAAATGCGCCGAAAACGTGGATAAGTTTTCCGTAATGCTTTGCCCGTCGCCGATATCGCACAGGACGGCATTATTCATGCATAGCCCGGCTTCCTCACAGGGTACGTGCAATCCGCTCTGTGCCATAAGCTGCAATAATCCTACGGTTTTAAGTGCAACTGTTTTCCCGCCCGTATTCGGGCCGGTTATAATAACACCGTTTGTACCATCACCGATTGAAAAGTTAAGCGGGACACAGTTTTCCGGTGCAATCAGCGGATGTCTTCCGCCCCGGATATGGATACGGCGGTCCGTATTTATCATGGCGGGGATTGCGTTCATATCCGCGCTTAGCCTGGCCTTTGCAAAGATAAAATCAAGGGCTTCCAGAGCTTCCATATTCAGTCTTATTTCGGCGGCGGCTTTTTCAACAAGAGCCGTTAACGTGTAAAGTATCCTTCGGACTTCATTTTCTTCGGAAATATTTAACAGGGATATTTCAGATTCCAGTTTCATTACCGAGTCCGGTTCCATAAAGTAGGTGGAACCGGTAGAAGAGATATCAAGTACGGAGCCGCTTACCCGGTTTTTATATTCCTTTTTAACCGGAAGCACAAAATGCCCGTTTCTTGTCGAGACATATCCGTCGGTAAACCATTCCTTTTTACTTCGCAGCAAGCTGTCCAGCTTGGTTCTTACCTCTGACTTCATGCCTTCAATTTTACGCCGGATATCTCTTAATTCCTTTGAAGCATTATCTTCCACCGTATTATTCCGTATCGCAAGATTAATTTCCTGTCCCAGATCGGAAAGCTGGCAGATGGAATCTCCGTAGTATGCTATCCCGACGTTTAACCCTTCCGCTTTTTTTAAATAGCTCTTCATACGGCTGCATGCATTGATAAACCATACCACATCGGTCAGCTGTTCGGGCAGCAGCATTGCCCCTTTTTCCGCATTTTCCAAGAGCTTATGAATCTCTTTCATAGCTGTCAGGGGCGGCATTCCCATGTCGTCGAACAGCTTCCTGGCTTCGGTGGTTTCCTTAAGCCTGGCACCTGCTTCACCTTGATTCAGATATGGCTTTAACTCCGAAAGCTTTTTCTTTGCCCTTTCCGAGACGGCATATTCACATAATACAGTCTTTATTTTATCGAATTCCAAAGCCTGCATTGATTTCATCATCATAATTTCTATCATTTTTATACCCATTGAATAACATATCTGCGTGCAGATATGTTATTGGCCACAAATAAAAGGTTGAAAGAATCCATATGTGGCATTCCTTTCTCTTGTTATATTTTCTTTCAGCCTTTCAAACATGCCGCTGTGCGGCACAAACAATAAAATACCCACAGGGTTTCTGCCGATACAAAAGTGCAGAATACTCCCTGTGGGCGTAAAACTGAAAAAAGCATAACAGGGTACACCTATTATGCTTTACTGCTATCTATGACAGCAGGACAGTATAATGAAGTATTTTCTGTAAAGGCAGGCCAGTAAAGACGCAACAAAATAAGGCATAATTTGCCGCGATACTTTACTTGATCATTCAATTATGTGCTAGTCAGCACAAACCTCTTTTACAGATAATACCGACATCAAAACCATCCTTTCAAATTTTTAATATTATTATTGTCATGATTACCGACAAAAGCATTGTAACATATCACAATAGGAATGTCAAAGCGTGAAATTAATTACTTTCCAATTGTGTACCGGACCGGTAATTGCAATACTTTAATCATATCGGCTCCTTCCCGGACGGTATCTTTTTACCTTTCAGGTACCGGTTCATTGGAAACGGCTCCCCGTGGCCGGGATACACGGTCCGGATCTTCATAGCGGCAAGCTTTCCGATGCTTTGTTTCAACAGATCGAAATCCGCCGCATTTGGTGCCATGTCCGGTTTCCTGATATTGGTAAAGGTATCGCCCGATATCAGGTCGCCGTCTGCCGTAAGGATTCCGATCGACCCTGGGGTGTGCCCGGGGATATGTATGATCCTTGCGTCAAAACCGTATTCCGAAAGGCCGGAACCGTCATCAACGAAGATATCCGGCTTGAAGGGTTCAAAATCATCAAGTACCTTCTGCGTTATTTTTTTGACTGTGGAAGAGATAAATACCCCTATGAGTTTATATACCGGCGAGCTGAAATGAAAATTCTCCATAACCTTTTCCAGGGTGGGATGCTCAACCAGCGCAAGGTCGTCCGCGTGCATCGCGGCCCTGACACCATATTCCTCATTAAATAGCTTACATTGGTGACATGATCCGAATCACCGTGTGTCAAAAGGATTAATTTAAGATTCTCCGGTGTGCATCCGGCATGATCCAATTGCATTTTTAACATGCCGCGCCTGTTGTTAAAGTCGGCATCCATGTTAAGATGGCCTCCGGTATCGACCAGAATAAAGCTTCCCCCCTGCTTTAACAAATAACTGTTTACTCCGTTCAAATCAATTCTTTTAATTTCCTGTTCCATAAAGCCTCCTTATTCTTATTTATACTCTGTGGTTGTCCCTAATCATGATTCCGGTGGTAGGCACCGTGTGTTTCAATATATATCTTTTTATATAAACGATCGAATTGATCTCGGTCAATATCAAAATATTTTGTCCACGATTCCACGAAACAGATATATGCATAGTTTGGAATGAAGCTGGTGAAGAACTCCGCGATCCTTCTTTCCTGCCTGTCATAATCCGGATCATCAGAGGCGGAAGCCTCCTTATCGATCATTGCTTCAATAACCTTAAACAGGACAGGCGGGGATTCCCTTTTCTTTAAGGAATCAATCAGCATAACTCTCAGCAAATCCTCATTTTTTCTGCCGAACTCACTGTAAACGCCATCCATTCTGCCGGATATCTTATCGGCCTTCTCCTGATGTGTTTCATGGACATTCTTTTCTATGATATTGATATATTCATTAATAAAATTTTGGGTCAATACCTCAAGGATTTCATCCTTACTCTTGAAATGGTAGTAGATAAGTGACTTTGGAACTTGTGCCCTCCGGGCAATTTCGTCTATTCTGGCACCGTCGAAGCTTTTTTCGGCAAAAAGCTTAACTGCCGTGTCCAAAATCCGTTCCCTGGCGTTTGGGTGATTCATAATGCCTCCTGACTGTGTGCAGTCTGTCCTGTACAGTATCGCTGCTTCTTCCTGATAATTTAGTACTGAATGTTCGGTATTATAATATCAAAAGAATAATAATTTGTCAATCATTATCGTTAAAACTCTTATGGGACCGGCATTTATGCGGCAAAGTGATAGAATATGTATATTTTATCGTCTTATTTGTCACCACATGTATCTGTTTTCATAAAATGGAGTATAAAAATTAAGGAGAATTATTCTATGGACAATTACAGACACCCGATGTATAACCGCTATAACAGGAATTATCAGGATTCCCGTTGCGGTTGTGGTGTAACACCGGTCATGGAAACACGGACCGGTGATCCTTGTGACCATCATGATCATCATGAATGTGACTGTCATGACGGAAGTTATCGCTCTGATAAATGCCTTGAAGACCTGCCGTTGGCAATGGCTTATGTGCCGTGGCAAAAATGGAGGAAAGTATGTGACGGTGCTGCAGGCTTAGCGATGGGAACTATATTCCAGGAGTTAAATTTGCCGTGGGTCGGCTGTAGAATGAGAGGTGACAGATCATGACAACCAGGAGCCGTGAGCAGCTTATGCACTGCATTCAGCAAGCCAGTTTTGCCATTGATGACTGTGTGCTGTTCCTGGACACACATCCATGCAACAAAGAGGCTATGGAATATTATCAGACTTACCGGGAACTGCGTAAAGAGTTAGTGAAGGAATACAGGGATTGTTATGGACCTATCAGCTCATATGACGTAGCCCCCGCAAATGAATGGACATGGGTTAATGATCCGTGGCCGTGGGAAGGAGCGTGCTGATATATGTGGAGTTATGAAAAGAGATTGCAGCATCCGGTAAATATTAAAAACACGAATGCGAGAGCGGCCAGATTCATTATCACCCAATTCGGCGGCCCGGACGGAGAACTGGCGGCATCTATGCGCTACCTTTCCCAAAGGTATTCCATGCCGTATAAAGAGGTTGCGGGCTTACTGACAGATATAGGTAGTGAGGTATCAAAATGCTTCTGATTGAGCCCTTGACTTTTATCCGGGATGCCGTCATACTATTGGAAAGATTATTAAATAATACGGGAGAAGTGCGTGGAAAACCGGAAAAACACAGTTAATTTAATAAAGGAATATGCGGCGATTACCCTTGGAGTATTGCTGGTAGTCATTGGGGTTTATTTCTTTAAATTCCCGAACAATTTTACGATCGGAGGGGTAACGGGCATAGCGGTCCTTGCGAGCAGCTTTCTTGGCAGCGGCGTAAGCTCCGGAACAGTCGTGCTGGTAATCAATTTTATATTGCTGTTTCTTGGCTATCTGACTCTTGGGAAAGGTTTTGGAAATAAGACCGCCTATGGAAGCATTCTGATGTCGGTATCTTTAAGATTGCTGGAAATCATCCTTCCTATAAATAAACCGATGACTTCGGAGCCAATGCTGGAGCTGGCTTTTGCGGTTTCACTGCCTGCGCTCGGCTCCGCAATTCTGTTTCATATTGGGGCCTCCACCGGCGGAACGGACATTATTGCCATGCTGCTGAAAAAGTATACGAATCTCGATATCGGCCGTTCCCTGTTCTTTACCGATCTTATAATGACACTATCGGCTTTCCTTGTGTTTAATATACAGACAGGGCTGCTTTCCCTGCTGGGTTTGTTCCTGAAATCGGCAGGCGTGGATTCCATTATCGAAAATTTAAATCTGCATAAATACCTGACAATTATTTGTGAGGAACCGGATCCTGTCTGTGAGTATATACTGGGAACCCTGCACCGGAGTGCAACGACGTGTGAGGCCAAAGGCGCTTTTTCCCACAAGGGCAGAACGGTGATACTGACGGTAATGAACCGGGGGCAGGCGGCCCAGTTGAGAAAATTCATAAAGAGAAGGGAACCGGAAGCCTTTGTTATGATTACCAATACCAGTGAGATTATCGGCCGGGGTTTCCATGAATAACGACGTATAGGAATCTTCTTTCATGCTTATACTTATAAGGATTTTAGACATATTAGCCTTACAGCAGGAAGGAGTGCTATGGATTCGATATGGAGAAGGGAAGTTACATTTCCGAGAAGAGAACAGCTGAAGAATGATATGGAGGCGGACGTTGCTATTATTGGGGCAGGCATGGCCGGCCTTCTGACCGCCGTACTACTGAAACAAAAGGGCGTAAATGCGGTGGTATTGGAAGCAAAGGAGACAGCCGGCGGCCAGACGGAGAGGACAACCGCAAAAATAACCTTGCAGCATGACTTAATATATGACGAACTCATAAGAAAGTTCGGCAGGGAAAAGGCGTACCTGTACGCGGAAGCGAATAGCAGGGCAATACAGATGTACGGCAGGATGGTTGAAGAGGAGAATATTGAGTGCCACTTTGAAAGGCTTCCTGCTTATGTCTATACCCTTCAGGATGTTTCAAAGATTGAGAAGGAAGCAGAAGCCGCAAAGAGACTGGGCATTGATGCCGTATTTACGGCGCAGACGGCACTGCCCTTTCAGGTAAAGGGAGCTGTCCGGTTTGAAGGACAGGCCCAGTTTAACCCCCTGGAATTCTTGCAGGCAGTCATTAAGCCTTTGCAGATATATGAGGATTCGATGGTTAAGGAGATCAGGGATCAGGTGATCATAACCGACAGCGGAAGGGTTAAGGCAAAGGATATTGTGGTTGCGGCCCATTATCCTTTCATTAATACTCCCGGATACTATTTCTTAAGGATGCATCAGGAACGCTCCTATGTCCTGGCGTTGGAGAATGCACCCGGTATGGACGGCATGTATATCGATGAAAGCGACCAGGGGTATTCCTTCCGGGGTTATAAGAACATGTTAATTCTTGGCGGAGGCGGACACCGTACCGGTGAAAATACGACAGGCAGCCGTTATGAAAAGCTTAGAAAAGCAGCCGGCGAATACTTTCCTGATGCGAAAGAGGTATGCTTCTGGTCGGCACAGGACTGCATGACGCTTGATGATATCCCTTATATCGGATTATACGCCGCATCCACACCGCATTTGTATGTAGCTACAGGATTTAAGAAATGGGGAATGACCGGCTCAATGGTCTCCGCCATGCTTTTAAGCGACCTGATTACCGGGAAGCCAAATCCGTATGAGGAGGTATTTTCACCTCAAAGGTTCCAGGTAAACGCATCTATGAAGAATTTACTGAACGAAGGTAAGCATGCGGCCTCCGGTATTATTTCAGAGAATTTTAAGATACCTGATTCACGCCTGAACGAGATTCCGAACTGCCACGGCGGCATCATTGATTATGAGGGCCATAAAATCGGGGTTTATAAGGATTCCGCAGGCAAGGTGTTTATGGTTTCTACCAAATGTACACACTTAGGCTGCCGGCTGGAATGGAATGCGGACGAGCTGTCCTGGGATTGTCCCTGTCATGGTTCCCGGTTTGATTATACAGGGAAACTACTCGATAATCCTGCAATGGAGAATATAGATTATGAAGAACTATCATAACACCGGCGGAAAGGCAGGATTTTTTGAGGGCTGGTATTTCAAGCATCAGAAGGGAGACCGGTTTATTATGCTAATTCCCGGAGTTTGTGTAAAAGCCGCCCCGATTGGAAGAATAAAATATGCCTTTATCCAGATTATAACGAATGAAAAGGTATGCTGCATCAATTACCCAATGTCAGATTGCAGCATTGCGGCAGATAAGCTGTATATAAAAATAGGAGATAACATCTTCAGCCGGAACGGGATCAGGCTTAATATCCTTTCCGGAGATATCCGCATCAAGGGAGGCGTCAGGTATGGAAGTCTGAGTCCTATCCGGTATCCGGTTATGGGAATATTCCGGTTTGTCCCGCGCATGGAATGCAATCATGAAATCATCAGTATGCATCATGAGCTTTACGGCAGACTTACCGTTAACGGAGAAGCCTGGATTTTCGATGAGGGAAACGGTTATCTGGAGAAGGACTGGGGCCATTCCTTCCCCAAATCCTATATCTGGCTGCAATGCAACAGCTTTTCCGGTGCTAAATGTGCGGTTACGGTTTCTATTGCCAGGATTCCCTTCTTCGGATCCAGCTTTCAGGGTTGTATCGGCATTATACATTATGGCGGAATGGAATACCGGTTTGCAAGCTATCTCGGGGTAAAAATAATAACATACGGTACCAGGGAAATACAGTTAAGGCAGGGGCGTTACCTGTTCAGGGTGAAATTCGGCAATGATACGGGCTTGCCGGAAGAGGATGTGACACCAGGGAAGGGCGGATTATACTATCAGCTGCTTGCCCCGAGCCGTGGTGCGATGTCAAGAATGATCTATGAGCAGAATTTTTGTACGGCACACTTTGAACTGTTTGAGGGCAGCCGGCTGGTATTCGACCTCACGAGTGACAAAACAAGCCTGGAAATTGCAAGGTAGGGTCATTATGGACAGGTATACCTTAATAGACTGATACCAAGCAGATACGTCTGCTTGGTTTTTTTCGTAACGGAAAAAGCCGGGCAGATGCCGGGAGATGGATATCGTGGTATCGGACAAAAGCGTAATGGTTGCAGTGGTTCAGAATCAAGCTGAGCATCTTAACAAGGATAAGGAACTTATTAAAAGCTTAGAGATAGCTCTTTTGTTGGCGTTACTTGATGAAAAGCTTCTTGACAGGGAACAGTTCGAGCATTGTATGGACATGGTTGGGATGACTAGGTGAGGAGACTGTGACAATGCAAAAGGTTGCCGTATATTGCAGAGTTTCTACGGACAGAGAGGATCAGCTGAACTCTCTGGAGAATCAGAAGAAGTATTTTACGGAGTACATAGCGTGGAATCCGTCCTGGGAGCTTTCCGGGATCTATGCGGATGAGGGTATCACAGGAACCAGTACGAGGAAACGGCAATCCTTTCACAGAATGATCCGTGATGCGGAATGCCGGAGGTTTGATCTTATCGTAACGAAGGAAATCAGCCGTTTCGCAAGGAATACACTGGACAGTATCTACTATACCCGCAAATTAAAGCAGTTGGGTATCGGGGTGCTATTCATGAGCGATAATATCAATACGCTGGATTCCGACGCGGAGCTGAGACTGACAATCATGTCTTCCATTGCCCAGGAGGAGAGCAGGAGGACTTCGGAACGGGTAAAGTGGGGCCAGCGAAGGAGTATGGAGCGGGGTATCGTATTCGGACGGGATATGCTTGGTTATGATGTACAGGGCGGAAAGCTTTATGTGAATGAGACAGGTGCCGGAATCGTACGCCTGATATTCCATAAGTTCACGAATGAAGGCAAGGGAACACATGTGATTGCAAGGGAATTAAAAGAGGCAGGCATTCCTGTCTGCGGTCATATGAAAGAGTGGTCGAATGTCCAGATTCTCAGGGTATTAAGAAATGAAAAGTATACGGGTGATCTGGTCCAGAAAAAGACCTATACGCCGAATTACCTTACACATGAAAAGAGATATAATATGGGTGAGGAAGATTTTATTATATTAAGAAACCACCATGAACCTATCATTTCACGTGAACTGTTTGAAAGGACGAAACAGGAATTAAAACGGCGTTCCGCAGGCGATGAGGAGAGGAAAAAGCACAGCAGCCGGTACTGCTTCTCAGGGAAGCTAAAATGCGGCTTCTGCGGATGTACCTATTGTGCCAGAAACAGGATACGCACAGACGGAAGTATTTACCGTTCCTGGAAGTGCTATGAGGCGGTAAAGCATGGAAGACGGCATCGGGATAAGGACGGCGGCGGGCTTGGATGCAACGCGCCGGTTTTAAAGGAAGAGGAGTTAAAGCTTCTTCTGCAGAAAATGATTAAGGAGCTGCCGGTTAATAAGAAGGATATCCTGAGAAATATCATGAGATTCATCACGAATATCAATCTTCGGGAAGATAATGCCTGCCGGATGAATATACTGCAAAGCAGGGCGGCCGCTCTGGCAGAGAAGAGAGTGCGCCTGGCGGAATTATACCTTGCAGACGAAATCAGTAAAGAGGACTATAACAGGATTTACCGAAAATATGCAGGAGAGACGGAGGAGGTCAGCAAGGAAATCGCCGGTCAGTCATACGGCCGGTTTGAGGAGGCAATGCGGACGGATGCCGGCACGGGCGTCAAGCAAAGATATGGTGAGATAATTAAGCTGGTAAGCAGCCTGCTGGAGGGAGAAATATGGAACGATACCTTTTACCGCAATATTCTGGATAAAATCGTGGTAAAGGGCAGCAGTCTGGAGGTATTCCTTAAGGACTGATTCCATAGGGAGAGTTCCTGGTACCTGTACAATAAGAATTACGTTAAAGAGATAATTCCGATACATAAACAGGTACCGAGGAATTGGCCCATATGGAAATGGTCTGTGCAATTGTGCATCAGTTAACCAGAAATTTAAGTATCGAAGAAATCAAAGCTGCCGGTTTTGAGGATTACTTTGTAGATCATACCCTCGCATTATGGCCGCAGGCTGCAAGCGGTACGCCGTTCAGTGCCACGGTATTCCAATCCAAGGGAGACGCGATTACGGATTTGCATGAGGATATGGCGGCTGAACAAAAGGCAAGAACCACCTATGATAATATCCTTCGCATGATTAAGGACCCTGATATCATTGATCCGATCCGCTTCTTAAGGGCAAGGGAAATCGTTCATTATCAGAGATTCGGCGAGGCGCTGCGTATCGTTCAGGATAGACTGGATTCCAAGAACTTCTATGCGTTTAACCCGGAATTTGATAAGTAATTTTTTGAATAAACTGTTGTCGGAGCAATTCTTTTGATGTAGTGTAACTTTGAAAAATACAGGGGCCGATGCATAAGAAAAAGATAATGAGTTTTGCAGCGGCCCCTTTCAAGATATATGGAATCAGGCGGAAATAGAAACTTTGTAAATCAAAGCATTTTATCAGCGATGGTATTATTCGCTTTATATATCTGATAACTGTTAATCCTGGGAGTTTCAAAATCCAGTAAAGGAATGGAACACAGGGAACCGTTATTTAAGTACGGTGCGACAAGACTTTTCGGAAGGAAACTATAACCGGTTCCGTCCAAAAGATATTGTACAAGCTTCGTACTGTTATCTATTTCGAAAGCAAACTGATAGAATGGGGGAAACAGCTCCCGGATAAACAGGCCTACTTCCTGAAGGGCAAAATTACAGAATAAGTAGTTCAGGTGAATGAGCTCGGCTTTATGGATGCCCATTAGATACGGATTATTCGAAGAACCGGTGACAAGGACCAATTCGTCCGTTACATACGCAGAACAAATATATTCCGGTTTCTGATAAGGAATATAGGAAAATATGATATCCAGCAGGCCGTCCTGGATCATTTGCAGCAGGGTGAGGGAATGTCCCGTAATGATCTTCACGGCAATCTCAGGGTTGTTTTTTATGAAGGAGCTAATGACAGGATAAAGGTGGCATTCATATACGGTGTGAGGAGTGCCGATCCTTAAGGTATTCTGATACTGAGAGGTGGCATTCATCTCCTGGACGGAGGATTCCTCCAGTTCAATGATCCTTTTCGCATAGTTTAAAAGAATCTGCCCTTCCTCCGTCAGGGACATATTCTTCTTATTCCTGACAATCAGCTGTTTTCCAAGTTCTCTTTCCAGTTCGGCAATGCGGTTCGTTACGGTTGACTGTGCTACAAACAACCGGTCGGCAGTATGAGTGAAATTCTTTAAATCGGCCAGCAATATAAATGTCCTCAGGTTTTGTGTATCCATATAGGTATCCTTTCTTATCGATAAATCGAATTACTGCCAAATGTATTATTCGTTATATAGATTATAATATGGAATGTTACGATAAGTCAAGCGAAAGCAACAACATAATAAAAAGAGGGTATTCCTCAAGTCATTTCATGACTTTTGGGACACCCTCATGATTTTATGCCTCTTTATATTCGTTTTCCCTAATGGTTTTTTGTATCATATCGGAGACGGCTGCGGCAATCTCTACGGATTTCATATCTTTATAATCTTCATAGTAAAGCGGCTTCAGATAATGAATCTGTACGGTTATCTTTGAAATGGAATGCGAATCAAAGGCTTTATAGGAATCAATAAGTGCTACCGGCACGATTGGACATCTGGCCTGCATAGCACATTTGAAACTTCCGCCTTTGAACTCCAATATATTATTTTTATCCCTTGATCTGGTGCCTTCCGCAAATATCAGATAGTTACGTCCGGCCTTTATGTCCTTCGTTACTTCCATCATAACCTTCATAGACTGACGAACATCCTCACGGTCTATGAATCTTGACTGCATTACCTGAAAAACCTGCTTAATAAAGAAAACTTCCTGAACCTCTTTCTTTGATACGGTGGTAATAGGCCGTTCATGTGTCTCTAACACCATTAAGGCATCAAACATGCCCTGATGGTTAGGAAACAGTACGTAACCGGTTTCCCCGGGGAGATTCTCCAAGCCGTAGCATTCAACCTTAACCCGGCCTCTGCGATTTGCAATTGGAGTAATGTAGTGCAGCAGGGCATATCTTGTAGCTTCATCGTATTTCTCCGCATGGCTGTATTTGAAGATTTTATACAGCCAAACAGGCAACTGGAAAAAACTTCTGATAACCATTAAAATAATTCGTTCCATACACGGCTCCCATCTGTCAGCTTATTATATGCCAGCATTAGCGGAATACAAACCTGCTACATGATATCATAGCCTTTAAGCATTCTGGCCCTGCTGGGATGTCTTAATTTTCTTAAAGCTTTTGCTTCAATCTGACGGATTCTTTCCCTGGTTACGTTGAACTCTTTGCCGACTTCCTCCAATGTCCTTGTTCTTCCGTCTTTCAATCCGAAACGCAGTATTAAAACCCGCTGTTCCCTTTCCGTCAGTGTTTCCAGGAGTTTTCCGATTTGATCCTGTAAAACGGAATAGGAGGCGGCGTCTTCCGGTCCCATGATGGAATCATCTTTGATAAAATCACCCAAATGGCTGTCGTCCTCTTCTCCGATCGGAGTATCCAGGGAGATAGGATCTGCCGAAACCTTTAATATTTCTCTTACCTTATCGATAGAAATATTCATAGCATCGGCAATCTCCTGTTCGGTTGGTTCCCTTCCCAGTTCCTGCAAAAGATTCCTTGATACACGGTAAGTCTTGTTAATGACTTCAGACATATGTACCGGGATGCGAATCGTTCGCGACTGATCGGCTATGGATCTTGTGATTGCCTGACGGATCCACCAGGTTGCATAGGTACTGAACTTAAACCCTTTATTATAATCAAATTTATCGACCGCTTTTATCAGGCCCAGATTGCCTTCCTGAATAAGATCAAGGAAGGATAATCCTCTGCCTACGTAACGCTTTGCAATACTGACGACCAGACGAAGGTTGGATTCAGCCAGTATCTGTTTTGCATGTGCATCACCTTCACCAATTTTCTTAGCCAGTTCGATCTCCTCCGCAATGGAAAGCAGAGGATAGCTTCCGATTTCCTTTAAATACAGCTTAACCGGGTCATCGGACATACTTCCGGCAAAAGAAGCATCATCCAGATCCATTAATGCAGCTTCATCGCTGTCTTCCATCTCAAGAATGACTTCATCATCCGGTTCATCCTCTTCGATGGGATTAAGAACTACGATGTTATGGGCTTCAAGATATTCATATATCTTGTCTATATGCCTGACATCCAAGTTCATATCTTTAAAAAAGTCATTAACCTTCTCAACTTCGACTACACCTTTATTGTCATTTGCAAAGGCTAATAACTCTCTTAATTTTTCTTCAAAAGTATGCACTGCATCGTTCATCATATGCCTCCATGGTATTGTTGTGCTTGTCTATAATAAAAAAAAGAAACTATTTACATTATTAGATGCCCTTTATGACAGTAGTATGAATAATAAAGGGAAATTTCATGCAACATATTCAGTAAATAAGTTTCTTGGGACGATATTATCACCAATTATCATTATAGCACAGGCCGGCCAAGAAGGAAAGAAATATTTTTCTTAATTACATTCCGAAAGGTCTTGCATGTCCAATGATACCATAACTTTCTT
>JAEWSD010000084.1 GCA_023398615.1 Bacillota bacterium
ATTGCAGGGCGGCGAAGGAATACCTTTCTGCTTTCCCGTATACCGTAATCGATGCCGAGGAGAATCAGGAGCTTGCAAGGAAATATGGTGTTATGCAGGCGCCTACCCTGATTGTTGTTAAGGAAAATAATTTTGTGAAAATAGCAAATGTTTCCAACATTAAACGTTTTGCCGAGGAAGAGCTGGTTGGTATAAAGTAATCGCCCCGAGGTGTTTTGCGAAGCAAAACCTGAGATTTGTGTGTATGAAAGGCTGCGAAGCAGCCTTTTTGCACGCTTAGTTGACCGTATATTACACGGATGATATAATAACGGTATTATGATTGGGAAAGGAGTAGATTATGAGTTTAGCCGACAATATATTTATTGATATGTGCAAGGATATTCTGGAGAACGGCACGAGCACGGAAGGAGAAAAGGTACGGCCTAAATGGGAGGACGGTTCCTTTGCCTATACCATAAAAAAATTCGGTGTGGTGAACCGTTATGATTTATCCAGGGAATTTCCGGCGATCACTTTGCGAAGGACGGCCATAAAAAGCTGCATCGATGAACTGCTTTGGATATGGCAGAAGAAATCAAACAATGTGAATGAGCTTATCAGCCATATCTGGGACAGCTGGGCGGATGAAGACGGTTCCATCGGCAAGGCCTACGGATATCAGATGGGCGTAAAGCACAGGTACAGGGAAGGAGATATGGACCAGGTAGACCGTGTGATCTATGACTTGAAGAACAATCCCTACAGCCGGAGAATCATGACAAATATGTATGTGCATCAGGACCTTCACGAAATGCACCTGTACCCCTGTGCATACAGCATGACCTTTAATGTCACGAAATCCAAAGATTGCGAAAGACTGAGGCTGAATGCCGTTTTAAACCAACGTTCCCAGGATGTCCTGGCGGCCAATAACTGGAATGTATGCCAATACGCGGTGCTGATTCATATGCTTGCACAGGTATGCGGGATGGAGGCCGGCGAACTGGTACATGTGATTGCGGATGCCCATATCTATGACAGGCATATTCCGATCATTCGTGAATTGATTGAAAGACCGGCCTATGCTGCGCCGGTATTCCGGATGAATCCGGATGTAAAAGACTTTTATGAATTTACGCCGGATGATTTCAGGCTGGAGAATTATATTACCGGCCCCAAGATTGAGAATATCCCGGTTGCGGTATAGTATATTTAGGAAAGGTACAGGTTATAAAGGATGAATATTATTGTAGCAGTAGACAAGAATTGGGCCATTGGTTACCAGAATAAGCTCCTGATCAGTATACCCGAGGATATGCGTTTCTTTCGAGATGAAACCATGAATAAGGTTGTTGTTATGGGAAAAAACACACTGGAAAGCTTCCCGGGCGGCAGGCCGCTTAAGAACAGGATAAATATTGTCATAGCGCCTGAGCAGAATTACCGGGTAGAGGATGCCATTGTGGTGCACAGCATCGAGGAAGCGCTGGATAAAATAAAGGCCTACAGGTCCGAGGATGTCTATGTTATCGGAGGAGCCAGTATTTACAGCCAGATGCTGGATCACTGCGATGTGGCACATATTACGAAGATAGATTATGCTTATCAGGCAGACACCTACTTCCCGAATCTGGATGAAAAGGATGACTGGGTAGTGGCGAAGCAGTCGGAGGAACGGACCTACTATGATATTGAGTATACCTTTTACCAATACGAAAGGAAGAGGTAGGAGCTTTTCTGTGGCAGCATTATTATAAAAATACTTGAAAAGTAGAAATTGTTAGGGTATTATGGTAACAAAATAAAAATTGGGAGAAATAAAGCCCCAAAAGGAAGGTAAGATGTTAGATATTAAAATCGAAAAAATAACAACCCCCAAAGCACTTCCGAAACAAGACGATCCCCTGAAGTTTGGTACCATTTTTACGGATCATATGTTTATTATGAACTATGAGGCCGGAAAGGGATGGCATGATGCCCGAATCGTTCCCTATCAGCCGATTTCCCTGTACCCTTCCGCAATGGTATTCCATTACGGGCAGGAAATGTTCGAGGGCTTAAAGGCGTATAAGACCGGGGACGGCAGAACGTTACTGTTCCGCCCCGACAAGAATATTGAAAGGTCCAACAGGACAAACCGGAGAATCTGCATACCCGAGATTCCGGAGGAGGATTATCTGCAGGCCATTAAAGCCCTGGTGAAAACGGATGAAGCATGGATTCCGACGAAGCCGGGAACCTCACTTTACATAAGACCGTTTATCATTGCCACGGATCCGTTCTTAGGCGTAAGGCCTTCGGATACCTATCTTTTTATGATCATACTGTCACCGGTCGGCGCATACTATCCGGAAGGGTTGAACCCGGTAAAAATATGGATCGAGGATGAATATGTAAGAGCCGTAAAGGGCGGAATCGGTGAAGCAAAAACGGGCGCTAACTATGTGGCATCCATGAGGTCTCAGGTTAAGGCACATGACGAGGGCTATTCTCAGGTTTTATGGCTCGACGGTGTGGAACGTAAATACGTTGAAGAAGTAGGCGCAATGAATATCTTTTTTAAGATTAACGGAACGGTGGTAACCCCGGTGCTGAACGGCAGCATTCTTCCCGGAGTTACCAGGGATTCGGTAATACAGCTATGCAAGTCATGGAACATACCGATTGAGGAAAGAAGAATATCCATTGACGAAATTTTTGAAGCCCATAAAAACGGAACCCTCGAGGAAGTATTCGGCAGCGGTACGGCAGCGGTAATCTCTCCGGTCGGACAGCTGAGATGGGAAAGCAGCATTATGCAGGTTAAGGACGGCGGTATCGGCGAATACAGCCAGAAGCTTTACGATACCATTACCGGAATCCAGTTAGGTAAGGCGGAGGACACATTTGACTGGACTGTTGAAGTATAATACTTCTATTCCCGGCAATCCGACGGGGCTTTATCGTTTCGGATGCCTTTTAACACCGGTTGTCTCAGCACATCCTTTTCGTTCGGCATATACTGTACGGTGCAGACGAGCCGCGGTTCAAGCCAAATCGCGTCCTCATTGCCGGACGGAGTGAGACGGAAGGGAGATTGGCTGATGCTGGTGCAGTTGTATTCTGACGCAAAACCGGAATGGACACCCTTTATTACATGCCCTTTATAGAGAAGGTCATTTCCGCGGTATTGCCCCAGAATAAGACTGGTTGCTCCTTTCTCTTTTGCTACATATCCGCATATGACAAAATCCTTGTCGGCAAGGGTCTTGAATTTAACCCATTCCTTCGAATGCTTATCGGGATAATACCTGCTGTTCCAAACCTTTGCAACGACTCCTTCAAGGTTCTGCTGTTTGGCCAGATTGAATAATTCTACCCCATGCTCTGTGACATACCTTGATACCGCTAACTTTATATTTTCATTGATTATGCCTTCCAGAAGCCTTTTCCGTTCTATTAACGGAAGGTTAAACAAGGGTTTATTATTCATGTATAGCAAATCATAAGCGACATAGCAGGATGGGTATTTTGCGGCGGCAAGTCCGATCTGCAAACGGTCATTCATTAAAGTCCTGCGCTGAATTTCTAAGAAATCGGGAACACCTTTTTTCAGAATTACCAGTTCCCCGTCAAGGATACATTTTCCTTTCGCGTTGGCATGGATATCGGTCAGTTCAGGGAATTTAGAAAGTATCCGTTCGTTCCTTTTGTTCCTGAGTTCCGTATGTGTTTCATTAAGATAGGCGATACACCTGATACCGTCCAGCTTTAATTCATAGATATAATCCGGTGAATTAAAAGGATCCAAAATATTTTTTATCAGCATCGGCCTTATTGATTTTTCTTCAAACAAATCCGTCATGCCCTACCAAGCCCCATACCGATAGAATCCTTATGCGCTGCAGCCATAATATACCTCTTTCCTGTAAACATTGTCGTGTGAGTTGCTGGTATTGTAATTGCCGGTTTTAAATTTTATTACGTTTTCGATATTAGTATGTATCAAAGAGGAGTAAAATATGATACTATATGAAACGATATAAATGATTATTGCTTCATATAGTAATAATATGGAATTTTTATTTATTTGTGTACAAATGGGAGTACGATAGTATGAATCAGATTCTTAGATTATTTATTGCTGTTAATTTTTCAGATACCGAGAAAGAATATTTGTACCGGAGCGTACAGGAACTAAGGATGAATTCGGCGGGAGGAAACTTTACCCATAAAGAGAACCTGCACCTTACGCTGGTATTTATCGGTGAAACAAGAGAGCTCGAAGGAATCAGGCAGGCGATGGACCGTGCTGTAACCGCGTTGAACCTGCGGCCTTTTTCATTCATATTGGAAGGGATAGGCACCTTTCGGCACCGGGATGGTGATATCTACTGGGTCGGGATCAGGAAAACACAGATATTGGCCGACCTTAACCGGGCCTTGGTGAAAGAACTGAAGCCTGTTGTCTATCGGATTGACGAAGGAGAGTTTACAGCCCATCTGACGTTGGGAAGAAGGATTAAGGTCCGGGACGGATTTGACCGGAAGGCGTTTGCGGATTCCATAAAACCAATCGAGGTCGGCGTAGACCGGATAAGTCTTATGAAATCCGAGCGGGTACAAGGAAAACTTGTTTATACAGAGATATATCATTCTGCTACCAAAGCTGCTTTTTGATTTGAACCAGCCTTATTTCGTGCGGCTTTAGTTTGGCAGTATAATGCAGGTTACTATCTGTTACCTGAAGACAGCTTTTTATGATTTTCGGCATGGAATGCCCTTTCAGAATATTTACTTCTTCCTCTGTCATAAGAGGAAATCCGCCCATGCGGACCCATTCGTCAAAGGCGCTGCCATACTCCCTGTTCACGATCTGTTCCGTTATAATATATGCTCCGTTATCCAGCTGCGCCAGGGTAAATTGAAGATCCAGTGAAGCAGGGTTCGTGAATGCGTTGTAACGCTCCAGAAAGTTTACGTTAAACAGGATTCCCTGGGCATACAGGGGGGAGATGTGTATGTAGTTATACAATATTACAGAGAAATCCCCGCTCTGATTTGTCGTAATAAAATAGCCGTTTCCGCTTGCAAGTAACGTATCATACAGCTTATTCAGGAAGGTAAAGGCATAATAGGCCGGTTTCTTGATCCCGTTCGTAGTGAATAGTCCCAATTCACCGTGAAATATGTCATTATCCAGGGGCAGCTCTTCCAGGGTATCCGAAAGGCACCAGTTCCCGAAGCTGTCAACGGAATCGTAATTTTCCAATATGTTTTTGACGATATAGGAGGAGCGGTAGCAGGTATCGTTCAGCCAGTCCCTGTGTGAGGAGGTGGAAGACATTTCCGTGATGTATACCGGCAGCCTGGGATAAGGTGCGACACCGGCCTTAAAACTGTTGATTGCCTGTGAGACATAGTCCGGGTCTTCGGAAAGGACTACGGTGTTCTTCTGCGGAGCTTCCTTTGGGTTATTAATTACGGAGGTAAGTTCCTTGCCGGTGATTTCCTTGACCGGATAGCAGTTTATGTTATAAAAATCGGGAAAGCAATTGTTTTTCCTGCAGAATTCCATAAAATTATGGACATCGCTGCCGTTTAAATCAATGGAGCTAAAGGAAGGGTTTCCGAAACGCAGAAGGTTGTCGCAGCTTTTTACACAGGATCTGGTAATTTTGTACAGGTCATAGCCGGTTTCATTCGTTTCAAAGGAAAATACACTCGGCTTATAAGGCACGTTCCAGAAAGAAAATAACCATTTGCGTACCTCATCTTTTCCATAACGTTCGATGAAATGTCTGGTCAAATTTGTGATCAAATAAGACCATTTCTCAAGATTGTTAGGTTCACTAATGAAAACGGAATTGTAAAAAATTGTTTTAGGCGGATTCTTTGCAAGCTTCCTCGGCATAAACGAGAATTGGATGAGAGGCTTTAAATTTACGGAAAGCAGGTAGTCGATCACTTCATCGACATACGTAAATGTGAGGAAGGGATTGCCCGAATTGTCCTCGTTATAAAGCATCATGGAATCGTCCAGGATACCGTGGAACTTAATATAACGAAAACCGACCTCCTGCTGCAATATTTTAAGTTCGTCCTGCAAGCGCCGCATCAGGATTTCCTTTGCCCTGCCGACCCCGGTAAAGGTTTTGAAGGTATGGTTCAGAATTCTGAGATGATTCTTAACATTTACCTCCAGAGTATTAGTCATGGCGGGTTTGATGACGGTCTCGGGACTGCTGCTGGTATTACTGTCCAGGTATTTGCCTAATTTATTCAAGAATTCATGCTGATCCATTAAGAGATAATCATTATAAACGACAGTGGAAGGCTTCTGTGCGGACTTATCCTGTTTTTGCGACTTCCGGTAATCTTTCGGAAGCATTCCAAACTGTTTCTTAAAGCTGCTCACAAAGTATCTGCTGTTGGCAAACCCGTTATTTGCAGCAATCTGCTCTATCGTCAGATTGGTGGTCTGTAAATCGTTTACGGCATGATTTAAACGAATCTCCGTCAGATAGGTGAAAAGGCTTACTTTCATGTTTTTTTCAAAAAAATGGGACAGATAGGAGGCGGACAGGAATTCTCTCTCGGCAATTGAGTTTAATGTGATATTCTCCATGTAATTGTCATTCAGATACTGTATAATATTTCTTAGTCTTTTTAAATTCTTGGAATTATTGTCAACAGATTTTTCGTCATTTCCCCTGAAATTTCTGATTAACTCATGTAAAAGATTATAGGCAAGAGAAATGGTAAGCAGGTCATTATAACCGGAATGGTTGTAATTTACATTTACGAGCCTTGCAAGGAGCCTTTTCATCTCAAGATATTCCGATTTATTGTAGGAAATGGTTGAATTACACCGGAAATATGCAGATTCGCTCAGCCATTCCTTAAAATAAGAAAGCTTTATCTGCAGGATTATTACGATACTTTCGCTGCTTTGTATCTCATGAAGCTGATTGCTGTTAATAAGAACGATATCTTCTTCTGATAAATAATAGGTTTCGGCATCCGTTGTTATTTTCAGTTTACCGCTTAATACGAAGAAAATTTCAATGCTTTTATGCCAATGTCCCGGGATATCTTCCAATTTTTGAATGAAAATTTTAATTGGAACGTCATTTTTAAATTCAATCACTTCGTGTGTATACAGCATTTTTTATACCTCCTCAGCTCTTTTAGCTCATTAAGCTTATCGTGATTATATCTAATTATAGCACATTTTAAAATAAAATTTAGTAAATTTTGATAGAAAATATAAAAATAATTACTATATTTGTATTTAGATTATTAAATTTTGCACAAACTGACATAAGTGCAGCAGGATTATGTATAAATTTTTAACAAAAGATATAAAGATAAGCATGGGATTATTTTACTTTAAAAGTTATGATATGTAAATAGAAAGTTTTGCAAAAGTGAAATTTTCTAAAGTTTAAAAATGGGAGGGTAAAAAATGAAAAGAAGTAAACTATTAACATTGTTACTAGTCATGGCTTTAATAGTAACAACAATGCTTGCCGGATGTAAGAAAAAGGATTCATCCGATACAGCAAGCCAGGTAACACCAGTACCGACAGATGCAGCGCAGCCTACGGTTGCACCGACAGATGCTCCTGTAGCAGATGAAGGACCTGCTGACGTAAATGCACTGCCAAGAGAAGAAACACTTTATTTTGGCGGTCAGCAATGGGGTGCTGTTGTAGATTTCAATCCATTTTCACCAAACTCTAATAACTGGGTAATTAACCAGGATGATGATGCTCGTCCGATGGTATATGAGACATTGTTCATGTTTAACCAGAATGACGGACAGATGTATCCGCTGTTAGCTACCGGTTATGAGCAGAAGGATAACGTATTTACAATCCATCTGAATCCGGATGCTCATTGGAGTGACGGAACACCTCTTACCGCTCGTGATTGCGTTTACACATTCGAAGCTCACAAGAGATTCAATACCACAGCAAATGCAAATATCTGGACCTATCTTGAATCCGTAGCTGCTCCGGATGATGCAACATTCGTAATTACAGCTAAAAAGGATAACTTCAATCCTTTGAAGATTCTTGAAATGTTACCGAAGTACTATATCGTTAGTGAAGCTCAGTTCACAGCATTGGAAACAGA
Source organism: Bacillota bacterium (assembly GCA_023398615.1). GTDB lineage: Bacteria > Bacillota > Clostridia > Lachnospirales > Lachnospiraceae > Anaerocolumna. The sequence continues at coordinate 8,104 of JAEWSD010000084.1, forward strand.
ATGCAACAATGATATTGAAGCAATTAAGACAAACAGAAATGATAAGCTTATTGCATCAGGTCCTTATAAGCCATACTATGATGATGAGACGAAGGTTGTTTACATCAGGGATGACAATTATTGGGGACAGGCAGCTTCCATGTGGGGCAGCTTACCGGTACCGAAATATTTAGCACATAACATTTATAAAGATAACAATGCAACTGCTGTTGCTTTTGAAGCAGGTGAAATTGATGTTGACCAGCAGTTCATTTCAGAAGTTTGGAAGATGTGGGAGAAAGGACTTCCGGTATCTACATATTTGGATGATCTTCCATACCATGCAACGACAACGCTTCCTACCGCAGTTATCAACGTAAAGAAACCTGGTCTTGATCAGGCGGCGGTAAGAAAAGCTCTTGCAATGTCCGTTGACTATGATCAGATTGCTTCTGCTGCAATGAGCGGATATACTCCGTTAATGAGTGAGGTTCCGCCATCTATGATGAATCCTACCGCCGGAGAGCAGGCTTTAATTGATCAGGAAGCTTTGAAACCTCTTCAATGGCAAGGTAAACAGATCGACGAAGCAAACAAGTTATTAGATGAAGCCGGCCTTTTGGATACCGACGGCGACGGATTCCGTGAAAGCAACGGACAGAAGATTGCGTTTACAGTACAGTGCCCGGAGGGTTGGACCGACTGGAATGCATCCCTGGAAATGGTTGCGGCGGCAGGACAGAGCATCGGTCTTGATGTAACGACACTCTGGACCACACAGGCTGAATGGACAAATAACTATATCAGTGCAAACTTTGATATTATCATGTATTCTTATCCGGGTGCTAGTATCTCCAATCCTTGGACCCGTTGCTTCCAGACAATGTATACCGTACCGGTTGCAGACAGCGAGCCTGCTAACTGGAACTGGGGCCGCTATAGTAATCCGGAAGCAGATAAGATCATTGATGAGATTCCTACAGTAACGGATCAGGCTAAGTTAAAAGAATTATATACCGAGTTAAATAAGATCTATTTAACAGATGTTCCTTGCTTTGCAATTGCATATCGTCCCGGTATGTTCCATACTGTCAATGAATCAGTTTGGACGGGATTCCCGCAGGGCGATGACGGAACCAATATACCTCCTATGGTTTGTACGGATGGATACGGTATTGCTTCCTTGTGGAAATTATCTTTAGTAAAATAATAGTGTAAACATGTAGACCAAATTAATTATAAGCGGCCATGATTAGAAAATGAATTACTGAATTCGTGGCCGCTTTTTTGATGCTGTATAAACCAATGAAACGAGGTGTATGTTTTGAAGGGATATATGAGGTATTTTACTAAAAAAATTGGCTGGTATCTGGCTACATTTGTGATTGCGCTGTTTCTGAATTTTCTTCTTCCGCGTTTGGTGCCGGGTAATCCGGTGGCAATGTTAGCCAGCAGGGCTGTTGCGGGAATGACGGATAGGACGGCAGTTCAGCAGGTTTATACACAATACACAGAAATGTTTGGATTGGATAAATCTATAAGTGAGCAGTTTGTATTATATATCAAGAATTTATTACATGGGGATTTAGGAGTTTCCTTTACCTTCTATCCACGGGAGGTATCAGATCTGATCGGTTCGGCTATCGGCTGGACCATTGCACTGCAGGTTCCGGCAATCTTAGTAGGCTGGATATTAGGCAATCTGTTAGGTGCGGTAGCTGCGTATATTAAAGGTGCGTTTGACAAGGTGATTTTTCCGGTATTTCTCTTTGCAAGTAACCTACCGGCATTTGGGATGGCAATTATCTTACTGTTTGTATTCAGCATGAGCCTGGGATGGTTTCCGAACGGCGGCGGATACGGAGGGGATCTGATCCCGAATATGAGCCTGCAATTTATCGGTTCGGTCATACATCATTATCAATTGCCGTTCTGGTCCATTGTGCTGGTTTCCATTGGCGGACAGGCTATCGGTATGAGATCCATGTCGATTTATGAATTAAACGCAGATTATGTAAAATACAGCCGTTTTTTAGGTATCAAGGATAAAGTAATTGTAAAATATGTTTTCCGCAATGCCATGCTTCCGCAAATAACAGGCCTGGCCTTATCTCTGGGAACCATGATCGGCGGGGCAATTATAGCTGAGATAATCTTTAACTACCCCGGAATCGGAACAAGAATGTTTGCTGCCATTACGGGCCAGGATTATCCGCTGATTTCCGGCTGTACCTTAATTATTACGGTCGGGGTTTTAATTGCAAATTTAGTTCTGGAGATTGCTTATGGGTTAATTGATCCCAGAATTAAAGCAACGCAGCAGGATTAAAGTAGGAAGAGAGGTGCGAGATGAAACATCAGTTACAATTAATTTTTAAATCGAAAAAATTTCTTGTCGGATTTATTATATTTATGTCAATTTTCTTACTGACGATCTTCTATCCGTTGTTTAGTTCTACAGATCCCCTGGAGATGACAGGCGGCCTTTTCTATAAGCCGGGTACCTATATCAATGTTTCGGACACCGTTGAAATGAATACGCGAACGATAAATCTGAATGTGATAGAGAATAAATTGACGAAATTAGTATCAGAGGAAGAACTGACACTTATGCGGGACTGGATGTTAAATTATTGTCCGTTATTGGATCAGGAAAAGGTTGACGCCGCATCCAGTGCTTATGATACGATTGAACTATGGATTGAATATTACGATCCTACCGTACAAATGCCTGGTGCTACCAAGGCGATAAAAAACCAATATGTCCGTCTGTTTGATAGGGTAGAGAATATACTGAATGCCGAAGGATATATAATGGCGAGCAAGGATGCTGAGACGAACGAGCTGACGGAAATTTCGGTATTGGAAACAAATGCATATGTAAATGTAAAGGATGTTCCGAATCAGATAACCTATGTCCTTGGAACGGACAATTTCGGCAGGGATGTATTCAGCGAATTGGTTGCGGCTATTTGGACTTCGTTAAAGATCGGTTTTATTGCAGGCACCGTTGCAACCGTAATCGGCCTGGTAATCGGTCTATTATCGGGATATGTAGGCGGTTTTCTGGATAATATCCTGACCTTTATAACAAATATTTTCACCGTTATCCCTAATTTTATTATTCTTATATTAATAGCATCAAGCTTAGGTCAGGCCGGAAGAGGAGTAGCGCTGGTAGCGACGGTTATCGGATTTACTTCATGGCCCTGGACGGCAAGGTCTGTCAGATCCCAGACTATCTCGTTAAGGAACCGTGACCATGTAAATCTTTCGAAGCTGTCCGGGCACAGCCTGCTCAGAATCGTTTTGTCAGATATTCTTCCTTATGTTGCATCCTATGTTGTTATGGCGTATATTCTGCAGATATCCACAGCTATTCTGGCTGAAGCACAGTTATCCATGTTAGGATTGGGACCCAGTACAAGTAAAGTAGCAACTTTGGGACTTATGATGAACTGGGCGATGCAGTTCCAGGCACCGCTGTCACATGCGTGGTGGGCGTTCATGCCTGTTGTATTGGCTATCGCACTGATATCATTCTCACTTAACTTGATGAACACAGGTCTTGACCAGGTGTTTAATCCGCAGCTAAGAGATTAAGGAGTGTTGCTATGGGAAAAGTAATATTAGAGGTACATGATTTAAAAACAAAATATGTTACAAGATTTAATGAGAATGTATATGCCGTAGATGATGTTTCTTTAATTGTGGAGGAAGGAAAGTCCTTAGGGATAGCCGGGGAATCAGGGTGCGGCAAATCCACGCTGGCACTCAGTCTGATGGGTTACTATTTTCCCCCGCTTCATTATATGAGCGGTAGTATTATTATTAATGGTAAGAACATATCAAATATGACACCGGATGAGATCCGCAAGACAATACTTGGTACGGAAATCGCATATATACCGCAGGCGGCTATGAATGCATTAAACCCGACGCAAAAGATCATCCATTTCATTGAAGACGTTATTCATGCGCATGACCCAAGGATGTCAAAAAGCCAGATTTATGATTTGGCTCGGGAAAGATTTGAAATACTGAATCTTCCGAAGGAGGTCTTAAATAAACATGCCGTCGAGTTATCAGGAGGTATGAAGCAGCGTACGGTTATAGCTATTTCCACAATTCTGTCCCCCAAGGTTTTAATTGCCGATGAGCCGTCCTCCGCGCTTGATGTTTCTTCACAGAAGATGGTTATTAAGATGCTAAAGGATCTTATGAATAAGGGCTTTATTAAATCCATGCTGTTTATTACGCATGAGCTTCCTTTGCTTTATAATGTCACGGACGATATTATGGTCATGTATGCGGGCCAGATTGTAGAGAAGGGAACGGCAAAGGAAATGGTATTTGATCCCCGTCATCCGTATTCCAAGGGTCTTATGGGATCAATTATAGTTCCTGAGGAAGGCACCAGAAATAATAAATTAACGGCTATTCCGGGGACGCCGCCTAATCTTAAGAATCCTCCGGCAGGCTGCAGGTTTGCCGACCGTTGCAAGTATGCATGTGCCGAATGCAGAGCGCAAAGCATTAGCGAGGTTGATTTGGGTAACGGGCGTATGTATCGTTGTCTGCTTGATGAGGCCAGGTTAAAGGAGGTGCAGATGTAATGCCAAAGGATGAAATATTTCTTAGCGGTAAAGGTGTAACAAAGGTGTTTGGTTTCGGTTCTTCCAAAACGGTTGCCGTAAATAAGGTTGACTTTGACCTGCATAGGGGCGAAATCGTTTCTATCGTAGGTGAAAGCGGAAGCGGTAAAACAACTTTAGCAAAGATGATTTTAGGTCTTATCAGTGTTACCGACGGAAAGATCTATTATAAAGGCGCAGAGAGGGATATCCGGTCACAACGAAATAAACGTACTTACTGGAAAGGTATTCAGGCAATTTTTCAGGATCCCTTTTCCTCCTTTAACGTTTTTAACCGTATTGATACGCTTTTATTAGACTGTATTAATATGAGAGGGGATAAAAATTTATCCTATGATAAAAAGGTGGATTTAATGATGGAGGCTTGCAGTTTTGTTAATTTGAAGTTTGCAGAGCTTACGCAGAAATATCCGTTTGAATTATCCGGCGGACAGATGCAGCGGTTAATGATAGCAAGAATATTCCTTCTGAAACCTCAGGTATTGATTGCAGATGAGCCAACCTCGATGATTGATGCCTGTTCAAGGGCCACCATTCTGGATATGCTGATGAAGCTCCGTGATGAGATAGATATGACGATCGTGTTTATTACCCATGATATCGGTCTTGCTTATTACGTTTCCGATACCGTTTATATTATGGAACACGGTGTGATTGTGGAAAGCGGTTCGGCCGACGATGTTATTCTGCATCCGAAGGCTGTATACACAAAGCGTTTGATCAACGATGTTCCTAAGATCTATGAGGAATGGGATTTATCTACGGTTTAAATATAAATATATGGGCTGTTGCAGACAAGGGCGGTTGCATTTTGATATGCTCCCTTGTTTCGTAACAGCCCATTTCTTTGGTTAACAGCCTTTTTTCCTGTCTCATGAATTGACCGGGGAAATACCGCATATCTTATTAGAGACAGAATAAATTAGAATTTTGGTTTATAAATTCCGATTTATATATAAGGGCTGCTTATGAAAGAAAAAATATTTATATTGGAGCTATCCGGAATATTACTGCTGCTTCTGATTCGATTATGCTTTTTATATACGAATATTGATGAAACTATTTCTTTAGATCATGACGGTTTGGCTATCTCCGTAAGAAATCCGTTTGTAAATGAACAGGAAGAGGCGGACATGGAGGAGGTTGCCATTCAGGATAAAGTTGCCGCAGAGGAAAGAAAAGCACGTTATATGGCAATGTACCCTGATATGTATGTAGAAAGTATTAAGCCTGTGATTCACCTGGAAGAGAAAAAGACGGCATACCTGTCTTTTGATGACGGTCCAAGTTCAACGACAAGCGATATTTTGGATATCCTGGAAGAATACGATGTGAAAGCGACATTCTTTATATTAGGCTGTACTATGACGGAGGAAGGAAAAGAATGTATGAAGGCGATGGTAAAACAGGGGCATGCGATTGGAATTCACACGTATTCGCATAACCGTAAGAAGATTTATTCATCGGTAGAAGCTTTTCTGGACGATTTCTATCAGGACTATCAGTTAATCTATGAAATAACCGGAGTTAAGGTGAATATTTTCCGTTTCCCGTGGGGCAGCAGCAATACATATAATAAAGGTGTAATGAAGGAATTGATAGCCGAAATGGAACGGAGAGGGTTTACATATTATGATTGGAATGTCAGCGCAGAGGATTCTATCGGAACCCCGACCAAATATAAAATTAAAAGAAATATTATGAAAGATCTGGTTAGATTTAATGATCCGATTATTCTGATGCATGATGCTTCTGTGAATAAGGTGACCGCCAAAACACTGCCGGATGTCATTGAGCTTATTATAGAAAATGGCTATGGCTTTGATACTCTTAATAATCGCAAGCCATATCAGTTCGGTAATAAACGGTAATAAAGCACTAATTGGATATCACGGCATATATTGAAAGTGATAATATATTTTAAGGAATATTTATGTATCAAAATATCTATAGAGTATTTCCGGCACAGATGGAAACGCAGTCTACCGGAAGATTACAGGTAAATGTCGTGACTGAAACAGGTTTACACCCGATTGAGAATGCAACGATACGAATATCGGACGCTAACCAGCCGGAAGTAACCATAGAGGAATTAACTACGGATGAATCCGGATTGTCCCCTGAAATCGATTTACCGACCCCTCCGCTGGAATACAGCTTGGAGCCTTTGGCGGAACGGCCTTACTCAGAGTATACGATAAGGATCAGCGCTCCCGGATTTGAAACAGTAGAGATTGACGGTTCACAGCTGCTGCCGGCTGTTACGGCATTGCAGAATGTTGAAATGCTGCCGGCTCCGGAGGAACCGGCAACGGCTGAACTATTCGTAATTCCCCCGCATACCTTATACTACAATTATCCGCCGAAAATCGCGGAGCCCGAGATTAAACCGACAGCCGAAAGCGGTGAGATAGTTCTTCGGGAGGTTGTAATACCTGAATTTGTAGTTGTTCACGACGGTCCGCCGACGGATACGACAGCCAGGAATTATTATGTGCGTTACCGGGATTACATTAAAAATGTCGCTTCCAGCGAAATATACGCTACCTGGCCGGAAGCGACAATACTTGCCAATGTATTGGCTATTATGTCCTTTACCTTAAACCGTGTTTTTACCGAATGGTACCGCAACCAGGGCTATAATTTTACGATAACCTCATCCACCGCATTTGACCATAAGTGGATGTCGGGGCGGAATATATATGACAACATAGGCACGGCAGTAGACAGCATTTTTAATAACTATCTGTCCAGACCTAACGTAAGACAGCCTATTCTGACACAGTATTGCGACGGTATCAATGTAACCTGCCCGAACTGGATGACCGTTATGCAAGAGGGTAAAAATAGATATCCACACGATTTGAAACGTTATCAAAATCAATCTTCCGGATAATCGTCTTTAAGGCTTTGTTTTTTGTAATATTATCTATTAGTGGGTTTGTAATAATATCATATATAGTACTGATTCTGTTTAATGCCTCTTTCCGGTGACCGGGTTCCGTCGTATTCCTGAGCTGTTCCAGCTGTTGGTCTATCCGGGCTTTTTCCCTGTAAACGGATTCTTTTCCTTTTCTATACTCTTCCAGACTGTCAATTCCATTCCGATATGCCGCTTTTATTCTTTCCTCTTTCTGGTTCAGTTTATTTAGCTGCTGTCTTAACAGGGATGCATCAGCTATGTCGGGCGGAGCTTCCTTTTCATATTCGGTTTCACCGGAAGGCATAATCCTTCTGAGGGCATCAATGATATTCGGAAGAAGGATGGTTTCGGAAACGCTGTTGCATACCCGGCATTTGCCTTTCAGGTAACCGCTGCAGCTAAAACGTACATATTGCGAGTTCCTGACTTTTGTTACGGTTAAACTCCTGCCGCAATAACTGCAGCGGATGATTCCCGTCAGCCAGTGCTTATATTCTGTAACGGGACGTGAACTTTTTGCAGGAGTGTATTCCGACCTCATGCGTTCCTGCGCCTGTTCAAAAAGCTCCTCTGATATGATCGGCTCATGTCCTCCCTTTTCTATGATCCACTCTTCCGGAACATTTACCGTATTTGTGGAATTATGGGTTTTGTTCCATCTGACGTAACCTTTATACATAGGATTTTGAATGATGTATTCGATGGCTCTTCGTTCGAAAGGATTATTTTGTCTGGTTGTAAAGCCCAGATCATTTAAGTATCTTGTAATCTGAAAATAGGTAAAACCTTCGAAAACATATTTATTGAATATAATCTTAATAATTTCTGCTTCCTCCGGAACTATTGCCGGGATCTCCCCGGAGTGTAAAATCCTATATCCAAGCGGAGGACCCGATTGATATCCGCCTCTTAATGCTTTTTCGGTCATGCCCCTGGTCACTTCTCCGGCTAACCGGATGGAATAGTATTCATCCATCCATTCGATGATCCGTTCAATCAGGGAACCGAAAGGGCCGTCGATAAGCGGTTCGGATATACTGATAACCTCGATATTATTCTTTTTCAACAAGGATTTATAAACGATGCTTTCTTCCTGATTCCTTGCGAACCTTGAGAATTTCCATACCAGAATCACATCAAGCGGATGCTCCCTGGATTTGGCGAGTGCAATCATCTGTTGAAATTGCGGGCGTTTCTCAGCCCTTTTACCGGATATTCCGTTTTCAATAAAGATATGTCGCTCCGATACAAGCATCCCATGCTTTTCCGCATAGTCAAGAAGCAGCCGTTTCTGGGCGTCCGGAGACAATTCCTCCTGTTTATCCGTACTGACACGGATGTAAAGTGCAGCAGCCTGCATGGTTATCAACCCCCTG
>JAEWSD010000098.1 GCA_023398615.1 Bacillota bacterium
AGCGCCATTTGAATTTAATAAAGAGAGTGCATCGCCTATATCCATAAGTATATGCATCTGAGTTCATACCTGCGAATTTTTATAACCGGATGCGTGAGTTGCCAATAATCTCTAAAAGCAGCAGCTCCTCGCCATGTAGACGAGGTTTCTGCGTTATTAGAAACAATAGTGGATAGGCAGTCGATTTTATTTACTTCCGCACTGGTCTGATATACTTAAAATACCGCTCCGGATTATGATAAAAGTAAATTATTCTACCGGGGGAAGTATCAAAGCAGTAATCGGTGCCAGCAAAATCAAAAGTTGCCATTGCCTTTTCAATCTTTTCCTCCACACTACGATTTTCCTGCTCATAATCGAATGACCCATGTTCAAAAACAATATACTCCGCCTCGGGAACATCAACCATAAGCATTTGTGTTGGTACTTCGCCTTTATAATCAAAAGGAAGTCGTGCGCCATAACACTCTGTACGCGGAATACCCCAATCACATAGTCTGCCGTCCGGGTCATTAATGTACGCCATAATCTGACCGCTGCCGCCGTTAGATTCGCTCCCGCCATCGTCATCCAATTTGCCCTTGATACTATCGAGCAGGCCGCAAATTGTTTCGCAGTCCTGTCCCGGAATAAGACTTTGCTTTTGCCAAAAATCCCAATATCCATTGCTCTCATAGTTTTTAATGTGCAAAAATTTGTGTGCGGGTATGGTTACAAAATAAATTTTAACATCATCCGTGGATTTTATCATCCCAATCTCTCCTAATCCTAAAAAGTAGCGGTCAAAAGGGTTTATTTTTGTACGAAGAACGACAGCCTTAGGCTTTTTTCGGTATTCACTTGGAGTTACGTCATATGTTCCCTTGAAAGCTCTGGTAAAAGCTTCATGTGATGAAAAACCATAATCAAAAGCAATATCTAAAAGGCTTTTTTCACTATCCCGAACCTCTTTTAGTGCAAAGGCTAATTTTCTATGCCGCAGATAATCCCTAAATTGCATACCCGTTATTTCTTTGAATTTTCTCGTTGTATAAAATTCGGAATAACCCAGCCTGCGAGAAAGAAAGCGTAGTGTCAAGGCTTCGTCATTATAATTTTTAATACATTTGTCAATTTCATCAACGATTAGTTGAATTTGCTTCTGCCACTCATACATTCATCTGTTCACCTCGTTTCAACCACCCTGCATTTATTATAAAGAAATAGAGAGATTACTGCTTGATTTTACTTGCTGTTATCCGTATTATAAACGGAAAATCAGTTTGTGACAACAAATAGAGAAAGTGGGGGGTTGTCAACACCTTAAAGTCGGTCCGAAGTCATATTGACTTTACCCTTAGGGCAGGGTGTAAAATAAAGTAGGTGTTATAGAATTCGCTGAAAGGAGGGTAATCTATGTTATCTATTGGAGAGTTTTCAAATATATGTAAAGTCTCTGCAAAGACACTTCGTTATTATGCCGAAATAGGGCTGATTCTGCCTGATAAAATTAACCCTGAAAATGGTTATAGATATTATTCTATCGAACAATTAGAAACGATGTTATTTATCAACCGCCTGAAATCATACAATTTTTCTTTAGAAGAAATTAAGATGCTACTTGAATCAGAAGAATCGCAGGACGAAAAACTTTACCTGGCACTTACCGAAAAGAAAAAAGAAATTGAGAAACAAGTAACAGAATTTGAAAAAACTTTAGATCAGCTAAATAATGATATATCAAATTTGAAACAAGGCACGCCAATTATGTCATATCTGGAAAGCATTGATGTTCAACTTGTGGAAGTACCGACGATGTATCTTCTATCTGTCCGAAAAATGGTTCATGAATACGCTTTTGCTGAAGAATATGGTAATTGCTTCAGCAAATTATTCAGGAAAATTGCAGACGGCAAATTAACTATGCTTGCTCCGCCAATGGTGCTTTTTCACAGTGCGGAATTTAGTTCATTTGGATTAGATACTGAATTTGCTATTCCGGTAAAAGAGTGTGTTACAGGTACAAGGGATTTCTATCCGGGGCTATGCTTAAAAACAGTTCTATATGGTTCCTATTCCGACCTGTCTTCTGTATACACGAAACAACGTAAATGGGCAGAAAAGGAAGGCTATGAATCTAGCAATACCCTTTATGAAGTATATGTAACTGACCCTTCTCAAGTTTCAAAAGAAAGTGAGCTTATAACTGAAATTTATTATCCTGTCAGAAAGAAAGTGTCAGGAAACCACAGCCACTAAACTTTCACATAATACATGAACTAAGAAAAACGATTGAATTGAAAGACAATAAATGATGGGGGAGAACTATATGAATCAAGAAAAAGTGACGGAGCTGGAAAAGAAAATAAACAATGAGTATAGCAATATTGCAGGCGTGGTTGTACTAAAAGACGGTAAATCACTATATGAAAATTACTTTAATGAATGCACTGCTGCCAGCCGAATCCATGTTTATTCAGTAACAAAAAGTATTATTTCCATATTGATTGGGATTGCCGTGGACAAAGGGTACATCAAAAGTATCAACCAGAAGGTATTGGAGTTTTTCCCGGATTACATGGTTAAAAGAAGAGAAAAAACAATACAGAATGTTACACTTAAGAATTTGCTGACAATGACAGCTCCGTATAAATATAAGTTTTTTGCGCCCTACATAAAGTATTTCACGAGTGATGACCGGGTAAAATTTACGCTTGATTTATTAGGAGGAAGGGGACGGACAGAGAAATTTAGGTATACTCCCCTCATAGGTCCGGATATATTGTCGGGTATTCTTGTAAAAGCAACCGGACAATCTGTGTTTGATTTCGCAACGGAAAATTTATTCTCGCCGCTGGGAATTACCGTTGAGAGTAATGTGATTTTTCATAATAAGGAGGAACAGCTCGCATTTAATAAAGCAAAGAATATCAGTGGGTGGGTTTCCGACCCCACCGGAATAAATGCGGCAGGATGGGGGCTAACTCTGTCTCCTGCGGACATGGCAAAAATAGGACAATTGTACTTAGACGGAGGAAGATGGAACGAAAAACAAATTGTATCGGCCGGGTGGATAAAGGAGAGTACAAAGGAACATAGCCGATGGGAAAAAATGAATCTTCCGTACGGATATTTATGGTGGATCATTGATGATAAAGAACATGCCTGTGCAGCTATGGGAGACGGAGGAAATGTAATTTATTTTAATACAAAGAAAAAAATAGCAGTTTCTATTGCTTCTTTTTTTGTGCGAAATGCAAAAGATAGAATAAAACTTATAAAAGAACATATTGAACCGATATTGGAGAATTGTGAATAGTGATTCGAAAACAAGGCTGCTGCAAAAGCTCCTAAATAAGTTTTGCAACAGCCTTCAAAACACTTCTTCGATCTAAATCAGATAACCCTTACTTTCAGTACTCCATTAATTGAATTTAATTTATCAACCAATGCCTCCGCGTTCTCATCATCAATATCGATTACGGAATATGCATAGTCGCCCTTGCTCTTATTAATCATGTTGGATATATTAATGTTTGCAGCGGCACATATGCCCGTAAACTGAGTCAACATATTCGGTATGTTTTTGTGGTTAATGGTAATACGCCTCTTCGTATCGCAAATACCCGCATCACAATTCGGATAATTTACGGAATTCTTAATATTTCCGTTTTCTATATAATCCATTATTTCCTTAACCGCCATTACCGCACAGTTATCTTCCGACTCTTCGGTAGAAGCACCCAAATGAGGAATTGCGATGGCTCCTTCCATTCCGGCAGATTTCGCATTCGGAAAATCCGTAACATAACGTGCTACCTTGCCTGATTTTAAAGCTTCTGCAATGTCATCATCATTTACGAGAAGATCCCTTGCGAAGTTCAATAGGATGACGCCATCCTTCATCATGGCAATGGTATCCTTGTTAATCATCTTCTTGGTATCTTCCAGCAACGGTACATGGACAGTTATATAATCACAGTTTTTATAGATCTCTTCCTTGGTCTTGCAATAAATAATATCTCTTGAAAGATTCCAGGCATGCTCAACGGACAGATACGGATCACATCCGTATACCTCCATACCCAGACGATTTGCGGCATTTGCAACCAATACACCGATTGCCCCAAGTCCGATAACGCCTAACTTCTTGCCTGCGATTTCTTTTCCGGCAAATTTTGACTTGCCCTTTTCCACCAGCTTTGCGACATTCTCGTCATCCTTTACCGTTTGTACCCAGTTAATTCCTCCGACAATATCACGGGAAGCAAGCATCAATCCGGCAATTACCAATTCCTTAACGCCGTTTGCATTGGCACCCGGAGTATTGAATACAACAATACCCTGCTCCGCACACTTGTCTGTCGGGATATTGTTTACTCCTGCACCCGCCCTGGCAATTGCCTTTAAATTAGCCGGCAATTCCAGATCATGCATAGCCGCGCTTCTCACCAATACGGCATCTGCCGCCTCTAAAGCATCCGTTTTCTCATATGCGTCAGTAAATAAATCCAGTCCGATTGCTGCGATTGGATTCAAACAATTATATTTAATCATAATTCCTCTTTCCTGCATATACAACTTGTTTGAAAGTTGTATACCGCATAAATTCGTATATTTAAAAAAACCTGTTTTTCCAACTGACCTTCTATTCTGCTTATTTCAAATTATCGGCTTCGAATTTCTTCATGAATTCAACAAGCTTTTGAACACCCTCGATCGGCATGGCATTGTAGATACTTGCCCTCATACCGCCGACAGTCCTGTGGCCTTTCAGATTCTCGAATCCGGCAGCCTTTGCCTCTTTCACGAACTTGGCATCCAGCTCCTCATTACCGGTTACGAAAGGAACATTCATTAAGGAACGGTCTTCCTTTACCACGGTTCCTTTAAACAGCTTACTTTGATCCAGGTAATCGTAAAGGATTGCAGCCTTCTTCTCATTTCTTTCCTTCATTACACTAAGGCCGCCCATTTTCTTAAGCCACTTGAAAACCTTGCCGCAGATATAGATACCGTATGCGGGCGGTGTGTTATAAAGGGATTTATTATCGGCATGGATCTTGTATTTTAACATGGTAGGCGTACCGGGTAAGGTATCCTCGGTAATTAAATCTTCTCTGATGATAACGATAACAACACCGGCAGGCCCGACGTTCTTCTGGACACCGCCGTAGATAACTCCGTATTTTGTTACATCCACAGGCTCCGACAGGAAGCAGGAGGAAATGTCGGCAACTAAAGTTTTGCCCTTGGTATCAGGCAGCTTCTTGAACTTAGTTCCGTAAATAGTATTATTTTCGCAAATATAAACATAGTCAGCATCCTCGCTGATCGGAAGGTCAGAGCAGTCTGGAATATAGGAGAAGGTCTTATCTGCTGACGATGCAACGGCATTTGCCTTACCGTAAAGCTGTGCTTCCTGGTAAGCCTTTTTTGCCCATTGACCGGTAATTATGTAATCGGCAACTTTATTCTTCATCAGGTTCATCGGGATCATTGCGAATTGCTGCGAGGCACCGCCCTGTAAGAACAGTACCTTGTAGTTATCCGGTATCTGCATCAAGTCCCTTAGATCCTGTTCAGCTTCATTGATTATCGTCTCAAAAGCTTTCGATCTGTGGCTCATCTCCATTACAGACATTCCGGTACCTCTGTAATCCAGCATCTCAGCCGCAGCTTCTTCCAATACTTCTACAGGCAGCATTGCGGGACCTGCAGAAAAATTATAAATTCTTCCCACTCTTTTATCCTCCTTAAAATATACTACTTTTACTTGACCGCTTTAATCTATTACATTATAAAACTTAGTTAAATTTTAGTCAATCCCTTTTTTCCATCACTTCCCGGCTTCCAGATCCTCTTCGGTAAACACCTCTTCTATTGCCGCTCCGGGCGCTACCATAGGCCAAACCTTATCATCGCTCGCGATCTGGCAGTCAATAACCACAGGGCCGTTAAGGGCAATCGCCTCCCTTAAAATTTCTTCCACTTCTTCCGGCTTTGTGATACGGAAGGCTTTAGCTCCCAATGCCTCCGCAAGCTTAACAAAATCCACACTGTCATTTAAGGTTGTCTGCGAGTATCTCTGTCCATAGAAAAGGCTCTGCCATTGCCTGACCATTCCCAGAACATGATTATTAAATACGATCTGGATAATCGGGATATTATAACGTGCGGCAGTCGCTATCTCATTCATATTCATACGAAAACAACCGTCACCGGCTATATTTACCACGGTCTTGTCGGGATTGCCTACCTTTGCCCCGATACAGGCACCCAGGCCATAGCCCATCGTTCCCAAACCGCCCGAAGTAATGAAGGTTCTGGGTTTCTTATATCGATAGAACTGGGACGCCCACATCTGATGCTGCCCGACTTCTGTTGTTATGATGGCATCCCCGGAGGTTAGCTCATACAGCTTTTCCAGGATATAAGGACCGGTCAGGCGATCTTTATGGTACACCAGGGGGAATTGCTTCTTCATGTCCGTGACATGTTCAATCCATTCCTTATTATCATGCTGCTCGATCCGCCCGTTTAATATGGTGAGTACTTCCTTTACATCACCAATAATGCTCTGATTGATAATTATATTTTTATTGATCTCCGCGGGATCAACATCAATTTGCAGAATCTTTGCGTTTTTCGCAAATTTCGAGGCATTGCCGGTAACCCGGTCACTGAATCTTGCCCCGACGGTAATCAGCAGATCGCATTCGGTTACGCTTAAATTGGCTGTCTTCGTACCATGCATACCAAGCATGCCGGTATACAAAGGATCCTCGCCGTTAAACGCTCCCTTTCCCATTAAGGTGTCCGTTACGGGTGCATTCACTTTATAAACGAATTCTCTCAGTTCTTGATCCGCGTCCGATATTACTGCTCCTCCTCCGACGAAAATCATCGGCTTTTTAGCTTCCCGGATCATCCGTAATGCCGCTTCGATATCTTCCTCCAGGATGGTATCCGTAATTTTCCCGATTTTCTCGATTTTTGCCTTTGTATATTCGGCCTTATTGGCCGTAACATCCTTGGCGATATCCACCAGCACCGGGCCGGGTCTCCCGGTCTGTGCGATTCGGAACGCCCTTCTTATCGTATCTGCAAGCTTATTGGCATCCTTTACGATAAAATTATGCTTCGTGATCGGCATTGTGATACCGGCTATATCCACCTCCTGAAAGCTGTCCTTGCCAAGAAGGTTAACCGTTACATTGCCGGTGATTGCTACCATCGGCACGGAATCCATGTAAGCGGTTGCAATCCCAGTAACAAGGTTGGTCGCGCCCGGGCCGCTGGTTGCAAGACATACCCCCACTCTGCCTGTCGAACGGGCATACCCGTCCGCCGCATGGGAAGCTCCCTGTTCGTGGGATGTCAGAATATGCTTTATCTCATTTTGGTGTCTGTATAACTCATCATAAATGTTTAAAACCGAACCGCCCGGATAACCGAATATAGTATCAACGCCCTGTTCTTTTAAACATTCGACTAATATTTGTGAACCTGTTAATTGCATTTCTACCTCTTTCTGCGTATCATTTGAATGCTGCCTGCATCGTAACGCCATTGTTACTCCGTTATCTTTTTGGTATTTCCAGGATTGCACCCCTGCTCGCCGAGGTAACCATAGAAGCATACCTCGCCACATAGCCGGTGGTAATCTCCGGATCTCTCGGCCTCCATTTTGCCCTCCTTGCCTCAAGCTCTTCCTCGGATATGTCAAAGTTTAACGTATTTGCATTAATGTCAATCCGAACCATATCCCCTTCCTCTACCAGGGCAATGTTACCGCCGACGGCCGCTTCCGGACATACATGTCCGATAGATGCACCTCTGGAAGCTCCTGAGAAACGTCCGTCCGTAATCAAAGCAACCGTTGAACCAAGTCCCATTCCCATAATTGCCGAGGTCGGATTTAACATCTCTCTCATTCCGGGTCCGCCCTTCGGACCTTCATAACGTATGATGACTACATCTCCTGCAACAATCTTTCCGCCCTTAATGGCAGCAATCGCATCCTCTTCGCAATCAAATACCCTTGCAGGGCCTTCATGCTTCATCATTTCCGGAGCTACGGCAGAACGCTTTACCACCGCGGAATCCGGTGCAAGGTTACCCTTTAAGATCGCAATTCCTCCCGTTTCGCTGTAGGGGTTTTCGATCGGCCTGATTACATCCGGATTCAGATTAACACAATTTTCTATGTTTTCGGCAACCGTTTTGCCGGTAGCCGTGATCAAATCCGTATATAACAGATCCTTCTTATTTAATTCATTCATAACGGCATACACACCGCCTGCCTCGTTCAGCTCTTCGATATACGTATGCCCTGCCGGAGCCAGATGGCATAGATTCGGTGTCTTTGCACTAATTTCATTTGCAATGTCTACATTTAATTCCACACCTGCTTCATGTGCGATCGCCGGCAGATGAAGCATACTGTTTGTGGAGCATCCCAAGGCCATATCAACAGTCAGAGCATTCATAAATGCCTTTTCGGTCATGATATCCTTCGGACGGATATCCCTTTCGAATAACTCCATGACCTTCATCCCCGCATGCTTTGCAAGTCGGATCCTGTCCGAATACACTGCCGGAATCGTACCGTTCCCTTTCAGGCCCATACCAAGTACTTCTGTCAGACAGTTCATACTGTTTGCGGTATACATGCCGGAGCAGGAACCGGCGGTAGGACATACCTTGCAGGCATATTCCTCTACTTCCTCTTCCGTCATCTTGCCTGCGCTGTAAGCTCCGACTGCTTCAAACATGCTGGATAAGCTTGTCTTCTGCCCGTGAACATGTCCGGCCAGCATGGGACCGCCGCTTACGAATACGGTAGGAACATTGATGCGTGCCGCAGCCATAAGAAGACCGGGTACGTTTTTATCGCAGTTCGGAACCATGACCAGTGCGTCAAAGCCGTGAGCCATTGCCATTGCCTCGGTGGAATCCGCAATAAGGTCCCTTGTTACAAGAGAATATTTCATTCCGATATGTCCCATTGCAATTCCGTCACAAACCGCTATCGCAGGGAAAACAATCGGAGTACCGCCCGCCATCGCAACACCTAGTTTTACCGCTTCTACAATTTTATCCAGATTCATATGACCCGGAACAATCTCATTATAAGAACTTACAATACCAACCAACGGTTTCTGCAATTCTTCTTTCGTCAGTCCCAATGCATTAAAGAGCGACCTGCTGGGAGCCTGCTGCATACCTGATTTTACTGCATCACTTCTCATACTTTCCTCCATTTCACACTTCTATAGAATTGGATTATCTACGCCAATCATGTGTAATAATACGCTTGTTGAATATAATAGCGTAAATTATGATAAAAATCAATAAGTATTTGGCAATTGCTATAACTCCCCGGATGGCTTTCGGGTATGGAAAAACGGTTAAAGTAGATTTCACTTTTAACCGCCTGATTCCAACATTATTATTAAGTATTCTTCTGTTGTGCTTCTATTTTCTTCTCCTTATAAAAATCATATATATTAATCATAGGAATAATGATTTTTCCGTTTAAAAAAGTACTTGCTGTTATATTCTCGATTTTACTTCTCCCAATAGAATACAAAGCGGTTGCACCATTAATAAGTATGAGCTCTTTAAAAGTTCCCTCATCTATCGAAATAGGAACTGAAAAAGCACCTTCTATTACTAATTCAATTATTCCGGCATTTTCATTCTTTTCTTCAAGCTCTACTACAATTTTCAGTAATAATTTACCAAACCTGGTTTCTTCATTTATATTGATCTCCGATGGTACAACATCCATTCCAAATTTTTTTATAACATCAGCTGAAAGTGAAACGATATTGTTAGTGAGCTTAAGCTCTCGGATAGTACATCCCAGAAAGTTCAAATCAGATGTAATTTTATTAAAGTTCATTATGCTATCCCCTTCCTTTGATTTGAATCTATCTTGAGGCTCCAGTCTTCCGACAGGATCTTACTTTTATCCCACGATATTTTTATTGTCTCAAAATTGGACTCATAAAAATACTGTTTATCCTGTATATTAGATACAAAATCAAGCCCTAACTTAGAACAAATATCAATCAAAGTATTAATTGTAAAATTATACCCACCGCTTTCCCATTTTGAAATCATTCCTTGAGACACACCCATCATCTTAGCAAACTGCTTTTGATTCATACCAAGTTCTATTCTCTTCAATTGTATTTTAGATGATATCAGTGCGAGTTCTTTTATCTTTTTAACTTCCGTATTCGATAATCCTTCCAATAACCAATCTGTAGATTTTGCATTTTTAATTTTCTCATTAATGCTCATAGATTAACCTCCCTACTATATTAGCTATATGTAATATTACACAAATCAATAGAATAAATTTCTTTAAATATCTAATAGCTTTAATCTCTGCTTTGCCAATTTGATATTTCTGTTATAATCGCTTTCATTTTTCTCTTTAAAAGCGGCTAATAATAATATTTCCCCTTCTGCCAAATATACATATAATACACGTGGATTTAATCTGCTTTGTGGATAACGGATACTATATAAATTTGGCTTGACATTTTCTAATTTCTCAAAGTTTTTCAGTTTTAGCGCTTCCATTCCGTATTCTTCCAAATTCATCAAGGAACTAATAAGCCATCTCTGATATCTTGGAAAGGGTGGACTCAATGACAACTTTTCTTTCGCTAATTCTTTAAATTCTTTTTGGAAGCAATCAACTTCATAAATCTTGGAAAACATTGTATTCCGTAAAATCTCCAATTATTAAGTCACCGCCTATTTTTATTATATTACTTATAAGTAATATCTGCAATAGTAATTTGTTTATTCTACAAAAAAATATTAGTCATAAGTAATATTCTGCACAATATATTCAAGCTTCAACTAACTGATAGAAGCTTATTAATCGATTAATTTAATTTCTAATCCCCATTCCATTGCATATTTATATGCGACAGTACCCTTCTTGCAGGTAATAACAGGTACATAATATTCCCAACCAATATTTGTCTCAAATACCGGATTACCCATTGATACCACACTGTCCGGAATTGTTATATTTTTAAAGGAATAACCGGTAATAAAGGCTCCGTCACCTATGGTAGTTACTCCTTCTTCTAAAATAACTGTTTCAAGGGGAGCATTTCTAAACGCATCACTTAAGATATCCTTTACATTACCGGGAACAATTACTTTTAACTTTCTGTCGTTATCAGGATCAGTATCCGATTCATCTGCAAATGCATAATGATTGACGGCCGTTACTGAATCAGGAATAGTCACTTCTATGCTATTACCCAGATACTTAAGAAGTGTTCCGTCACCGGCAATAATAAAATCTTCCTTCCTTTCGTTATAGAGCTTTGTATCTTCGAATATCGACAAGCCATAGTCTACCTTACTCTTTGTAAAATTCACCGCGTCCAATTCCCTGCAATGTGCAAAAGCCTCCCTGCCAATACTGAGTAATGAATTTGGAAAGGTGATCGATTTTAATTTCTCACACCCTTCGAAGCAGTAATCATTTAAGTATTTTACCCCTTCTTTTAAGATAACACTTTCTATATTATTGCAGCCGGCAAAGGCTGAGTGCCCGACAGATTCAATGTTTCCGGGAATGGTAACCTTTTCAAGACTGATACAATTTGAAAATACCTGATTGCCAAGTGACTTAATACCTCCAGGAAAAGCTACCGATTTCAAATTACTGCAATCGGAAAATACCGAATTCCCAATTGTCTCCACCATATCCGGAAGCTTAATCATCTGAACTGATTTATTACCCTTAAATGCACCGTCACAAATATGCTTTACCTTATCCGGTATCGTAACAAACTTCTCTTTTCCTTTATAAACAAGCAGAAAATCCTGATATATAATGAAATCTTCCAGGCTGCTATTCAGCCACTTTGTATCTTTAAATACATTTCCGCCCAAAAAGCTTAATGTACCATCGTAAGTAATCTTTTCAAGATTACTTGCCCCTTCAAAAGCCGACGTCCCAATTGAAGTAACCGATTCAGGAATCGTAATTTCAATAAGGCTTGTGCAATCTAAGAAAGTATAGTCAGGAATCTCTGTTAATTCATCAGGAAGAACAACATATTTTAGTTTGCTGCAACCGATAAAGACTCCAAATGGATCATCAACCCCTTCTGATTTCTTATAAAATTTCACTTTATCCGGAATTTCTATCTTTTCTAAACTTTTGCATTCAGAAAACGCATCTGCATCAATATAGTATAAAGACTCCGGTAAGGATATTTCCGATAAGCTGCTGCATTTATAAAAAGCGGCAAACCCAATAGATTTTAAATTATCCGGTAACGTGACATGCTTTAAGTTGATACATGAGTTAAATACACCTGATTTAATTTCATTAACAGAATCGGGAACGGTTATGCTGCTTAACTGTTCGCATCCAGAAAAAACACTGTCTTCAAGTGAATGAATCCGTATCTCCTTATCAAAAATAACGTTCTGCAATTGCTTACACTCAGCAAAAGCATAACTTCCAATAAACTTTATTGCTTTAAGAAGAGAAACCGTATTCAAATTACTGCAAGAACCAAATGCGCTAATTCCAATATATTCCAATTTATCAGAAAACGAGAAACTCTTTAATGAGGTACACTCATAAAAGGCGAAGGACCCAATATAAGTGACATTTTTCCCACCTGTAATAGTCGTTATTGTTTTGTTACAATAAAAAGCGTTACTTATCGATTTAACAGATGAAGGAATTACAACCTTCTTGTCCTTTCCCTGATACTTATATAAAACGCCATCTCCGACAATAATCATTTTTGAATCATTTTCCGTTAACCATTTTGTTGATTGGAATGCATCCGTTCCGATATGTGTAACAGTTTCCGGAATGTTAATAGTCTCCAAGCTAGTGCAGTCAGCAAAAGCACCATCTCCAATTTCAATTACTCCCTTTGGTATCGTAACCTTTTCAATCTCTGAATATTCCGGATACATTTTTTCTGAATCAGACTCCATATCATAAATATAATTCGTAAAAGAGCTCGCACCAATTTTCTTTACATCGCCGGGAATTGTTACCGCCGTTTTATCACCTGCATAACAAATCAATATTCCATCTCCAGCGGTAACGAAATCATGAATCTTCCTCTGATCCGATAGCCAAGGGGTACCCCAAAAAGCAGCATCTCCAATCTCAGTTACACTCTTTGGAATTGTAATTTCTCTTAAATTAACACAATCGCGAAATGCATCGCTTTCAATTGAAGTAACACCGGATGGAATAATCACTTTTTTAATACTGTTACAATAAGAAAAAGCGTTAAATCCTATTGTAGTTACCGTATTCGGAATCGTTACGGCGCTCCCGCTGCCGGTGTACTTCACCAATAC
>JAEWSD010000112.1 GCA_023398615.1 Bacillota bacterium
CTGGTACTTATAAACATCTGAGATCGTATCCTCAAGCTTATCTGTAAAGACGTTCTTTTTGATACCCTCTTCATTCCACCGATCGCCGCTTACAATTTTAGCGCCTTGTTTCATAATATCATCCGTATTCGATGCAATAGTTTCGTATATTATCTTTAACCTGGAGTGTTCTTCCGTAAGTCCCTTAATATATTCCAGAATCAGTCCTTTTCTCCCCGCAGGATCTGAAAGTCCCAAGAAAAACAGTTTACCGAGTTCCATGTTCTTTGCCCTGGTGTGATCCATCGGCTGCAAAATCCAGTTATTAAATGCTTCTCTGCCCCTTGCGGTAATATAATAAATTTTCTTATTGTCTTCTTCCTTGCAGTTAATCAGATTCTTCTCCAACAGCTTCTTGACGGCTGCGTGTATACTGCCGGAACTGTTACTGCACATGGCATTCAGATTGTTATTTATAAATATCTTCATCTCATAAATAGTCAATCCTCTTATCATAAGCATACCAAGTATAACTTTTTCCATAATCGTGTTCCTCTAATTAGAATATAATTTAATATTGACAGATGGGTCTAATAGATATTATATATCTATTAGACCCATCTGTCAACTTCGATAAAGCTATGTTTAATTAACTACATGACTTGGTAACTTTACATGAGCATTCTTACAATTTATAAGTATATTATTCCGTCAAAATGTGATACGCCAGCTGGGAAAGATGCAACAGCATTCTGTGGTTATCCTCTAAGTATATAGTAACATCAAAGAGATAAGCCGCATTATCCGTTTTTGCCTTAATAGTATCGTACCATTCATACAGGTTATCCGCAATCTCATTGATTTTGCCCGAATCGCTCCCTATACCAAGATATAAAGTAACCGGAAGCCGTACCGCAGAATTTGCCATTTGCGGTATCAGGCTGTATTCATAAGAAACATTGATATCCAGGGTTAAGGCTGCTCCGTTTAGCTCAAGCGCTTCCCAAAGTGCATTGACCATTCTCTGATAGTCGGGCAAATCGTTTAAGTTATCTTCTCCGAAAGGAATTTTCTGATAATTTGCACAGGATGCCTTCAACGGGTCTTTCGATATCAATGCCGTACGGTATATGAAGTCCGGATTCATTTCCCACGGCAATAAATCCGAATTGCGGACAATCCGAAGGAGCGGCGTTACCTCCTGGCAGGCATAGAGAGGAAGGCTGCCAATGGTAAAACGGATATCCAGATTTGCTTCATCAAAGCCAAGCGTTTCAATCGTCGGGTCCCCGGCTCCCAAATCCCGCAATACCTGTTCCGTACCGTTTAACGGAATAATCTGAAACGTCGGAGCACTCTGATTTTCCCTGCTCATGATAATCTTGCATTCATATTGGCGTTCCGCCGTCTGCGCCCGTAACAACATATTGGACCGGTTCAGCCAGGAAGCCCAGACCGATGCCGCACTTTGTGCCAGCTGCCGGAACGTATCGAAGGCATTACCGAATTTCTCCAAGTCATCTCCGTTCAGCAGCCGGAATAATTTATCCCGAACCATATCATACTGTGCAAGATAATCAAATAAATCCCTTGCGGCCGCCCGAAGCAGATTATTTTCCGTACATTGAAACAATACCGTCACGAATAGCGTATCCTGTTCATACGGCTGATAGCTGCAATCAATCGCATAGTTCCACAAAAGCATATCATGAATATCCGGCGTGTTCACTCCAAAAACACATGTGTGCGCTTTGATTTCCGGTGACAGAGGACAGCGTTTGAAGAGATTCGGAAACGGAATATCCGAGGATAAGCCCACCGACACGCCTTCTACATCCCCATTGTTAACAGGATGGAACAGCCGCAGCCATTTTGAGCTTTGATATCCGCCCTCAACATCCTCAATATCATATTCCACTTCCTGTATGGAAGCTTCTACGGCCGGACTTAAGCCTGCCTGCCAGTCCGAAACCGCACTGATAAACATGGAATAGCCGTCCGCCTGATTATTAATATCAAGCTTTCCCGGCTGCAGGACAGAATCCGTTGCCTCAGTCCTTGTATTTAAGGTCATACGGCAAGGGTATGATGTTAGCACTTCCATCCGATATAATGCCACAAGGTCAATCTGATAGCCGTCCGATAAGGACCTTAACAGCCTGTCCTTTAATTGTTGTTTTACCTTTGCTGTGTCCGGAGAAGCTTCTGCCCGCAAGGGTTCTAATTGCTCTGTAATTGCTTCCGCCAGACTGCGTTTATTTTCTGCGAACGCATCAAAGGTATCCCTGCATTTCTCGTCCTGAATCCGGCGGCCGGCTAATACAAGGGCTTCTTCGATATCCGTTAAGAACCGGTTCGCCCAAAGCTCCATATCAATATTGGAATAAACCTTTTCCACACCGTCCTGTGAAAGGCTTCCGTCATCCTGAAGCTCACATACCATACAGGTTCTGGTGATCCATTGATTGCTTAAGGGACGCAGCGCATAAAATTCCGGTACGCTTTTATTCGTACCGTCTCCGGCAGGAATATCATAAGGACAAACCCGGATGCTTTGAATCGCTCCGTCCGTGCCGAAGCCGACCGCATATAAGCTTTGATTTTTACCGTCGCCCTGTGCAACTCTGATGCAAGGTAATGCCGCCTCCAGATGATTGACAAACTCCTCCGTATCCTCTTTCTTCGGAACAATCTCGGACTTCGCACTCCTTGCTCTCACTGCCTCCGTCTGCAGTCCGGACCTTGTAATCGTTATGGCCGTATACAGCAGAAATACCTGTTTTGGTATCTGAGGCTTGGTTTCGCCTTCCCCGATCAGCGGGATATCCAGCATTAACGGGTCCGGTTTGGCAGTTCCCTGCTCAATAAAGGAAAGCAGGCCTGCCAGATAGCCGCGTAACGGTTCGATGTCATAGCTTCTTTCCTCTCCCGGGAAGAAGGAACTGCTTACCGTAACCGCCATATTTGCCTGCATCAGCTGCAGGTATGCGTTTGCTAACAGCCCTGTTAAGTGATCCTGCTTTTGGATTTCCTCATTCGGGCTGCATGTAATCCGAAGAACGGGTGCCTGCGGGGTTCCGGTGATCTCATAATAAATTCCCTGGTA
>JAEWSD010000124.1 GCA_023398615.1 Bacillota bacterium
CGAAGAGCAGAGTAATCATGATTGGGATTCCCGTAAGCTTTGAGGTCAGGATTTTGTCGATTTTGCGGTCCCTTTCGGCGTATTCCTTTTTTTCAAATGTAACCGTTTCCTGCCCGATGTATTCGCATATCTGCACGATTTCCGTGATGATCCGGTCCCGGAACCGATCATGCGGGGTACCGGCTTCCTCTAATAACTGTCGGGCTTCCGACAGCTTCTTAAAAATATCCTTATTTTGCATAAGATCATAACCGAGATAGCCTTTCAGCGAACGAAGCAGGCTTTCATCGCCGTCCAGCAGCTTAAGTGTTACCCACCGGCTTCGGATGCGCCCGTTTAGTTCGTCATTTACTGCCGGTTCCAGCAGGGCGACAGCCTTTTCGATATCACTATCGTAGGAAAGGTACAATGGATTCATTTCGTAAGAATTCTTTGTAACGGAGTCCACGGCATCCATCAGCCGGTCCAGGCCGTGTCCGGATCTTGCACTGGTCCCGACTACCGGAATGCCGAGCCTGGAGGCAAGGAGATCCAAATTGATATGGATCTTCTTTTTTTTGGCTTCGTCCATAAGATTGACACACAATACAACATTGTCGGTAATCTCCATTATCTGAAGAACCAGATTCAGATTTCGCTCAAGGCAGGTGGCGTCGGTGACTACCACCACCGCATCCGTCCCCCCGAAGCAGACAAAATCGCGTGCAATTTCCTCTTCCGCAGAGTTTGCCATTAAGGAATAAGTACCGGGGATATCTATCATGACAAAAGTATTGTCCTTATGCCGGTATTTTCCCTGTGCGCTTACAACTGTTTTGCCGGGCCAGTTGCCCGTATGCTGATTAAGGCCGGTCAGACTGTTGAATACCGTACTTTTCCCGACATTCGGATTGCCGGCAAGTGCCACTATCTTATCCTGCTGTGTCTCTTTCTTTATATTTAATCCACAGTAATTCAATACTTTCGCTCCTGTAGATGTGCTGGTTAACCCCATGCAAATCCTCCTGAAATACTATTTAATATCCTCCTATATATTACGGCATTGCCACCATAATCTTTTCCGATACGTCGGACCGCAGTGCGATTACGGTTCCCCTTATCAGGTAAGCTACCGGATTACCCGACGGACTTTTGTAAAGCGGTTCAATTTCCGTACCGTTAATGACGCCAAGATCAAGCATACGCCTTCTGATTGTACTATCGGATGTCAATGCCGTAACCTTGGCTTTTCTTCCGATCGGCACTTGATTTAAAGAAATTTGCTCCTCATTCAAAGTAATAACCCTCCAAATTTAAAAATATATTAGTGTAGAAGAAAAATTTTCCCTAAGCTAATATATGGTCCCGGGGCTAAATGTGTTATTAAAAAAATATATTAAACTAAAATATTTAAGAGGGTTGATCGATATGAATGATAATATGAATTCGGATTTCCGTACCGTTCGAGGGTATCAATTGGCAAACCATCAGGAGGGGCAGCTGACACCTGCTCTTGAGGATTATCTGGAAATGTCTTACAGACTGTGCATGGAAGATAACTACACCCGTGTCGGCAAGCTTTCTGAGCTTTTAAATGTTAAGCCTTCGTCTGCTTCCAAGATGATATTTAAATTGGCAAGTTTGGGTTATCTGAAATATGACCGCTATAAAATTATCGAGATGACAGCCAGCGGGCGTAAAACCGGAGAATATCTGTTAAAACGGCATGAAACAGTGGAAAGCTTCTTAAGGCTGATCGGCAGTTCCGATCCGCTCGAGGAAACGGAGCTGATTGAGCATTCATTGAGCTCCTCCACTGTTTCGGAACTGAATGACCTGTTGGAATATTTCAGGCTAAACACAGCCGTACAGGAAAGCTTTGATGATTTTAAAAAGAGAAGAAGGAAAGCTTAAAGTCTCTAGAGGATAAAGAAATGTGCCACTGGTAAATAAAACCATGAAATACAACATTTTCATAATTTTGTTGCATTTATAATTACTTAACATTTTATACTATCCTTACCGCAATGTCAATATATCAGCTATCTTGCATTAATATGGCTTATTTTGTAAAAAGCCTTTCAGAGCTGAACAATGGAATAGAGTTCGTCCTTTTGATCCTGATTAATGCCAATATAACGAAGCGTGATACCGGGAGAGCTATGGTTAAACGTATCCATAATGAGTCCAATATTATATTTGGAAATTTTATAGGTCCAATACCCCCAGGTTTTCCTTAAGCTATGCGTCCCGAAGTTCTCAATTCCCATAACCGTGGCAGCCTCTTTCAATACTTTATAAACCTGAATTCTTCCCAGGTAACCGCCTTTTTGGCTTTGAAAAAGGTAGTCATTCAAATTAAGCTCCTGAGTCTTAACGTAATTATTCAGACATCTGCGCAGAGTATCATTTAATTTGATTTTCTTTTCTTTTGCTGTCTTCCTTTCATTTAAAATCAGATATTCTCTGAACTGCCACTTTTCATTGAAGATATCATTTACTTTCACCGGTATAATGTCACTGATTCTTAAGCCGGTGTTAATACCAAACTTAAAAATCAAAGCATATTTCGGATCACTTCCGTTCAAGTATTGGTACAGCTGTTTTATTTTAGCTTTCTCTCTGATCGGCTCTACGGTCATATTTACCATTCCTCCTAATGCATCTTTTTTGTAATATATTATACAGAAAAGATACACACAATTATACTGAGAAATCTTACCAATTAAAATTGTGATTGCTTTAATGCTGAAATTATAAGGATATTTCAGATTAAAAAATGCAACAAAATTATGAAATTGTTGCATTTTATAGTTGAATAATTCCAAAATATATCGATAACTTTAAAAAATATCCAAAATCAGTAACGTAAAGCCATAAGCATGGCCTGTGGCTTGATAGCGTAATTCGAAGAAAGGGGCTGCGAATATGTCTGAACCTATTGCCAAGCGTAATATTTATGATAAAAATGGGGTATTGCTGTTGGCCAAAGGCCAAAAAGCAACGGAGACTGTTATAAAAAAACTGAAAAGGCGGGGCGGCTACGAGCAGGAAGCAGCGGTTCATCCGCAAGACAAAGTGAATGAATCAATCCTGCCGATTGCCATGAGGCTTGGTGAGAGATTAGATATTCGCAATGTTCGCGCCCTGGAAGATGCAAATAAAATATTAAGTACTATCATATTCGAATCGAAATCAAAACCGTGGTGGATATTCGTCAACGCATTGACGAACTATGTGGACTGGCTGTACACGCATTCCATTGATGTTGCAGTAATTTCCCTGATGATGGCCGTAGAACTTAAATTCAGTGATAAAGAGCTGTGGAATTTAGGCCTGGGGGCTTTTTTCCATGATGTGGGCAAGTTGTTAATTCCAAAAAGCATTATTCTGAAGCCTATGCCCCTGAACGACATGGAAATGGTATGTATCAGACAGCATTGCGATCTGGGTATGACCAGTCTGGCACCCTTTAACCTGCCCGGGAATTGTACGGATATCGTTTTGCAGCATCATGAGCGGCTTGACGGAAGCGGATATCCGAAAGGTTTGGTGGGGGATGAGATATGCCGGAATGCCAGAATCGTAATGGTTGCCGATGCTATCGACGCAATTACATCCGGCCGTCCTTACAAGGATGCTAAGGATATGGACACAGCAATTAAGATACTAAGAGATGAGAATGAGAAATATCCGCAGGAGTTAATTCCCATGCTTGAGAGTATACCAAACTGAATGAACCATGACGATACTTACGGATCATTTGATCAGCATTTGCGCTATGAATGAGGTCACCGACAGGACGATCCAGCAGCCGGAGCCGAGCAGGATTGGCTTCCATCCGTTTTTTACAAGCTTAATCATATTGGTCTTCAGACCGATTGCCGCCATAGCCATAACGATCATGAATTTACCGGTCTTGGCCAGAAGCCTTCCGGCTTCGGCAGGCATTGGCAGAAACGTACTGATAACAGATGCCACTATGAAGCCCAGAACAAACCAGGGAAAGATTTTGGAAAACTTGTAGTCTGATCCGTTGCCGGTTTTATTTTTCCCGGATATGTAAAGTGCAAGCGCAAGTGTTACCGGCACTATCATCAGGGTTCTTGTTAATTTTACAATTACGGCCAGATTACCGGCCGCATTGCTGAAGGCATACCCTGCCGCAACTACGGAAGAGGTGTCATTTACCGCCGTACCTGCCCAAAGGCCGAAACGGTAGTCGTTCATATGCAGCAAGTGCCCGAGAAACGGAAATAGAAAGGCTGCGATTACATTAAAAAGAAAAATGGTAGAAATAGAGCGGGCTACCTCCTCCTCATCCGCATGGATGACCGGTGCCGCCGCTGCTATTGCAGAGCCGCCGCAAATTGCCGTGCCGACTGCAATCAGGATATTCGTATTCCTGTCCGCCTTTAAGAGCTTTCCAAGGATAAAGGCGGCAAGGAAAGCGGAAGTCAGTGTAAAAATCATGAGAACGATTGTCTGGCGCCCTACCCTGAACACATTATAAAGGTTCATATCAAAACCAATCAGTACAATAGAATATTGCAGGAGCTTCCTGGAAGTAAACGAGATTCCGCTCTCCATTACGGCGGGCCTTTTCCGGAATGCAAGAAGCATTCCGAACAGAATTCCAAGTACCGGGCTTCCGATTACGGGAAACCTTTCGCCAAGCGGCCAGGCCGGGACGGCTATTATCACGGTTAACAGGATTCCGGGCAGCTTATTCATTATGTTATTCATTTAATCACTCCTTATGGTATTCAGTATATATCTTGACAATTTATAAGTAAAATATTATTATCTTATCATTATAATAAGCATTTACTTATTACTATTCGGCTTATAGTACCGCGAGGTGTTTTTGTGAGTGAAGCGCAGCGGAAATCACAGAAAGCCCGAGAGTTTTGTGTGCGAAAGGCTGCAAAGCAGCCTTTCTGTGCATCAAGTGTTACTATGAGGCCGTTAGGCCGAATAGTAACATTTACTTATTGAATGGAGGGAGACGCTTGACATTAAGACATTTTCGAATCTTTGTGGCAGTCTGCGACAGAATGAATATGACTTCTGCCGCGGGTGCGCTTTTTATGTCGCAGTCGGCCGTCAGCCAGGCTGTAGCGGAGCTTGAGTCATATTATGATGTACGGCTGTTTGAGAGACTTTCACGAAAACTGTATCTGACGCAGGCAGGTGAAAGGCTGCTAGGCTATGCACGGCATATCATCCGAATCAACAGGGATGCCGAAAGCGAAATGCGTTCCATCAGCCAAAACGGCATCGTACGGATTGGCGCAAGCGTCACAATTGGTGCGTGTATCCTGCCTAAAATGGCAGCGGCTTTTAAGGAGGAGACACCCGGCGTGACAATTGAGGTGATTGAGGATAATACCGCAAAGATTGAACAGCTTATAATGAATGACAGGCTTGATTTGGGACTGGTGGAAGGTGAAATTACATTGCCGGATATCATCGGCAAACCGTTTGCGGATGACAGGCTGATCTTGATCTGCGGGGAAAACCATCCTTTTTCAAAACGGGTATTGATTGAACCCCGTGAGCTTGAGCAGGAAAACTTTATATTACGTGAAGCGGGCAGCGGGACCAGAAAAACATTTGAAGAGGTTATGTCTGAAAACGGACTGACCTGGACGACAACCTGGACCTGCAATAATGCGGATACCATTAAAATGGCGGTTGCCGAAGGGCTGGGTGTATCCGTAATATCGCAGCTTGCGGTCGGCAGGGAGATTAAGGCCGGAATCCTTCACAGTGTGGACATAAACGGTCTTTTTTTTAAACGCCGGTTTAAACTGGCATATCATAAGAATAAATATCTCACGGAAGCAATGAAAAGCTTTATTGAATTTTGCCTCGGCCGGCAGGAATGAAAGACAGCGACCTGGATCGATACGGCCTGGGAAAACGCGTATTTACATTTTATCATGAACTATTTTATCCAAGACATCATAAATTGATTATGAGATTTGCATGAGAAAGGATATGGTAAAATATATGATAAAAAAGCAGGCCTTATCGGCAATGGTTAACCTGACCTATAACTATCTGGACCGTAATCTGGAGAAGCATATGCTTAACCTGGTCAAATTGTTTGATAAACTGGACAGAAAGGATAACCTGAAACCGCAGCGCGATTTAATACGAAAGATCATCGAGGATAAGGACAGCAACTGGTACAAATATATTCTGGATTTATGGGATGAAATCGATCCGGGAGTCAGAAAAACATTTTTTCGGAATTTTTTATTCAACGCTTCGTTAATGGGCGGTCCGAAACATAGAAAATTACAAAAAAAATATGACTGCAACATACCTTTTGCAATATTAATGGATCCGACCTCAGCCTGCAACCTTCATTGCAGCGGCTGCTGGGCCGCACAGTATGGAAACAGGCAGTCCTTAAGCTTGAAAGCATTAAATAGTATTATAGAGCAGGGCAAAGAAATCGGGGTACATTTTTATGCCTATTCGGGGGGAGAGCCTCTTGTTCGCAAAAAAGACATCATAAAGCTTTGCGATAAACACAAGGACTGCATCTTTACCGCATTTACCAACGGGACGCTGATTGATGAAGCCTTTGCCGATGAAATGCTCCGTGTAAAGAACTTCGTGCCGGCAATCAGTATCGAGGGTTTTGAGGAGGAGACGGATTCAAGAAGGGGAAAGGGAACCTATCAGGCAGTCATACATGCAATGGAGATATTAAAGGAGAGAAAGCTGGCATTCGGGACATCCTGCTGCTACACGCGTAAGAATGCCAAGGTAGTAGGCAGTGAAGCATTTATCGATGATATGATAGCCAGAGGGGCAAAGTTTGCCTGGTTCTTCACTTACATTCCGGTCGGTGCGGATGCTGTCCCGGAGTTGATGGTTACCGCAGACCAGCGTGAATATATGTACCGTCAGGTCAACCGTTTCCGCAAGACAAAGCCGATCTTTGCTATGGATTTCTGGAATGACGGAGAATATGCCCAGGGCTGTGTAGCCGGAGGCAGGAGATACCTGCACATCAATGCGGCGGGGGATATTGAGCCCTGTGCCTTTATCCATTATTCCGATACCAATATTCATGATGCGACAGTTCTGGATGCCCTCCGGGCTCCGTTGTTTATGCAGTACTATAAAAACCAGCCGTTCAACGGCAATCATCTGCGTCCTTGTCCTCTGCTTGATAATCCGGAAGCTCTGGTGAAGATGGTCGAGTCAACCGGTGCAAAGTCTACGGATTTTCTTCACCCCGAGGATGTGAATGAATTAAAACAAAAATGCACGGATACGGCGCGTCGATGGGCCCGGACGGCGGACCGGCTATGGTTTGAAGCTCATGACTGCTTCGATTGCAGATTCTGCAGGGCAGGGCAGGACAGCCAATCGCTGCCCTGCATGAAAGCGGTATTTGAAGAGGAACCGGAACCGAAGGTAAAAACAGAAGCCGAACCGGATGTGAAACCAGAACCGCAGGTGAAAACAGAAGCCGAACCGGATGTGAAACCGGAATCGCAGTCCGATGCTATAGCCGATGCGGATAGTATAACGGATTCCGAGTAATTGTAAAACTCCTTATTGTGTCTGCTGCGATTTAGCTGCATTGTAAACGGCCGCAGACACAAAAAGGAGTTTTTGAATTACAGCCCGGTTCTTTCGCCTGAAAGAGGACAAGTATCATTTGTTACGGTTCAGCCGTAAGGCTGAATAGTAACATCTGAAGTGTTGGTATAAAAAAGGATAAAAGTGCACATTCTTATCCTGGTAAATTGATAAGATAAATCAATAAGGCCTTTTTGATAAAAATAAATCAGTAGTTCTATTGACGGATTTTATGGAATCCGTTAGTATGAATTAGGGTTAGTCATGGCTAACTTGAAAGGAGGAATCATGAGCCGGGAGACATTTCAGATGATTCGGAACACGAATATCAGCAATCCGGAGATACAACTGGCACTTCAATGTGCCCCGCTGCTAACGGGGTTAAAAATATCCAATTTATTCTCCGTAAATAATGATTCTGCCCGATATACGGAGGGATTGTTTAAGGGAAGCGGAATTCTATGTTTCATACTGCGTGTAACGGATGAGAGGACTACTTTTCTTTTGTACAGGCCGGATAAATTATCGGAATATTTAAAGACAGAAAAAGTAAGACGGCTGTTGGACATGCTCGGCTATCAGGATAGTAATTTAAAGCGGGTACTGTCTGTGTTCAGAAAGCGTTATGAGGGATTTATGGGAAGCGGGCTTCCGTTTCCGCATGAGCTTGGTCTGCTGTTGGGCTATCCGGTTGAAGATGTAAACGGATTCATAGTAAATAGAGGGAAGAATTTTTTATATGCAGGCTACTGGAAAGTATATGAAAACCTACCGGAAAAGCTGAACCTGTTTGAAAATTTCAATAAAGCAAAGGATGTGGTAACGCGGTTCGTTTTGTGTGGGGGGAGTATTTTAGAGATATTAAAAGCATGTAATGAAAAAAAGCTGCAAATAGCGGCGATTTAGGAGGATAAGACAATGAATAAGATCAGCGTGGTATTTTGGTCACAATCGGGTAATACGGAGGCTATGGCAAATGCCGTTGCTCAGGGGATAACGGAAGCAGGCGGGGAAGCAGAGGTTACGGAGGTATCCGGTGCATCTGCGGATAACCTGAAGGATTCTGCGGTATTTGCGCTTGGATGCCCGGCTATGGGAGATGAAGTCCTGGAAGAAACAGAAATGGAACCGTTTGTGGAAGAAGTTGCAAAGTTTGCTGCCGGAAAAAGCATAGCGTTGTTTGGCTCCTATGGCTGGGGAGACGGGCAATGGATGCGTGAATGGGAAGAAAGGATGAAGAATGCCGGAGCAAATATTGTAAACGGCGAAGGATTGATCTGTCAGGAAGCACCTGATGATACCTCACTGGCTGAGTGCAGAAATCTTGGAAAACAGCTGGCGGCCTTATAAAATTATACGGGCTGCTGCACAAGGGAGTGCGGCGGCCCGAGAGTTTCACAAGCGAAACTTTTTCTTGGAAGTAACCACAAAAAAATAAAGAGGAAGGAAAGGAATTACCATGAGTATTGTGATAATCGGCGGACATGAAAGAATGGTCTGTCAATATAAGAAGATATGCAAGGAACATAGATGCAGGGCGAAGGTATTTATTCAGATATCGGGAAATCTGGGAAATCAGATAGGGAGCCCGGACCTCATCATACTGTTTACCAATACGGTCTCCCATAAGATGGCGAAATGTGCTTTGACAGAAGCGGAAAAGAGAAATACAGACATAGTCAGGTGTCATACCAGCAGCGGAAGCGCATTGCATGAAATCCTGGAAAATGTCTGTAAAGGGTAACTGCATTTTATTGCGGATGCGTCCATTTCAGCAGCAGGGAAGAGTTTATGATAACCGCGACCGAACCGGCATTATGTACCAATGCACCGAGAACCGGGTTAAGCATACCTGAAATTGCAAGGGCGATAGCGATAAAGTTAAGTGTCATCGAGGCTATGAGATTAATATGAATGGTCCGCATCATCTTTTTGGAAAGCTGCAAAAGATGCGGGATCTCCTTGATATCATCACCCACCAGAACTATATCCGCCGAATCAATTGCGATATCACTGCCTATGCCGCCCATAGCAATGCCGACATGGGCGGCTTTCAGCGCCGGTGCGTCATTGATGCCGTCACCTACCATCGAGATAAATTCGCCGCTATGCTGGTAGGAATCGATGATTTCCAGCTTGTTTTCAGGAAGGCAGTCGGCTTTTACCTCTTTGATATTGGCGATCTGTGCGATGTGCGATCCGGCCTGCGGGGAATCTCCCGTAAGCAGGACGGTCTGAATACCGGTTTGCCGAATGGCTTCAATTGTTTTTGCGGTATCCGGGCGAAGCGTATCAGACAGGGTAATCAAACCGCTTGCATGTCCGTTTAATGCAAGGTAAATGACGGTGCTTCCTTCGGACTTTGCCTTTTCGGCAGCCCTTACCGCTTCATCAGGAAGAAGAATATTCTCTTCCTTAAACAGCGCCGCATTACCTGCTATAACCTTATTTCCGCCGTATACGGCATTTACGCCGCGTCCTGCCAGCAGCCTGAATTCTTCCGGCTGTTCCGGCACGCTTCCTGTTATATACCTGTAGTGTTCTACAATGGCTTTGCCTAATGGGTGTTCGGAACGAAGTTCCGATACCGCGGCCAGTTTAAGCAGCATTGCTTCATCCAGTGCCGGATCACAGCTTAATACTTGTACCACGGCGGGTTTTCCATAAGTAAGAGTGCCGGTCTTATCAAAGGCGATACGTTTGACCTGTGCAAGCCTTTCGAGAGCATCGCCTTCCCGTATGAGAATACCGTATTTGGATGCGTTACCGATTCCTGCCATAATTGCCGTCGGCGTTGCAAGCACCAGGGCGCATGGACAAAATACAACCAGAATGGTTACGGAACGGATGATCTGACCGGTAGCAAACCATGTGAGGACGGCGGAGAGCAGTGCGATAACTACAATCCAGGTTGCCCAACGGTCGGCAATACCGACGATCTTTGCCTTTCCTGCATCTGCGGATTTCACAAGGCGGATCATTCGCTGCAGAGAACTGTCTTCGCCGACCTTCTGCGCCTTCATTTCGAAGGTACCGAACTGGTTGACGGTTCCGCTGAATACCTCGTCTCCTTCGCTCTTGTCTGCCGGGAGTGATTCACCGGTCATAACGGATTGGTCGATGGAGGTCTGTCCCGCGGTGATTATTCCGTCCACGGCAATGGTCTCGCCGGCAAGCACCCGGAGAATATCGCCGGGCTTTACCTGCTCAGCCGGTATTATTCTTTCCTCTCTGTTTTGCACAACTCTGGCGGTAACCGGGGCCAGACGGACCAGCTTTTCGATTCCGGCGCGTGCTTTGGCTACCGTTTGGGTCTCAAGATAGGCTCCGATTGCCATAATGAAAGCGATCTCACCGGCCGCGAAGATTTCTCCGGTAATGACAGAAGCAATCAGCGCGATGGATACCAGCACATCGGCTTTTATATCGAATTCTGTTACCAGGCCGACGACAGCCCCTTTCACAATAGGGATGCCGCAGATAATAATGGCGATCCATGCCGCATCAACAGGCATCTGCCCGATACGAAAGAAACTGATAATCAAAGAGAACAGTGAAAGGATGAGAAGAAAAACGCTTCTTTTCTTTTCATCCTTGAAAAAATGTATCATATGGGTTCAACTCCTTCCTATATACCTATGGGGGTATAGGTATATTATACCCATAGGGGTATATGTTGTCAATAGAAAAAGGGCTGCATATTACAGCAGCCCAATCCCATATGTTACCGTTACGTCATCCTTGAAAAATGTTCCAATGCCTTTGCAAAATCCGCAATCGTCTTATCGGCGTCGCCATGCTCGATCCCTTCACGGACACAGTGGTTCAGGTGTCCTTCCAGGACAACCTGGCCTACCTTTTGCATAGCACTTTTTGCCGCATTGATTTGTATCAAAACATCCTCACAGGGGACATCCTCGTCAACCATTTTATCAATTGCCTTAACTTGTCCCAAAATCTTATTCAGACGTCGGTGTAAGTTATCCGAATCCATGCATTGCCGCATTATATATTGGCACCTCCTTAATACCCATAGGGGTATAAGCTTACTATAGCATTTCGTGGCGATTTCGTCAATAATGCGGCGAAATGAACTTGAAGTTATTCATGGGGGGAAGTATAATATAGATAGGTTCAGATAGCATTTTTTCAAAATGAATTTGCGCATAGACAAGTTAACTATGCCGGAAAGAGGATGTTATGACTTATGCAATTGGGCTTCTGATACCGTTTATCGGTACTGCTTTCGGTGCGGCGTGTGTTTTCTTTATGAAAAATGATATTAAAGACTGGGTTCAGAGAGCGTTGCTCGGTTTTGCCTCCGGAGTTATGATCGCCGCGTCCGTATGGTCTTTGTTAATTCCGTCGATTGAAATGTCGGATGATATGGGAAAGTTTTCCTTCCTGCCGGCTGTGATTGGGTTCTTACTCGGTATCGCTTTCTTATTCCTGTTAGACAAAACAATCCCTCATCTTCATCTGGACAAGAAGGAGCATGAAGGCCCGAAAACCAAGCTGGGTAATACGGCGATGCTGATGCTGGCGGTTACCCTTCATAATATTCCGGAAGGAATGGCCGTAGGGGTAGTGTTCGCAGGTTTGATAAATCAGAGCGGAGAGATCAGCACGGCGGCAGCCTATGCGCTGGCAATCGGGATCGCAATACAGAACTTTCCGGAGGGAGCAATCATATCCCTGCCGTTTAAGAGCGAGGGGAATAGTAAGAAGAAATCCTTTTTGTACGGAATGATATCCGGGATCGTAGAACCTGTGGCGGCCGGTATAACCTTGGCGGTGTCCGGGATCGTTACCGCCGCGCTTCCGTATTTTCTGTCCTTTGCGGCAGGTGCAATGATATATGTTGTAATAGAGGAATTACTTCCCGAGGCGTCGGCCGACAATAAGACCGATATCTGTACATTGGGATTTGCGGCAGGCTTTATGGCTATGATGGTATTGGATGTCGCACTGGGGTGAACGGAATCAAATATATTTTAATAAGGGACTGTTCAAAACTTATAATAAGTATGAGTTTTTGAAACAGTCCCTCTTTTAGGTGTTTCCCTGCCTGTTATCCGAGCTTCCACCCGATGGACTGGCTTCTCATATTAACGAAATCGGCATACAGGCCTTGCTCTTTCATTAATGCCTCGTGATTGCCGCGCTGGAGGATTCTTCCGCCGGACAGCACCAGAATCTGGTCTGCGTTGCGGACTGTCTTTAAACGGTGTGCAATCATGATAATCGTTTTATTCTTTGTTAATTCGGCAATGGCATCCTGCAGATGCTTTTCGTTTTCCGGATCCACGTTTGCGGTAGCCTCGTCCAGTATGATAATCGGCGCGTCTTTCAGGATAGCCCGTGCAATGGAAATCCGCTGTTTTTCACCGCCGGATATGGTTGCGCCGGATTCCCCGATTACCGTATCATAACCGTTTGGCAATGCCTCGATGAATTCGTGGCAGCAGGCTTTCTTGGCCGCTTCCACGACCTGCTTATGGGTTGCTTCCGGCCTGCCGAATTTTATATTGTTTTCAATGGTATCATGAAAAAGGTAGACATTTTGAAAAACCATACTGATATTATTTAACAGGCTGTCTAACGTATACTCCTTTACATTATGTCCTCCGATTGAAACGGAGCCGTCATTTACATCCCAGAAGCGGGAAATCAGGCTGCAAAGGGTGGTTTTTCCTCCGCCGGAAGGCCCTACTATGGCGGTTGTAGTTTTCTCGGGAATATGAAAGCTCACATCGTCAATGATTTTCCTGTTATCATAGGAAAAGTTTACATGATTGACTGAGATATCATGATGCTTCGGCTTGATCTCGGAACCGTCGATATCCATGACGGGCGTATGAAAGATTTCCGCTATCTGATCGACGGAAAGATCGACAATGCGAAGCAGTGCGGAATACATACCGGCTGATTCCAGCTGTCCGTATACGATAAAGGATGATATGATCATAAGCAATGCATTCAAAGGTTCCATACTTCCCCGGATACAAAACACAACGGAAAAAGTAATCATAAGCAGGGCAAAAAGCTTTAATATAATGTTTTGCCCGCACATATACGGAATAAAGGTTTTTTCCAGAGTAAAGCAGATGTCGTTTGCTTCCTCTATTTGGCGGTCCACTTTTTTGTTTGCCTGCTTTGCCAGATTGTAGGACTTTACAACGGTAATTCCCTGTACATATTCCAGTACGGAATCTACCAATGCCGAATCCGCCTTGGTTTTCCTGGGGGAAATTTTCAGGGAAGCCTTCTGCATCAGGCGGTTCAGAATAAGAAAAACGGCGATTCCCGAAAACGAAACGATACCGATGCGGTAATCAAAAAATGTTAAAAAGACCGAGATTACTATGGAGGTAAGCATACCCTGCAAATACATCAGTATGACACGGGTGGCAACATCCTGAAGATTCTCGGTGGTATTGGTGGTTATGGAGGTAATGTGTCCGAGGTTGTTCCTGTTAAAGTATCCCATCGGCATATATTTCATCCGCTCACCGATCTCCACGCGTTTATTCGCGCACATGGTATATCCTGCGATCGTCTGCTGCATGGAAGTAATATTTCTGGTCCAGGCACACCCAAGGATACTGACCAGTGTAATAAGAAATGAAGCCCAGATGGTGGACGGGGACATACTGTCCGTTAAAATCGCCTGTAACACAACTGCAATGGCCATAATGCGGCTTGCTTCAAACATGGAATGGAGTAAAGAGAAGATTAATGAATAGTAAAAACGTTTCTTCTGATCTCCTGCAAAATCAAAAAATTTCTTAAAGATTGTAATCATAACGCTACCTCCTTGGAATCCTTGGCTTCTAAATGGGCATTCCACATATTACGGTAGAGCATACAGGAA
Source organism: Bacillota bacterium (assembly GCA_023398615.1). Classification (GTDB taxonomy): domain Bacteria; phylum Bacillota; class Clostridia; order Lachnospirales; family Lachnospiraceae; genus Anaerocolumna. Next base: position 14,462 of record JAEWSD010000124.1, read on the forward strand.
TCCAGCAATTGGGAATGTGTGCCCTGGGCCTCTATGGCGCCCTGGTTTACCACTGCTATTTTATCCGAATCCGTTATGGTGGAGAGCCTGTGGGCGATGACCAGCAGGGTCTTCCCCTGCACCAGCTTTGCCACTGCTTTCTGGATGACTGCTTCGTTTTCCGGATCCGTATAGGCGGTAGCTTCATCCAGGATCACAATGGGGGCATCCTTGAGCATGGCCCTGGCTATGGCGATCCGCTGCCTTTCTCCGCCGGACAGATGGCCGCCGGCACCGCCGGCTATGGTATCGTATCCGTTTTCCAATTGCAGGATAAATTCATGACAACTGCTCTTCTTTGCGGCTTCTTCAACCTCCGTATCGGTCGCGGAGGGCTTGCCCATACGGATATTGTTCCTTACCGTGTCATTGAACAGGTAATTGTCCTGGGAGGCATAGGCTATGATGGAGTTCAGCTGCTCTAACGGGATATCTCTTAAGTCGGTGCCGCCTATGGTGATAGAGCCTTCCGAAACATCCCACAGGGAAGAGATCAATTTCGCAATGGTAGATTTCCCGCCGCCGGACGGACCTACCAGCGCGGTGACGGAATCCTTGGAGATGGAAAGATTTATGTTATCTAAGACCTTTATTTCATTATAGGCAAAGGATACATTCTTCAGTTCGATATCAAAGCCGGATAGCCGGACGGCTTCCTCCGGACGTATCAGGTCATCAAGGGTGAGTATGGAGGCAATATCATTTACCACGGTTCTGATTTTCCCCAAATCGTCGGAATATGACATGACGGTGATTAACGGCGTCATGATTCCCAGAGACAGAATAACGGTCAGGATAAAGGTATCGGTATTCAGGCTGCCTTTCATATAGAAGTAGGACCCCAGGGGAAGCACTCCGATCAACACCGCGGGAAATATGGAAAGAGCCGCCGCAAAATATACCTGTGTACCGCGCATCCAGTCAATAGCAGAATTTGCAGCCTCCTTCGCGGCATCGGAGAACTTTTGATAGGAGGAAGCGCTTTGATTGAATGCCTTGATCACTTCAATTCCATTTATATATTCAACCGCAGTTGCATTGAGGTGTTTATTCGATTTAACATATCGGCCGAATTTAGTTTCATAATCCTTCATCATACCCATATAGCAAAGCAGCCCGATTGGCAGAGTGATGAGTGAGATCAGGGCCATGCGCCAGTCTGTCGCAAACAAGTAGATAATGATACAAACCGGCCCTAACAGATTGGAAGTCATCTCGGGCAGGATGTGTGCCAAGGTCGTCTCAATGCTGTCTGCTTTTTCCACAATAACATTTTTCATGGCGCCGGAAGGGGTATCGAGCAGATATCCCATAGGGAGCCTCACCAGTTTTGCGGTCAGAAGCCTCCGTACCCTGGCGATAACCCGGAAGGTAGCTCTGTGCGAGAAGGTTGTAGACAGGCCGTGAAACAAATACCTTAAGACCCATAAGACAGCACAAATTCCGATCCATGACAGGTACCATGACAGTTCTCTGTTATCTTGCAGCAGTCCGGTTACTATCCTTGTAACGGCATAGTAAGGAGCAATACCGCTAAGGACACCCGCAGCAGCAAGTAAAACAGAAACAACATAACTGTTCTTGTATGGGGCGGCCCATTCCAGCAGCCAGGAAACTGTCGGTTTATTTTTTTTCTTTTCCATGTTAACCTCTTTCCTGCGTATTCGGCTTACAGGTAAACCAAATATGGCATAATATTATAAGTTAGTATAGACTAACTTATGGACATAAATTAAGTTTCGAATAACTTCATCCAGCCGGCTGTATAAAATATATGGAGCTTCCGGATGTATTTTATGGCGTATTCATAGGGCATGTCATATGTAAAGATTGCTACGACTCCGTTAAACAGCATACTTGAAAGGATGTAGCAAAGCTGTTCGTCAATATTCGGTGAAAAATACCTGTTTTCTTTCATAACCTGTAAAAACTGTTTGGTTGAGTTCACTTCAACAGCAATCAACTGATCCAGATATTGTTCGTATACCGTACCGGAAGAGCGGCAGAATATCAGCTTGAATACGTCATATTGCCGATACATATAGGAAATCATTGAGTTTAACGCTTCTGCCGATATATCTCCCAGGTGGTCGCATTGCTTCCGGGGAGATTGTGACAGATAATGATCATGATAGGAAACATACAGATCCATCAGCTCTTTTGCAGGCTGTGAAACAATGGCATCGAATAAATCGGCCTTGCTTTTAAAGTTACCGTAAAATGCTCCGGAAGTAAAACCGAGCCTTTTTGCAATCTGTCGAAGGGATGCTTCCTTATACCCCTTTGCAAGAAATTCTTTTTTCCCGGCCGTTATAAACTGTTCCTTTGTAAGCATTTCACTCATTGGTATCATAACCTCCTTTTCAGGTACAATATGGTACTTTTATATAACACTGTTATATTATATTAGCGGATATCGATTCGTCAATGCTCAAAACGATAATAATTATCATTATGGGGTAATTGAGAAAATATGTCGTTACCGCAAGCGAACTTCTTTTTCATTATTTATTCAGGAGACATTGACTTTGTTGGTAAAGTTTACTATAATTAACAGGTGGTTAGGATATACTAACTGCTTTTGTTAAATGATGATAAATAGTCAAATAAAGGAGAATTCCATATGACAAAGAATTTACAGGTAAACAGTGTTCAAAATACGCTTTGTATTCCGCTGTGGGGGAGAATGCTGGCAACGAAAAAATATCCGGAGGTGTTTCCGGATTATGATGCGGAACGCATTATCCGGGATATCGGCTGTGATATGTCCGGCAATAAACTTTACAAAATGGAGTATACCTACTTAAATTGCATGGTCCGACAGTATGATATGTCCTGGGAGATTAATCATTATCTGTACAGTCATCCGAAGGCAGTTGTCGCAGAGCTGGGTGCAGGGCTGTCCACCCTGCGGAGCCAGATGAAGAATGAGACAAACCCGTGGTATAACCTGGATATGGAGGATGTCATTAAGCTCCGTGAACAGTACCTGCATAAGGCTGCAAACGAGCATAATGTTATTTGTGACCTGAATGATTTTGCATGGTTTGACGCAATCGATTTTAACCCGGATAACGGTATTGTGTTTGTAGCAGGAGGCTTGTTCTACTATTTTGAAAAATGGCAGGTTAAAAAACTTTTTACAGCTATGGCCGAACATTTTCCGGGAGGGGTCATTGCATTTGACGCAACGAACGCTATGGGGCTTAAGGGAGTCAATAAGCAGGTTAAGATGGCCGGGAATGAGACGAAATCTTTCTTTTCATTGGAGAATCCGAAGGCAGAGCTTGAAAGCTGGTCCTCAGATATCGTGAATGTATCGGAAAAGGATTATATGAGGGGTTATTTACTCAGTACGGCAAAATTCAGCCTGTTGACACAGATCATTATGCGGGGAGCTGCATTGACACATACCTCATTCATCGTACATGCCGAGTTTAAGAGCCATGAGTGATTATTTGTCATTGACAACTAGTTACTCACGTGTTATAATCTGTTATCGTAGTTAATCAGTATTTTTTATTAACGGTGTGCCGGACACGTGGATAGGAGCAGGGTATGAGGGTTTCAAAGGAACCGGAGGTAAGGAGACAGGAAATACTTGATACGGCTATGCGGCTGTTTGCGGAAAAAGGTTATGAGGCTACCACCATGACGGACATTGCAAAAGCGGTAGGTGTGGTATCCGGCTTATGTTATAAGTATTTCCGTTCAAAATACGACTTGTATCAGGCTGCCCTGGAGGCTTATGTAAAGGAATCTTCCGCGGTTTTTCTGTCTGTTTTAAGTAGCGGGGAAGGATCCTTTGACACGTATGCGGAAAAATGGCGGGAAGCTTTTATTATAATGGACGGAAAAGAGAAATATCATGATTTCTTTCATAAGAAAGGGAATGAGATGTTCAATCTGCAGTTAAGCATCAGTATGTGTGAATATCTCAGGCCGTATATGGAACAGTTTCTGTTCATGCTCCGGCAAAGAGGTGTGGTACAGGTCAATGACTGTAAAGCATGTGCGGGTTTTATCCTGTACGGAGAAATCGCCTTATTAAATGACGAAGGCCTGACCTCTGTGGAACGGGCGGATAAATCAATAGAAATCGTTAAGAAAATTCTTAAATAGCAAGCTTGATAAGGATTGCATCTTTGGATGCAGTCTTTCATTTTAATAAATGAGTGAACAAATGTCAATGACAAAAGATCAATAAAAGAAGGAGAATCACTATGAAGAGTAAAACATTAACAACTGCCGTAATGAAGGGCAAGGTACTGATCACCGGTGCGACCAGCGGATTAGGTCTGGCATATGCAAAAGAATATGCCGGGAAAGGGTATGACCTGATCCTGACGGGAAGAAGGAAGGAAAAGCTGGAGAAGAATGCAAATGACATCAGACATGCGTCCGGGGTTAATGTAAGATATATCATTGTGGAATTATCTGCGCAGGAAGGCCTGGATTACCTGATAGACGAAATCCGATGTGAATCCATAGAGGTCTTAATAAACAATGCGGGCTACGGCCTGCGACCTGCTTTTGCGGAATTGGCGGAGGAGGATATCGCACAACTGCTGTTTTTACAGACCGAAACAGTTGTAATGCTCACCCGGTTTGTCCTGACAGGTATGCTGCAAAGGAATAGCGGTACGATAATTAATGTCTCAAGCGACAGTGCGTTTGCGGTAATGCCGAGTAACGTACTGTATGCATCTACAAAGACTTTTCTGTTAACCTTTACGGAGGGGTTGTATATGGAA
>JAEWSD010000145.1 GCA_023398615.1 Bacillota bacterium
AAGGTGGCGTTATCGGCCGTCGGAGGGACAACCGGCACCCTGATTAATCTGTTTGTCGGTTTCTTTATCGGTCTTTCCTCCGGTGCAACCGTTATTATCTCGCAGTATTACGGCGCGAAACAAACCGCTAAGCTGGAGAAAGCCGTTCATACTGCCGTTGCGCTTTCTGTTGCCGGAGGAGCTTTCATTATGCTGATCGGCCTGATCGGTGCACCTGCAGCCTTAAGGCTTATGGGGACACCGGACGAAATTATGCCATATTCGATTCTATATATAAAAATATTCTTCTGTGGGATGATTCCGAATCTGATATACAATATGGGTGCCGGAATCCTCAGGGCTATCGGAGATTCAAAGAGACCGCTCTATTTCCTTATAATCAGCTGCTTTGTAAATGTGATTCTGGATCTTTTCTTTGTTGTTGTGTTAAGGATGGGCGTAGCGGGTGCGGCCATCGCTACGGTATTATCACAGACACTGAGTGCTGTTATGGTTTGTCTTACCCTGATGAGAACACATCATTCATATCGCCTGGATCTAAAGAGGATCAGGTTCCATGCAAAAATACTGCTGCGAATCATCCGCATTGGACTTCCGGCAGGCATTCAGTCAACGATGTATTCCTTCTCCAATATTATCATTCAGTCAAGCATTAACCGATTTGGTACGGATACTATTGCGGCATGGACGGCATACGGCAAGATTGACGGCTTATTCTGGATGACAATGGCTTCCTTCGGCGTATCGATTACTACATTTGTCGGACAGAATTTCGGGGCGCTGAAATACGAAAGGGTACGGAAGGCTGTCAGGGTATGCTTATTTTTTGCTGCCTCCGCAACCATACTTTTAAGTACCTTTCTTTATTCCTTCGGCGGTTATATTTATCGGCTGTTTACTGCCGATACCGTTGTCCTGGCAAAGGGTATGGATATCCTGCATTTCATGGTGCCTGCTTATCTGGCATATGTAAGTATTGAGATTTTATCAGGCGCCCTGCGTGGAATGGGCAATTCCCTGCTCCCTATGATCATAACCTGTGCCGGTGTCTGTGTTTTCCGTGTGCTTTGGATATTCTTTGCTCTGCCTGTATGGCCCGTGTTCCGGACCGCTATCATGAGTTATCCGCTGACCTGGTCGACTACCTCGATACTCTTTATTATCTATTACCAGGTGTATGTCAGAAAAAAGAGAATCTGTTAACAGGCCGGGTAGTTAGATTTCATGGTAATCCTATTATTCCATATCCGTCAGGGACCTCATGTTTGGCATATCAACGCTAATGAGTCCTGTTTCGTATATTTCTTTAAAATCCCCTGCCATTTCGTCGATACTGTCTGTTGAATATAAAGTTGAAATCCTTTACAATAAGGAGACAAGTAAATTTACATTATTACCTGGGGAGAAATAGATATGTATCATAAGATCATCGATTATTTAAAAGAAAAGCCTTTTGCTTATGAGCAAGGCAGCGATAAATTCTGGGATGACGAATATATTTCGAAAAGTATGCTGGATGCCCATCTGGATCCGGTAAACGACGGTGCGTCCCGCAACCATGCGTTTATAAGAAAGTCGGCGGAATGGATTGCGGATATCGCTTTACCCGCCCGGGGAAGGGAGCTGTTAGACCTAGGGTGCGGGCCGGGAATATATGCCGATATGTTTGACAGTCTGGGGTTTTCGGTTACAGGGATCGATTATTCAAGGCGTTCTGTGGAATATGCCGTAAACTCCTGCAAATTTAAACGCAAGAATATCCGTTACCGCTGTATGGATTACCGGAGCTTGGAGTATGAAAGCCAATTTGACGTTATTACTCTGATCTACTGCGATTTCGGAGTCTTTAATCCTTCCGACAGGGCGTTGCTGATGAAGAAAATTTACCGGGCATTAAAGCCGGGCGGGGTTTTCATTTTTGATGTTTTTTCCAAGGCCCGGTTTTGCGGCTTTGAGGAGACACAGACAGTCGAATACAGCAGCGGAGGCTTCTGGGATGGGGCTCCTTATGTCTGTATAAAAAGAAATATCCGGTATGACGTGGAAAATGCATACCTGGAACAGTATTTTATTATTACCGGAAATGAATGCAGGCGCTATAATATCTGGAACAGTGCTTATGATGAAGAAACCCTGGCCGGTGAGCTAAAGGACGCAGGATTTTCGACGGTAAGCTATTACGGTGATGTCAGCGGAAAAACGAAGGAGAAAAACGATGATATTATCTGCGCCGTTGCAGGAAAACTCCGTAACCCTTAAAACTTTATCAGGTCACGGCCTGATTATTCAACTGCCGTGTAGTATCTTACCGAGTATTTCTACCCCTTTGGTGATATCGGGAAAGGACAGATGGCCGTAACCCAGAATGATATCATTGCAGTGCTTTCCAAGGTGCTGCAGAGCAAACTTTTCAACCGGATATACCCTGACTCCGCCGGCCTGAATTTGCGAAAGCAGCTCGGGGGTAAAACGGCAGTTATGGAAATGCATCAGGAGATGAAGGCCGGCTGCCTGTCCTCTGACTTCGAATTCTCCCGGGAACCGGCCGTTCATTTCCTCTAACAGATGTATCCGTTTCCTGTTATACAGCTTTTTCATTTTCCAGATATACTTTTCCAGACCTCCGTTATGAATGAACTCGGCAAGTACATACTGGGAGAGCACTTCGGTATGTATATCGGTGTACATTTTTAAACGTCCGTAATCTGACCGCAGCCTGACCGGCAGCAGGATAAAGCCAAGCCGGACGGCAGGCGCCAGAATCTTGCTGAAGGAACCCAGGTAGATTACCCGGTCCGGACATAGCTCATAGAGGGAATTTACCGGTTCTCCTTCATAACGGAATTCACTGTCGTAATCATCCTCGATAAGATAGCAGTTATTATCTGCGGCATAACGAACCAGGGAAAGCCGTCTTTGTATCGGAAGGATGCCGCCCAGCGGGTATTGATGCGAAGGAGTGGTATAAACAAATGCGGTATTGGCCGAAGGCTTAAGCAGATCGGTCCGCATACCCTTATCGTCTGCCGGGACTGCCGTAATAGCATAGCCTGCGGAGGATATTACATTCCGCAAGCCGTAATGGCCGGGATCCTCCACAGCCGCAAACGATCCGGTGCCGTATAAAAGTCTTGAAATCAGCGACAGGCCCTGGGTGGAACCTGCCACAATCATGATATTATCGGGGGAACAGACGATACCCCGTGTCCGGAACAAATACCCGGAGATGGCCTCCCTTAATTCATATACTCCGCCGGGATTGCGGTAACGCAGGGAGGAGGACGGGATTTCGCTTAGAATACCGTGATACAGCCTTGCCCACTCCTTACGGGGGAAATGCTCCAATTCCGGAATACCCGAACGGAAATCGACCACTTCTTTTTCCCCTGAACCGGCTTTTGGCGCCGCGGGGGGACGGCTTTCTCCGATGTTCCTTGGAAGCTTATTGATACCGGCGGCAACCACGGTTCCGGAACCGTGGTGCCCTTCCAGGTATCCTTCCGCGATTAACTGGTCGTATACCTCGAGGACGGTATTCCGGGAGATGGAGAGCTCCTTTGCCAAAGCTCTGGTTGACGGAAGCTTTTGCATCGAAACGACGGTGCCGTTTAATATGTATTGCTTGATTTTCATGTATAGCTGTTTTTTTAAGGGGATATTGCTGTTTGCATCCAGTACGATCCACATGTCCGGCTCCTTCCTATTAAAGTGGTACTCAAAAAGTTGCGGAAAAGTGGTACTTACATAACCATTTTCCTGATTGTAAGATTATAGCATACATCACAATAGAAGAAAAGAGGTATGTCAATGCTTACAATATCGGAAAATGTCAGGAAGCTTTATCCAAAGTTCAAAGCCGGGATTCTGACCGCAGAGCTTACGGACGGGCCTGTCTGCCGGGACAGTTTTCTTAAGATGAAACAGGAAGAGCTGTCGGAATTAAAGAAACGGCACGGGAATTATGAAAGGAAGGAATTCATCGGCACGGAGCCGGTATGCTTTTACCGGGACTATTACAAAAGACACCGTAAGACCTATCCGGTTCTTTTGCAGCTGGAATCCGTTCTTCTGAAAGGGAGGGATATTCCGGATGCCGGTATTTTTGTGGAATCCATGTTTCTGGCGGAGATAAAGAACCTTATCTTAACGGCAGGGCACGACATGGATAAAATGGAATTCCCTTTGACAGTGGATACCGCTAAAGGAGGAGAGGCGTTTTGCGGTATAACAGGCTGTGAACAGGTCTTAAGCAAAGATGATATCTGTCTGTCCGATCAATCTGGTATCATATCCAGTATTCTTAACGGCCCGGACAGCCATTCCCGGATCGGTGCGGATACGGGAAAAGCAATGTTCTTTGTCTATGGAACGGAGGGGGTATCGGAGCAATTAATCCTTCGGCATTTAAACGAGACAGGCTATTTCCTTTCCGTATATGTACCTGGTGTTCATATCGACCAGGTACGGATTTTCCCATGAGGTGCAAGCGGAACTTCCGGACTCTGCCGGGGGCGGTAAGGAAGGCGTATATCAATCTGGCTCTTGCCATGTCTATCTGCGGCAGCGCCGTTGTAGCCGGCAAGATATTGGTATCGTCAATTCCAACCTTCCTGGCGACGGAGCTGGAGATTCTTATCGGATTGCTTATTCTGCTGCCGCTGGTATTTGTTATAAGGAAGGAATACCAAAGAATTGATCTAAGAACCCATGCGGTGTTGTTCAGTCAGGCTCTTTGCGGAATCTTTCTGTACAGGATATTGATATTCGCCGGGCTGGGCAGCACTACCGCAGCGGCCGGCGGTTTGATATCCGGTGCGTCGCCGGTCGTCGTACTTGCTCTTGCCGCTATGGTATTAAGGGAGAAGCTGATGCTTCGGCAGCTTCTCGGAATCCTTTGTGGCGTTGCCGGAGTTATGATTATAAACCTGGATACCCTCTTTCGGACGAAAGAGGGGCCCGGCTCCTTAAAGGGTAATCTGCTGATAGCGGCGGCCGTACTTTGTGAGGCTTTCTTCTCCGTTTTAAGCAAAGCCGCATGTAAACCCATGACGGCTATGTTCCGTACTGCCGTTATCGCATTGTATGCGTTTGTATTATTGCTGCCGTTTTCCATACATGACGCAATACATTATGATTTTGCCGGAATGGATGTTAAAACCGTCCTGTGCCTTCTTTATTACGGCATCTTTGTATCCTTCCTGTCTTACGTATTCTGGTTTCGGGGAGTGGAAAAGGTATCGGCCTCAAATGCGGCGGTATTCACAGGCATCGTGCCGGTAAGCAGTATTGTGCTGTCTGCCGTCCTGTTAAGGGAGTCGGTTAAGGTATCACATCTTATAAGCCTTGCCGGTATTGTCCTTGGGATATGGATATCGTGCCGGAGTAAAAGGCCCGGAGAGGAGCGGGATTGAAATTAAGAATTGCTATATGGCAGGCAATGTCGTAGAATATAACCTGTAAAAAAACAGGAGGGTAGTGTGGAAAATCAAGATTTTCCACACGGTAAATTTGTGCTGCTGCCCAAATTCACGGGTTTGCGGCAGAATGGAGGTTATTATGGAACTGAAAAGAATCGATAAAGAGTTTTCCGTATGCAAGGCCCGGAGGCTGGAGGATATTAACTTTCAGGATGAATACTGCTTTCTTGGCAAAACGGATGAAGAGATATCCTTGGTCTGCAGTACGGAATATGTACCAAAGGATTGTGCGGAATGCGAAAACGGCTGGACGGCTTTTCGAATACAGGGAATTCTGGATTTTTCGCTGATCGGAATTCTTTCTGAAATATCTAAGATATTAGCGGATAATCATATAGGCATATTTGTGGTGTCAACCTTTAATACGGATTACATACTGGTGAAAGAAAAGAATTGGAGACTTGCTGTTAAGGCCTTATCGGAACATGGACACACCTTTGTATAACGGCGGAATGGCAGGCTTTCTGCCTGTTTCCGCCGCCTGAATGGCAGCTCAGTGCAAAGGATTAAACTTTATTCTGCGGATCACATGATGGTTAAAATCAACAAAATACAGATTGTCGTCCGAATCCATTCTTAATCCGTGGACATTCAGTCTTGCGTCAAGGGCATTTCCATTGTCTCCGTCGCAGCCGTCTTCTCCGTTGCCGGCTACCGTGTATACGGTATCCTGTTTAAAGTCAACCGCGCGTATCCGATAAGAGCCGGTATCAGCAATGAAGAGGAAGCCTTCCGAATTCGTCTCTACCGCATGAGGAGCCTCCATTCCGATGGTTCCTTTCTCGTGAACCGGTCCGCCGAGGCAGCTATTGCTGATCCGGTCGAATTCTTTCACCGTACCCGGCCTGCCCTTACCGATTACCGTCGATATGATTCCGCTTGCGGCATCAACCTTGCGAACCGCAAAATTAAGGCTGTCCATGATATACAGGTTATCATAGCTGTCGATACCAAGGCCATAGACGTCGTTAACCTGTGCATGTACGGCAGGACCGCCGTCACCGCTGTAGCCGCAGGAGCCTGTACCGGCGCAGGTTGTGATAATACCTGACGGATTTATCTTTCTTATACGGTCATTCCCGTAGTCATTAAAATAAACATTTCCTTTTGAATCGACAACGACCCCTGACGGGTTGTTTAACATTGAGTCCGTGGCCTTTATACCATCATTGTTATATCCCTTTTCTCCGTTACCGGCAATCGTTGTTATGATCCCTGTCTTACCGTCTACCCTTCGGATTCTTTGGTTATAGGTGTCTGCAATGTAGATATTTCCGTCCGTATCTATGCATACTCCTTCCGGTCCGTTAAGCCTTGCCTGCACAGCCGGTCCGCCGTCGCCTTCATAACCCTTCAAACCGCATCCTGCGGCAGTGGTGATGATTCCCGTATGTGCATCAATACGCCGGATGACATGATTATGGATTTCCGCCGCATAGATGTTATTATTCCGATCTACCCCTAACCCCGCCGGCCCGTTAAGCAAAGCGGCGGTGGCAGCCTTGCCGTCCCCGTCGTACCCGCCGATGCCGGGGGTACCTGCGAAGAGATGTATGGTGGCGTTCAGCCGTTTTTTATCATGAGACATAGGTAAAACCTCCTTTTATTCACGGTAGCATAGTGGTGCGACAGCAGATTGTCATATTTATGAATTTTTTGTTCTATATGAAATCCGGCTGGAAAATATCGCTTTACTATGTTATGATAGTAAGAAATAAAAGGAGAAAAAGGTTAAGCCGTAAAGGGTTTGCAACCTGCAAGGAGAAACATATGGTAATCAGTATTATAAACGGCAGTCCCAGAACAAATGGCACTACTGCTAAGATATTAAGGAAGATGAAACATATTCTTGAACAGAAAGACGATGTGGTAATTCAATATTATGACTTGACAAGCTTCAATATAACTATGTGCAAAGGCTGTATGAGCTGTTACAAGACCGGAAAATGTGTGATTACGGAGGACCTGGTCGAGGAGACGGCCGATCGAATGAAGCAGTCGGATGCGGTCATTATCGGCTCTCCTACCTACGGAAGCTATGTTACCAGTTTGCTGAAAGCATTCATGGACCGGGGACATTTTATCGTAGAGCAATCCCTGGCAGGGAAATACGGTTTCTCGGTAGCCACCTATGAAACCGCCGAAGGGAACAAAGCACTGGCCGCTATCCGGAAGTTTTTCCTTGTATCGGGTGCGTCCAGAAAAGGGAGCATTCTGGTAAAAACAGATGTTAAACGTAACGAGCGGAAGGAAAGGGCATTGGAGAAACGAATTGCAAAGAAGACGGAACGGTTTTACCGATGTGTAAGCAGCAGGCAGAAAAAATCCCTGTTTGAATACATCTTTTCCGATATTATTCTGGTTCTGTTTGTATTCAAACCTGCCTTTTCAAAAAGCAGGGACAGGTATGAAGGAGTCTTTAACAGCTGGCGGCAAAAGAATATCATACGATAGATAATTTTGTGCCGCATTGCGGCATTCGATGAAAATGAGAACAGACAGAACGGAGTCAGTGATGCAGGATAAAAAGTCTTTAGATAACATAAAATTATTCGTACTGGATATGGACGGTACATTTTACCTGGGCAACAAAATATTTGACGGGTCGCTGGATTTTCTGCAAAGGGTAAAGAATACCGGAAGGGAATATCTTTTTTTTACAAATAACTCATCAAAGGCGCCTCAGGATTATATCGGCAAGCTTGCCGGTATGAACTGCCGGATTGAACGGAAGGATATCATGACCTCCGGTGATGTTACGATAGAATATCTGAAAAGGCATCATCGGGATGCGTCGGTATATCTGGTGGGGACCAGGGAGCTTGAACGGAGCTTTAACGAGGCAGGCATCCGCCTGGTGAATTCACAGCCGGACATCGTGGTAATCGGCTTTGATACCTCATTGACCTATGAGAAGCTGGAACGGGCCTGTACGTATATTCGAAACGGCGCTGAATTTGTCGCGACCCATCTTGATATCAACTGCCCGACGGAGGAGGGCTTCATACCTGATTGTGGAGCTATCTGTGCGGCAGTGGAGCTGTCGACCGGAATCAAACCGGAATTCATGGGAAAGCCGTATGACAGAACGGTTGAAATGATTTCACAAAGGACCGGTTTCGGAAGGAACGAGATTGCATTTGTCGGAGACCGCCTATATACCGATGTGGCCGCCGGAGTAAAGAACGGAAGTATGGGGATATTGGTATTATCCGGTGAGACAAAATTAAGTGATGTCGGTAAATCCGAGATGAAACCGGATTTTATATACGCTTCATTGAAGGAATTAGGAGACGTGTTGTAAGATTGGGCGCTCGCTTATTATTATAATTAGGATTATATATGATAGGAGGTATGCAGTTGAACCTTGAATTCTTAGATGACTTTAACAAGCTATTACATGAGCTGAATATCGTTTCCATCGCCTTTCGTATGCTGCTGGCGCTGGTGCTTGGAGGTATCCTCGGTTTTGAAAGGGAAAGGAAGAACCGGCCAGCCGGCTTCCGCACTTATATGCTGGTTTGTGTCGGTGCCGCCCTGGTCATGATAACGAACCAGTATATCTACGAGAACTTCAATGCCTCCAACAGCGATCCGGCCAGGCTTGGGGCGCAGGTAATAAGCGGTATCGGTTTTCTGGGTGCCGGTACGATCATAGTAACGAAACGAAATCAGATTAAAGGCTTAACGACTGCGGCAGGATTATGGGCCGCCGCCTGCCTGGGCCTTACGGTGGGGATCGGCTTTTATACCGGGGCAATTATTGGCGGAGCCGGAATCTTTATCGCAATGATAGCCTTGCATAATGTGGATTTGAAGATACGAAAGGGCGGGAAATTAATCGATATCTATGTGGAATTCGGCAGTATCACGCATGTTACTTCCTTTATAAGCTTCATCCAGTCAAATAACCTGGAGGTGGAGGATCTGCTGATGAACAAGGGGCAGATTCCCGGCAATGAGAACGTAGCATTAGTATTAACATTAAAATCAGGTACAAAACAGCAGCATACCGCTATTATCCAGCTATTGAGCCAGGCCGAGGGAATCCAGTATATTGAAGAGCTGTAGGCTCATTTGCCGGTATCTTCCTGAACCACTCTCAGAGTGTAGCTTACATATAATGGTTTCGGAATAAAAATGATTGACAAAATATTAACAATAAATTATAGTGATGATAACACAGTAAAACATAATATGGAATTATAGAGGGATTAAGATTATGAAGATTAATGAGGCGAAGGAATGTATTAAGGAATTATATCTGAATACGCGTAATGTGACTGCTCTAATCAGTGAGCGAGGTATCGGCAAAACCTCCGCATACAAGCAATGTGCGGAAGAATTGGGGATCGGCTACATAGGGCTGTATGCGGCTGCGATGGAAGGACCTGATTTTATGGGGCTGCCGGATAAGGACAGGGAAAAGGGAATTACGAGATATCTGGCACCCCAGTTTCTGCCTACGAAGCAGGCTGTCGGGGAAGGTATATATCCTGAGAAAGGCATCCTAGTCCTGGAAGAGATCAACCGTGTTCCCAGCGATACCGTTTCGGTGCTCTATCCGTTATTGCTGGAAAAGAAGATAAACGGTCATGACATTGCCGAGGGCTGGAGTATCGGTATTACAATGAATCCGGATACCATGAACTATCTGGTGAATTCCCTGGATGATGCGATGCTTGACCGGTTCATATCCATGGAGATCACGGCAGACATCGATGATTATATTGAGTATTCCATAAAAAACAGTCCGAACGATGAGGTGCTGTCCTATCTGAGCGCCTGCCCGGATATGCTGCTGGTTGCCAGAAAGGCAGCGGATTCCACCGCTTTGTCGAAATGTCCGACACCCAGAGGCTGGACAAAGGTGCAGGAATTGCTGAACCGGTGCAACCTGGAAGACAGACTCATGCGCGAACTGGTTGCGGGAATCGTCGGACCGCAGGCCGCCGCCGCATTTTACGGTTACCGGAATAATAGGGATGTTATCCTCCCTTCGGTAAAAAGGATTCTTGAGGATTATGAAGGCGCACGGAAAGACATTCGGGGTTTGGCGGCATCCAACCATATTGATATATTGAACTATACATTAAAAAGAGTAGTTGTGAGCTTTACGGATAATGAGCTCCATTTAAAGAATATCAATGCATTCCTTAATGATTTGCCGCAGGAACTGCAGATGCTGTTTTTTAAATATCTGACCGCGCAAAGAGAAAAAGAGCTGGATCTCTTTATGGATTCCCCATTATTTGAAGAAATGGGTGACAGGATGATAGACATGCTTGGGAGAAATTAGAGGTAGCCGCATGAATATGAAGGAAATTGTTATGAGACTGTTGCTTGAGCAGCCGTTCTACGGTTATGTTGCGTCTTCTGTCACATTTACCGAGTCAGACAGTATTGCTGCAATCAAAAGTGCTTCCATTCCGAGCTTGAAAATACTGTATAATCCGGAATGGTTCAATACGCTGCCGAATGATCATAAAATGGGAGCTGTCATTCACGAGCTTCTGCACATTATTCTCCTGCATCCTTTCAGACGTATGAACCGTGAAGCCATACTATGGTCGGTTGCCTGTGATATGGCAGCCAACGAATTGATCTTCGGGCGCTGGCTCCCTGCGGAGGCTGTCACCGTGTCGGAAATAGAAAAGCGGATCAAGCGCACGATGGAAAGAAAGCGGAATGCGGAGTATTACTACGATATTCTAAGCGATACCGATGATATGAAAGGGTTTATCGGAATTCAGGGTGATTCCATACTGATTTCTGAGGGCGGCAGGGAACTAATAGCGCAAACGGTACCAGACGAGGCTGCATCCGGTATGGAGATTACCGCACTCAAACAGAATCTGGCACAGGCTATTGAGCAGGCGGGCATGGGCGGAGAGCTGCCCGCCGAATTGGAGGACAGCTTAGATGATGTATATAGGGAGCTTCGTGTTAACTGGAGAATAATTTTGAAAAGGTTTCTGTCGGGGAGAGGCAAGCTGTTAACCAGAAAATCCTATAAACGGCAGTCGAGAAGATATGATAATCTGCCCGGTACGAAAAGGACTGTCGGTGTAAATGCATTACTTGCCATAGATGAAAGCGGATCGATATCGGATGCCCTGGTAAAGGAGTTCTATAAGGAGCTGAAGGAAATCAATAAGATTACCGGAGTATGCATACAGGTAACAAGGTTTGATACGGAATGTACGCCGCCTGTCGGTCTGAATAAATTCGTTATAGAAAGCAAAAGGGAAAAAAGAGGCGGAACAAATTTTAAACCGGTTTTTAAGCTGGCGGATGATTTAAAGATTCCGCTGGTTATCATTTTCACGGACGGTGACGGTGAGGCGCCGGACAGCGTGAATCAGAGCACCTTATGGGTGCTTTCCAAAAACGGAAAGAAACCGGCCGGCTACGGAGCCTTTGTAACCTTTGAGAGGTAAATGAATATGAGTATGCAGAATGTTTTTATTTCGGGAGGACAATTGTATATTGATAAAAAAGTGTTTATGAAGGAACTCTTGAAAAGCGGCAGTGATCTGAAAGGGATCGTATTCATAAACGGTGCGGAGGCAAAAGAAATAAAACCTCCTGCCATTACGAAGATCGAAGAATTTGTAAAGGTTGACTATAATTACTCCACGGGCATTCGCATTGATGAGAATTATCAGGAGCTATTCGACAGACTGAAAGAGAAGTATCAGGATAAAATCCGCGGAAACATAACCTTAATGATATCCCTGTTAACTACCTGGTATGTTAACATTGAGCTGTAATTGACAGGATTACGAATGAGACGGAAAAGTTTTGGAATACTAGTAATCTGTAACTCCTAATCTTTACAGAGTACCAGTCGTGAAAAACTAACCGGAGGAATTATATGTCAGAGAATAGTAAGATGAAAAGCACCAAAAACAATAAAAAGGAAGACGGCACCTTCCAATCCAAGCACATCAAACACGACCCGCAGGCGGAGAGTGCCAGGGCTGTGTTTGGAAGAAATGACGATAAGTGGCAGAGAAACAGATGACTTTCCAATGATACGGGCAGATTAAAGAAAAGGGCTGTTTCAAAACTCATAACTATGCTGAAGTTCTTCAAATTGTTTACTAATTATGAGTTTTTTGAAACAGCTCCCGTTTTTATGTTTCAGGGATGCCTTGCATAAGTATTTAAGTTTGACAGGTCTGTAATCTTTGGTATAATATTTAAAAAAAGGAGCTGGAAGAGATGGAACATAGTAAGAAGATAACAGGCAGGTTTCAATATAATTCCCCGGTTACCCTGACATTTGCTCTCCTGTCATTTGCCGCCCTGATGCTTAATTACGGAACGAAAGGTGCATCCAACAGTCTGCTGTTCAGTGTGTACAAATCTTCCTGGGCAAATCCATTTACATACATAAGACTTTTCGGACATGTACTTGGTCATGCCGGTTGGAGTCATTTCTCGGCTAATATGGTACTTTTTCTGGTACTGGGTCCGCTGCTTGAGGAGAAATACGGGTCAAGGGCGTTTGCTGAGATGATTGCAATAACAGCGCTTATATCAGGAATCTTTTATATGGTAATGTATCCGAACAGTGCCTTGCTGGGAGCCAGCGGCATTGTATTTATGATGATTGTATTGTCCTCTGCGGCAGGAATGAAGAATGGGAAGATTCCGATTACGCTGCTGCTGGTATTAATCATTTATCTGGGCGGTGAATTCCTTAGCGGCTTCGGTGCAAGGGACGGAATCGCACATGCCGCACATATCACGGGCGGGCTCTGCGGGACGGCGTTCGGTTTCCTGGCGGTTCGAAAGAAAAACGGATAATTATCACTTCCTTCTTATGTTTTACTCATAAATGTTTTCTCCGACCTTACGTAATATTTCCTCCATAGGCTGTGAGCCATCGACTGTAATAACAGGACAAGTGATGCTTTTCAGCCAATCCATATGCAGAATCTTGCTGCGCTGTTCAAAGCCTGAGGTGTCATATTTTTCTGCCCAGTCGATAAATTCGGCATGATTTTCATACATATCACCGCCCGGCAGAATGCGGCTGCCGAAATGGCGGTATTCCCGCTCTTTTAAGCGTTCGACCCTTACAGACGCCGGTGTGTCGATAAAGATAACGAGATTAAATTCCGGGATGAATCGGTCGCCCCAGCCGCACAGAGAACCGCTGATCACGCTTTTACCGCTTTTTGCCATAGCATCTGCAAGCAGCTTTTGCCTTTCTTCCGGTTCCCGCTTAGCGGTGTATGGCGGATTGGTTGGCAGCCAAAAGAAATCATCGGAATCGAAGTGGGTAAACCCGAAGTTCTTGCTGATTGCCCTGCCGAGCGTTGTTGTGCCGGAACCTGAAGCGCCGAGGATATGAATAACCTTTGTATGCGCTGTCTCGATTTCGGAGTGATAAAATTGCTTGCCTAAATACCGCCAGGTTAAAGCCTTACGCAAAGCATCTTTGATAAACGCGGCTTTCCCTTCGGTGTAGGAAAGCCGGTCATTCCTGTATTCATTCATTAAACGTAATTTGACGTTTTCATATTCCCTGGCCGCATCAGGCCGGGCATTCAAATAATCACGGAAATTGATATAATCCTGCCATTCCTTACTTCCGTCCTTAACGACATGGATATGATGTGTGCGGGTGTTTTCCTTGTCATTGCCGCAGGAAAAGAACACCTGACAAGGATCGTCATTTTCCGGACGGTGGATTATTCCTTCTGCCTCGAGTGCGGGTATCATCGGGGCAATATCAAGACTGGTTGCCGCCACGGCAATATCTATGATGGGTTTTGCTTTGATATGTACAATTGAAGTGCTGCCAACATGTTGAATATTTGTTGCTGCCGCTCCGAAAATACTTTTTAGCTTTTCAATTATCAAAACCGCATTTTCTTCCCATTCTTTTTCATGGTCATGAAGCTCAACGAGCCCTCGTTTTAATCCGATCATAATCTCATCCTTCTTAGAAAAATGATATGCTTAAAATTGCCATTATTTGATTATAGCTTGATATTCCGTATAAATGCAACTATTTTTTTAGTATGTGAAAAGGGGCATAAATCTGCCCCCTTTTAAATCTATTATATTTTATTCAGAAAGATAGACACTGGTTTTCTCGATAATATGGTCTGCAGTTTCCTCAGCCGTAAGATTACCCTTAAAGAATTCCACAGATTCTTCAATCATAACATTAACGATCTGTTCGTCGCACACCGCCCGTTTTGTTACCGTGGAGCAGGCTTGCATAAACTCCTCCAGTTGGTTCTGGTTTAGAGCTTTAAAGGCGATCGGACTGCTGCTTCCGTCCTCGTTTTCGATTTCGGAGTAGGCTTCATAAGCGCTGCGGTCTATCTGGGAATTTAATGTGAGAGCTTGCTTGTTTATCGGGAAACCGTCATAGAAATCCGATTTTCCGATTTCCTCCGATAAAACCAATTTAATAAATTCCTTGCACAGATCTTTTTTACTGCTGTTATTATTAATCCCCAGCTCGCATTGAGGAATAAAGGAATCCTCGAATATGGTAAAGCTGCCGCCGACATAGGATACGATACCAAGCGGGAACAAGGAATTGTTAAAGCCTGCAACCGGTACCAGGCATAGCTGGCTGCTGCTTGCAAGGTCCCACATATTATTTCCTGCACGGGAGTCTTCCGGATACTCATCGAGAATGCCCGTATTATTACCAATTGCCTTTAGCTGTGACAGGACAGCAGTCAGCTTTTCTTTATCGATCAGCCCGTCCGTGGTCATGATTTTCGAGGTAAGATAAGGAGCAAAGGCGGTGATGAAGTCTTTCGTCGTCATGCCGCCAAATAGTGAGGAATCCTTGTCCGCCGCATAGCCGGCCAGTGACTCCAGACTGGTGAGCTGCTTTACGTCATCGTTTCGGCCGCATAGCAGGGGTAAGCCGAAGCGTGCGGGAATGCAGAAGATTTTGTCCTTATCCCTGTAGACATCAGCAATGTTATTCAACAACTCACCGTTATCTGTCATCGGATTTATGATATCACTCAGATCGGCTAACACACCCTTTTCGATGAAGGAATCAATGGGAAGACCATCAAGGGCAAGGATATCCGTACCACCGCCTGCCAGGAGCTCGGTATTCAAAGCTTTTATTAAATCTTTTTTGATGGTTTCATCTGCGGTCTGGAACTCTTGCTCGGTCATGGCAGTAGTAATGGTTACCCTTACGTCCGGATTTTTCTGCTGGAACAGGGCTGCCGCCTGACGCAGCGTGGTATTGTCCTTCAAGGAATAAACGGTCAGTTCTATTGAAGGAATGGAATCCATGTTTTTGTCATAGCTGTATTTCATGAAGGAATATCCGTTTTCCGAATTAAATAAAACGTAATAATTGCCGTCGGAGCCGGAAACAAAGCCGGAACTCCACAAGGACTGCATGGTAAGAGAGGTAAGGGTTCCGTCCACAACAGTCTGCCAGGTGGAGGTATCCTGTTCCAGAATATGGATTCCGTCACTGTTGCACAGAATGATATCATTGTTCTCGTTGATATCCAAGTATGCATTGTAGCCGGAGCTGGAGAGTTTGGACTGAAAAGGATAATTTGTTTTGGTGTATCCCTTTTTTGTATCCAGAACATCAATTCCTGTAAATTTAAGATCATTGTCATTCTTTCCAAGCAGCAGCCGTCCGCCGTTTGCTTTCATAATGGAATCCCTGCTGTAAGCTTCATCTGTTACGGTAAACTCATTTTTCATGGTTTCCGGATTATAGAAATTGATGTCTCCGCTGTAATACAGGGCGGCCAAGGTACCGTCGGCCAGGACGGCAACCTTCTCGGGTGCCATATAGATATCGAATTGGGGATCTTTTTTATCCCAGCCTTCCGGAACCAGGGTTTCACAGGCGGACCCGTCGGTGGAACGCAGCAGGTTTCCTTTGTAACTGTCATCAATGATTTCCACGTAATACAGATACTGGTTTCCTGAGGCATCCTCAAATACCTGGTCCATGTAACTGCTAGCTGCTTGTATTTTCAAGCTTTTCAGCCACTCCGGAGTATCTTCGGACCAGTTTCCGTCCTTGTCTAACCGGTAGCCGGTAACGGCCAGATTTTCTTCACCGGAGAAGTTATACAGGAACGGCATGCCATCCTTTTTTGTTAGCTGCAAGGATACGTTTTTGCCGATATCCTCCGGAAGCGGAAGAGTACTCTCGACGTAGCGTCCTTTACTTTTCCCTCCGGAAGTGGTTTTATCATTGGCTTTGCCGCATCCGGTGATGGTAAGTGCCAGCAGTAATATAATAATGATAACTTGTTTTCTTTTCATAGTTTGTTCCTATTGCATGGGGCTGCTGCCCAATCCTTTCTTTCATTTTTGAATTTTTTACTCTGCCAGATAAAGACTAACCTTTTCCATTATCCGGTCCGCGGTTTCCTCTGCCGTAAGATTACCCTTAAAGAATTCTTCGGTTTCTTCCAGGAGAGCGGATTCTATCTGCTCGTTGCTGCTCGCCCTTTTCGAAACCGAGGTGCAGGCATTGATAAGTGTTTCTAATTGTTCCTCATTAAGCGGTTCCAGTATAATATTGGTATAGGTTCCGTCCTCCTTTTCAATTTTCGTGCCGAAGACAAAATTGCTTCGGTCGTTTTTCGATATGGTTTCCAATGCTTTTTTATTGACCGGGAATCCGTTATAAAAGTCAATGGAACCGATCTCTTCCGATAAAGCCAGCGTAAGGAATTTCTTACAGAGCTCTATCTGGTTACTGGCGGCATTTATACCTAACTCACAGGACGGAATAAAGGAAGCTTCAAAAGGTACATAGCTTCCGTTCACATATTCGGCTATGCCCAGGGGCAGCGTGGAATTGGTGAAGCCATTTAACGGGACAAGACACATAGGGCTGCCTTTGACCAGGCTTGAGATGTCGGTTCTGTCCTCGGATTCCTTTCCGTTCTCCTCAATGATAATGCAGTTATCCGCTATTTCCCTTAGCTCATTCAATACAGAGACGAGCTTGGCTCTGTCCGGTTTACCGTTCACTATAATTTTATCGCTCAGATAGGGAGAAAACAAAGTGATGAAATCGTTCAGCGTAATATTATCAAACAGCTGCTCGTCTCTGTGAGCGGATGCATAATCCGCCATTCCGTCTATTGCGGATAATTCCGTAATACCGGTTTTTTTGCCGAACAGAAACGGTAAATTGTAATGGGTTGGGACGTAATATATTTTCTCATTCTTCCAATATGCGTTCACTATGTTCGGAAGCAATTCGCCGCTGTCCGTCAGGGGCCGGATAACATCCGTGATATCGGCAAGTACACCCTTTTCCAGGAAAGAATCGGTGGGAAGCCCGTCAAGTATAAGAATATCCGGCCCGTTTCCCGCCAAAAGCTCTGTATTCAGTGCCCTTATGTAGTCTCTCTTCAGAGAATTATCTGCTTTCATGAATTCCTCATATGTCATTGCCGCAGCAAAATTAACCTTAACATCAGGGTGATACCGGCAAAAAACGGATGCCGCCTGCTGTATTGCCGTATTCTCCGTAAGTGAAAATACGGTAATTTCGGTTGCGGGTACCGAATTAACGGAAGCATCATAATGGTATCCCATCAAAGAATAACCGCTTTCTGAATGATACAGGACGTAACAGTCTCCGTTTTCACCAGCAGTAAAGCCGCTGATACGCAAGGTTTTCATACTAAGTGAGGTAATGGTTCCGTCTACTATTGTCTGCCAGGTGGAGGTGCCCTGCTCCAGAATATGAATTCCGTCCGGATTGCACAGGAGGATATCTTCATTACCGTTAACATCTACATACGCACTTCCATCTAATGCGGATTGTATGGGATAACTTGTTTTACCGTACCCATTCATTGTATCATAAACATCAATACTTGTAATCTTTTCACCCTTCTCCTCACCCAGAATCAGCGACCGGCCGTTTGCAAAAAGTATCGTTTTCGCGTATTGTGTTTCCGTAATGCTGTATTCCTTATCCAGTGTTTCGGAATTATAAAAGTTTATCGCCGGAGCATTCGTACTTTCTGTGTAGGCATCTAAGGTAACCAGGGTCCCATTCTCCAGAACGGCGATCCTTTCCGGTGCCGGATAACCGCCGTTTTCCTCCGGCTTTTTGTCCCATCCCTCCGGACTGAGAGGTGTGGCGCCATTCCCGCCGTTACTGGAGAGCAGGCTGCCTTTGTAGTGGTTATCCTCAATAACGGTATAGTAAAGATATTGGTTTTTGCGGGAATCTTCAAATACCATATCCTGATAGTTCGGAACGGACGGTATGGAAACATTCTTCAGCCATTCCGGCGTGTCTTCCGTCCAGGTTCCGTCTTTATCCATTCTGTAGCCTGCTATGGTCGTCTGTTCACTGCCTGAGAATACATAAAGGAAGGGCAGACCGTCTTTTCCGGTGAGCTGTATGACTGCATGATCGTCAAGATTCTCCGGCAGGCTTATGTTACTTTCCGTGTAACGGCCTTTTTCGGAGCTGCCTAAATTCGGTGGCTTGTCAATACTGTTTTTATTCTCTGCTTTTTTGCAGCCGGCAATCATGACCGACAGAATAATAAGCAGCAGTATTTTATTCTTCTTTTTCATTCTAACCCCTTTCTGCATATTGAACTCCCCTGCAAGTTTACTTATGTTACGGTTTCTTTTTTAACAAATGCAAAGGTTGCATTTCACTTACAATTATGTTATAACGTGCTTATCTCTAAGTAATCTTAAAAATGTAAAGTTTTATCAGAAAAGAGGGGGTTAAAGATGCGTATTTTAGTGATTGAGGATGATAAGGAATTGTGCTCCATCCTGGAATATCAACTGAAAAAGGAGGGGATGGAATCGGATTTCTGCTATAACGGGGAGGATGCCTATTTCTATGCGGGCAAGCAGACCTATGATATTATCGTCTTAGACCGGATGCTTCCGGGAACGGATGGGATTACCATACTAAAGACACTCAGAGAGCGGAAAATAGCCACTCCGGTGCTTATGCTGACGGCAATGGGCAGTCTTAAGAACCGGATCGAGGGCCTGGACACCGGTGCGGATGATTATCTTACCAAGCCTTTTGAGATGGAGGAATTGCTTGCAAGAATACGTGCATTGGCAAGAAGGCCCGTAAGGATAGAGAATACGGATGAGCTTTTTTTCTCCGATATCTGTTTAAATCAGGGAAAGGTCCTGTTAATCAGGGAGAAGGAAAGCTGTACCCTGTCAAAAAGGGAATGTGACCTGTTGGCATTTTTTATTAAGAATAAAGGGCAGATAATGACAAGGGAAACGCTCCTGTCAAGAATTTGGGGGGCGGACAGCTTTGTTACGGACGGTAATCTGGATAATTTTATCTGCTTTCTCCGGAAAAGGTTACGCTCCGTACATAGCCATGCATCCATAAGGACACTTCGCTCTATCGGTTACCGACTGGAGGAGTAGGAATGATACGCAGATTAAAAAGACGCCTGGTGCTGCTGTATGGTATAACAACAAGTATTATCCTGACGGTAATCGTAGCAGGGGTATTCATCATCAACGACAGGCAGGACGGGGAACAGCTGAGGGTACTGTTCCAGCGGGATGTTGAGCAGATTACGGAACAGATCCGTACGGAAAATGTAGTCAGCAGCTCCTGGTTAAGCAAATTATGGAATGACAGCCACCTTTACATAATGATCGAAGACAGCGGCAAACAACTTCACGGCTATAACCGGACGGATTCCGGCCTGGATTCGGCAGAGCTTATTAAGGAGCTTAAGGAGCAGGCTGCCGGGGAAGGCATTTACCTTAACAACAAACCGCTTTTTTCCGCAGCAGAGAAAACTCCGGTTTATAAGGTAAGACTTGACCGGGATTCTTTCCTGGGAATGGCGGTACTTATCCCGAAGGATACCGGATGGCTGAATATTATGGCGGTTTACTATGATCCGGGCAGGGACAGATCCTTCCTGCGGCAGATTGCCCTTTACTCGGCAATTGATTTATGCGGAATAGCAGCATTATTTTTTATCAGTACCTTATATATCGGAAAGATATTAAAGCCGCTTGAGGAGGGGCAAAAGGAACAAAATGCTTTTGTGGCATCGGCTTCCCATGAACTGCGCTCCCCCCTTACCGTGATTAAGGCCGGAGTTGCCTCCCTGAGGGAGGATATCTCGAAAGCAGAGCAGTTTCTTCCGCATATTGAAGCCGAGTGCAACCGGATGAACGGACTGGTAAATGACATGCTGCAGCTGGCTGCCTCAGATGCGGGAATATGGAGTATGCATACGGAAGAAGTGGATATGGATACACTGCTGATAGAAAGCTATGATATGTATTGTACCTTACGCAATGGGCAAGATTATCAGCTTGCCTTACATCTTCCGGAGGAAGATTTGCATAAAATTACGGGAGATAAGGAACGCATCAAACAAATTCTTGCGATTCTGGTGGATAATGCCATACATTATTCCCTTTCCGGCGAGGTGATCACATTGCGTGCCTATAACAGAAAGCGTGCGGTTGCAATTGAGGTGGAAGATCACGGGAAAGGGATATCCGAGGAGGATAAAAAACGTATATTTGAAAGGTTTTACCGCGGGGACAAGTCCAGGAATGAGAAGAACCATTTCGGACTGGGGCTCAGCATAGCGAAAGAGCTGATAAGGCTTCATGACGGCAGTATATACGTTAAGGATACTGCCGGAGGCGGAGCAACTTTCGTGCTGCAGCTTCCGTGTTAGGATTAGAGTGTCAAAAGGCCAATTTAGTGTTCTAAATGAATATCAGTGTATATACACTGAATTCATAAAATTCAGTGTAAATGGTCTTTTGACACTCTAGTCGTATTAGGCAAGAAACTTCCGGTCAGGAAAGAGTTTCGCAAGTAAAACTCTTTCCTGACCGGAAGTTTTTTTAGAGGTTATTTAGAGATAAGTATGCTACGATTACGGTGTAACCCGGTAATGATTCCCTAAATAATAAGCGCATAACACTATGAAACGAACTGAAAATAGAAAACAAAAATCAAGTAATCTACATAAAAGAGAAACAATAACGGCCTGGTTATTGCTCCTGCCGAGTTTAACCGGTGTCGCGGTATTTATACTGATCCCCTTTGCCGATGCTATAAGAAGATCATTCTATGAAGCAATGAGCGGAAAATTTGTCGGAATGGCTAATTATATTACCGTATTTAAAAATGAAGCCTTCCGGCTGGCGGCGGGAAATACGGCCCGCTTCATCCTGACCTGTATTCCTCTTCTTTTAATGCTGTCTTTATTTCTGTCCGTCCTGATCTATGGCTTGAAAAGGTACGGCAGCTTTTTTAAAACCTCCATGCTGCTACCTATGGCTGTCCCGGTGGCATCGGTTGTTTTATTATGGAAAGTGTTTTTCAGTAATAACGGCCTGATCAATAAAGGATTATCAATGCTCGGGCTTGTGCCGGTAGAATGGATGAATACATCGAAGGCGTTCTATGTGCTGATTTTCAGTTATCTGTGGAAGAACATCGGATATGATATGGTGCTGTGGCTGGCAGGACTGGACGGTATCTCCAGCGCTTTATACGAAGCCGCCTCCATAGATGGTGCCGGTGCCTTGAAGAAATTCCGTTACATCACGCTGCCCGGATTATTGCCGACCCTATTTATTATCGTCGTATTATCCCTGATTAATTCCTTTAAGGTATTCCGGGAGGCTTATTTGGTAGCAGGGAGCTATCCTGACAAGAGTATCTATTTGCTGCAGCATCTGTTCAATAACTGGTTTGTGAACCTGGATATCCAGAAAATGTGTGCTGCAGCCGTCATTGTGGCAGTTATCCTCCTGATCTTTATTCGTATCATTCAAAAAACGGGAGCAAAGGAGGAGGAAGTGCAATGAAGAGGAAAAAACTCTTATCCTATATAATTCTTATTGCTTTTTGTTCTCTTGTGTGGTTCCCCCTATGGATGATGGCGGAGGGTTCCTTTATGGGAAAATCGGAGATAACGGATTATATCGGTTCGGTGCTGAATGAAACGAATAAGCCTGCGAGCTGGAGCCTGCTTCCGGTTTATCCGACCATACAGCCTTATGTGGAGCTTCTGTTGGATTCTCCGGATTTTTTCTCCATGTTCTGGAATTCTTCAAGACAGGTATTTCCCGGACTGCTCGGACAGCTGATCGTAGGGGTCCCGGCGGCCTGGAGCTTTGCCAGGTTCCGCTTCAGAGGCAGGAATATTCTGTTCCTGCTGTATATCATACTCATGATAATGCCGTTTCAGGTAACTATGGTATCCAGTTATCTGGTGCTTGATAAATTTCATCTGATGAATACGAACTGGTCCTTGATTATTCCCAACATGTTTTCGGCCTTTCCGGTATTCATCATGACGAAATTCTTTCAGTCCATCCCCAAAGCGCTGATAGAAGCGGCAAAGATAGACGGTGCCGGAGAGATCAGTATCTTTCTCTATATCGGGATACCTATGGGCTCCTCAGGCATTATTTCGGCGGTGGTCCTGGGATTCCTGGAGTCCTGGAATGCGATAGAACAGCCATTAACCTTTCTGCAGGATAAATCGCGCTGGCCGTTATCCTTATTTCTGCCGGAGATAGCGGTGGAAAAGCTGGGTGTAGCTATGGCTGCTTCCCTGGTCATTCTGACTCCGGCCTTACTGATATTTCTATACGGGCAAAAATATCTGGAACAGGGCATTATCGCATCCGGAATTAAGGAATAGTTTACGTTATGATTGGAGGTTTAATTGACCTATGGGCAAATGGAAGGATCGATTACTATATGAATTATTGAAGGAACCGGAGAAAAGAAAACGATCGGCAGGTGAGCTTGCCGGCAGGTTTTTAATCGGTTTCTTTGTTATGATGCTATTGCTCACTATCCTGTCGAGGGCTGCCGATTCCGTAATCGTTGCCAGGATTGATGTGGATTCCGTAAACAGCGGGAAGCTTGAATTCAATGTGGAGGGAACCGGTACTCTGACAGAGAAGGCGGAAAAATATCTGGACATCTATGCGGGAGTACGGATAAACAGAATATATGCGGAGGAAGGGAAATACGTCGAAAAGGGTGATATTCTTTTTCAATATAATGTTAACGATTTGCAGGCCAGGCTGGATGATTTGGAGGATGATCTGAGAAAAGCCCAAATCAGTGCGGAAATTAATAAATTAAGCAATGCGCCGCAGGATGCGGTCTCGGACGTAAAGAAAGCAAAACTGGTTTTAGAAAGGGCGGAGCTGGATCAGAAAACGGCGGATGAGGATCTGGAAGAGGCGAAAGCAAAGGTAAACGATACAAAGAAGGAAGAGTATGAGACGGCAAAGGATAACTACGAGGAAGCAAAGAAATCCCGTGACGGGCAGGCGGAGTTAAGAGAACGGGCCATACAGGATGCCGGGGATGCGATAGCCGAGGCAGAGTATAACGTAAATGACCTGTATGCGGATAAAACAAATATGGAAAAGGTGATTGCAGAATATAAGACAGCTGTAGAATATCCATCCGGCGATTCCCTGATTAAAGCGGAAGAAAATGTTTTCAAGCAGTATTATGGGGAAACAGGATATCCGGCTCATCAAAAAGAGGTGGAAAAGGCGAGAAAAGATTTGAAAAGGGCGGAGGAAGATTATTCGAATGCAAAGAAAGCGTCTGAGGAGGCGGGTACCCTGCTGTCTGATTCGGAGAAATCCATATTCCGGCGTGCAATTGATGATGCCGAAGACAGGCTTGAGGAAGTCACCGAAAAGGATACCGAGATCCGGACGGCTCTTATCGCCTACGGCAACGCAATACGGATAAAGAACCAGGAGCAGATTGACACTTCCTATAGTGCGTTGCTGTCCCTTTTGTGTCCGGAAGACAGTGAGAAGAAGAAACAGATCCGGCAGGCAGATAATGCACTTTCCGAAGCAAGGGAAACCCTGACCGAAACGACGGCTGACTGGGACAGGACTATGGCTGAGGAGGAAGAAAAGGTTACCAAAGCCCTGGATGCTTTCAAGGAAGCCGAGGCAGTATATATTGATGTGATAAGTGATTCCTATGATTATTCCCAGGATGTCAAAACAGAAGAGAGACTTGCTGAAAGTGCGGCAAGAGCAGTGGAGGACGCCAGACTTGGAGTAGAAGAGGCCGGACGGAATGATTCGGATGCACAGGAAAGGAGTGAAGCAGGGAATCAGATTGAGGAACTGAACGAGGAAGCGGCACAAATTGATATAAATGAGAAAGAGGAAGCTGTAGGGACAGTTAAGAAACTGATTGAAAATGACGGGAAGGTAACGGCCCCTGCGGGGGGGGTCGTCACAAAGCTCGAATTGGAGGAAGGCGGCAGTACCGCAGGCAGCGAAAAGATTGCCGTCACAACCGGTAATTACGGATTCAGCGCAAAGGTATCGAAGGAGGAAGCAGAGCATCTTTCTGCCGGGGATGAAATAGCGGTAAAGCTGGGCCACGATGACGAAAAAACTAAGATAGCAATCGAGAGTATAGGATCGGAGGACGCAGACGGTATGTTTACGATCACAGGGATTCTTCCGAAAGGAGAGTACGATGCGGGAGCGGCGGTTCCTTTTACTGTTGCCAAGCAGTCGGAATCTTATAGCCAGGTCATACCGATCCAGGCTCTTCGTATGGATGAAAAGGGCAATAAGTTCGTATTGATCACCAAAGAGAAAAATACGATATTAGGCAATGCATTAACCGCATTCCGGATAGATGTAACCCTGATAGACAGCGATTATACGAAAGCTGCCATCGAAGGTATTCTGGCACGCGGAGATGAGCTGATTATCGGCAGCAATAAGAATATAGAAGAGGGCGACCGTGTTCGTATCAATGAAAGCAATGGACAGAATGACTAAGAAAAAAATATTGTATGCAATTCTTTCGGCAGTGGTCCTGTTGTTTTGGGGCAGCGGGATCTATTACGGACAGTATATTAAAGACTGCTATCAATCCGTCAGCATCAGACTGGATGGGGAGGAAGCGGTTACGAAGCGTGCTCTGATGCGTGCCTTAGAAAATGAGGCGGTGAAAAATACAAAACTTATCCCTTTGGTAACCGCCTGGAACTGCCTTAACGAACAGCAGGTGGAGAATGAAGAGCTTGCAGTTAAGACTAAAGTCCGCTTGCTTGAGGTAAGCGGAGATATGAATCAGGTATATCCGATGCGGATGAAACGGGGAGCGGTTACGCATGAAGAGGATTATAAAGGCTGCCTGATCGATGAAACCACCGCATATGAATTATTTAAGACGACGGATTCGGTAGGAAATCTGATCACTTACCGCGATAAGGAGTATTGTATACGCGGAATCATAAAAACCAAAGAACAAGTTGTTGTAATACGGATTGAAGACCGGGAGCATGCCTATTCGAACCTTGAACTTGTGTATGAGGATAAATTGAACGGAGACCTGCCGGCGCAGGATTTTATGATGCAGAATGGCCTGGCCGGTTCCTATATGGTTCTGGAGGGCGGCTTTATTGCCGGAATTCTCAGGTTATT
Source organism: Bacillota bacterium (assembly GCA_023398615.1). Taxonomy (GTDB): domain Bacteria; phylum Bacillota; class Clostridia; order Lachnospirales; family Lachnospiraceae; genus Anaerocolumna. The sequence continues at coordinate 25,962 of JAEWSD010000145.1, forward strand.
TTATCTGCTGCCTGCATGGTTCCTCGGCTTTTATATGCTGGCGGGAATGATCGGGCAGCTGTGGAAGAGACGGAACCTGCCCTTACAGGCGGTCACCCTTGCCCTGCTTTATCTTCTTGCATGGGTTGTAGTCAGCTGGTTTATGGAATTTAAGATTCACATTCCGGAACGACTTATTCCTACTCAGTGGTCGGATTTTTCCTTCTGGACGGAGAAATTTAACGCATTGCAACACTACATGTCGGATTTGGACTATTTAATTCCGGTTCCGAAGGATGTTTTACTTGTCCGTTATGCAAGACGCAGCCTTTATTATTCTTTGATTGCCTTGTTCGGAATGATTATTTTTGTCCGGCACAGGTACTTGGTGATCCGGAAAAACCATGAATTAAGGCTTTGCCTGCTTGCAATCCTGCTCGAAGGCGCGTCAGTTCTGCTGCTGTTCATGAACGGGAAGCTTTTTCATGTAACCAGGAGTTTCCTCTATATGCTTCCGATCTTTATTATTTCAACCGGCTTTAAAAGCAGCGGCATGGAATGGATACGGAAGGCAAGGATAAAATTCAGTCGGTAATATATTGCTATTTAATAAAAATATATCGATAAACAATAAAAATATATTGACAAATAATATGCTCTCTGCTATATTATCCTTAACAGGCAGATCATTGCAAAACTCTGTTTATGTCTTTGATCGAAGGTTTGCAACGCCTGACGGATTAATTTTTTGAAAGGAGAGCATTTGTTATGTGGACAAAATGCAAATCGCTCAGACTGTCGGTGATTCTGGTAAAGATAGTCTTTCTGCTGCTGGTTATTTCTATCTTCATGATTCCCTTCATGGTAAAGTGGTATGATTACATATCCGCCCGCCCGGATATCTCCGTACCATTGTCTGTTACCCTTTATCTGGCCTTGATCCCTGCCTTTGTGGTAATTGCCGTACTTGACAGGCTGCTTTCGAATATCAGAAACGGGCAGGTTTTTGTCAATCAGAACGTAACCATATTGCGTATTATTTCCTGGTGCAGCTTTGCGGTATCCGTAATTTTTTTCATTTTTGGCTTCTGGAGGGAACTTTCCTTCCTGATAGCATTTGCTGCAGCTTTCTTCGGCCTGATCTTAAGAGTTCTTAAGAATGTTTTTGAACAGGCGGTGGCAATACGGGAAGAAAATGACTTTACAATTTAGGGGGGAAGAGTATGCCGATTATAATAAATCTGGATGTAATGATGGCGAAACGCAAGATTTCTTCCGGTGAGCTGGCTGAGAAAATAGATATTACGCCGGCAAATTTATCGATTCTAAAGAATAATAAGGCAAAAGCCATCCGGTTCTCAACCCTGGAAAAGCTGTGTAAAACCCTTGAATGCCAGCCAAGTGATATATTGGAGTACAGGACGGAGGAAGAAAGCTTTCCGGAATAGGATGTTCTAAATGTCAGAGATTATGCCGTCGGTATCGGCGGACTGGAGGAATTATGGAAGAGAATAGCGTATTGACAAAAGAAGAAAACGAAGTAACGAAAGAAGAAACCTTAACCTTTGGCAGAACGGATTGCATCCTGGCTTATGCCGTGTTAATTCTAGGCTTCTGCTTTATCCGTTTCGTCTTATGGAATGTTACCGGTATTATTACCACGGCATTTTTCTGGGTAACGGCAATAATCTGCATGATTTATCTGAAGAAAAATGGTTTCAAACAGGATAGGAGTAATCTGACTGGTTTCGGGCTGGTGATCGTATTCAGTCTGGTTTTTTCCATATCGGCAAATAATTTTATCAAATTTCTTGATATTGTATTCGTATTGTTGCTGGGAATTCATTGGGTATATTCGGTATGCAGGGATAACGGCCGAATCGGCAGCTACTTTATCTTTGATATGCTTAAGGCGGTGTATGTCATGCCCTTTGCCGGATTCCTCAAGACATCCGGGGCAATTGCCTATACAAACCGCAGGTTCAGGCACAGCAATAACGTTAAGCTTGCAGTGCTCGGTTTCATTGCTGCGATACCCTTAACGGTTCTTGTCGCGGAGCTGCTGACCAGTGCGGACAGCGGTGTGGAGCGTATGCTGCAGTATGTGCTTAACGGTATCGATGAGGATATCATGATACCTGTACTGCAAATGCTGATGGGTATCCCGGTTGCCTTTTACCTTTACGGCATGCTTTATTCCAATGTCAGACGGGAAAAGGCAGAGATCTTTACAGAGGAGGAGTGCGGCAAAAGAATCAACCGTATGAAGTTTGTCCCGAATATTTTACTGTATTCCGCCGTTACGCCGGTATGTATCCTGTATACCATGTTTTTTATCTCCCAGCTGAATTATTTCCTGTCGGCATTTATGGGGCAGCTTCCAGGTTCCTACAGCTTTGCCGAATATGCAAGAAGAGGTTTCTTCGAGCTTTGCGCCGTTACGGTAATAAACCTGTTTATCATTCCGGCAATCAACCTGTTATCCAGGCAGTCAGGAGAGGATAAACCTGCTATCCTTAAAATCTACTCGGTAATGCTGACAGCCTTTACCTTAATGATTATTACCACAGCCCTCAGCAAGATGGTCATGTATATCTGTGAATACGGACTTACCCGGCTCAGGGTATATACCTCCTGGTTTATGGTGCTGCTTGCGCTGACCTTTATCCTGATTCTGATCAGGCAGTTTAAGTATCGTTTCCATTTTGCAAGGTATCTCGTAACAGCATTCGTGTTGATGTTTGGTATCCTGTGCTTTTCGAGGGTTGATGCGATGATTTCAAGATATAATATCGATATGTATCAGGCGGGCCGGTTAAAGGAGCTGGATACGGCAGCGCTTCGCAATCTCTCGGAAGACGGCCTTCTGTATGCCCTGGAGCAGGGAGTCCTGACAAAAGGAGATCTTTATTATATGGAAGAACTATATGAAACAAATCCATATGTTACCTTAAATCTTTCCTCCTTCCGGGTAAAAAGTTACATCGAAAGGGATATGGAGCAGTAGGCGCAATATGGCATTTACTATTTAATAAGTTACAGTTCAGTCTGAGGGTTGAACTGTAACTTTTAATATTATAAAAGATTATATTTAATATTGACTTTAATAAAAATAAAGGTTATACTTATATTTATTAAAGGAGGTTTTGTAATGGCAATAGACATCATTCCTGAATGGATGGTAAGTCTTGATGATGAGGATATATCTTTTATTAAAAAATTTCTATTGGCATCAGGCTCACTGAAAAAAATCGCCGATCAATATGGGGTCACTTATCCCACAGTCAGGCTTAGATTAGATAAATTAATACAAAAAATTCAAATAAGTGAAGATACCGCAAGTGAACCATATGTTTCACTGATTAAACGGCTGGCAGTTAATGAGAGGATGGATTTTGACACAGCTAAACTTTTGATCGCGGAATACAAAAAACTTGAAAGGCACGGGTGTTAATATGGCTAATGCGACGATTATGTTATTTTTGGTACTGATTTTATTAGCAGGGGGCATTTTTCTTCAAATCTTTCTGTCTAAGAAAAACAGTAAATGGTTTGGACTTATCCTTCCGGCAATCACATTCTTATATTCTTTGCTGATGGTTTTAGGCCTGGCTGCGTATAATGTAATGAGAGATGGAGAAGTATTTATCCTTATTGCATCCACATTCCTAATCAGTAACATACCCACCATAGTCTTATTAGGTATTTATTTTGGCTGCCGGGAGAAAAAGAAACTTCATGCGCAGCTTGAGAAGATGAATATTCAGGATTTGGAATGACTTACCATAATGGGCGATGTGGGTATGTACTGCTTTCTTTACTGCTTCTCAATAGAATAGGAAACAGTGATTTTAACATTTCCTT
>JAEWSD010000160.1 GCA_023398615.1 Bacillota bacterium
AAATCGAATGAATATCCCGGGAATGAAAGCTATAAAGCGGCTATGGATCATTCGAATGAAACCAAAGCGTACAGTACTTCGCCGAATGATGTCAGAAATAACTATTATATTTACAGTAAAGGAAATATCATGTATACTGGAGTCGGACATTCCTCGATGGATCAGCTTGTAGATGTGGGGAAGACGAATAAGGATCAGGAGAATGAGGTAAAATTATTTATCAATACTATGATTGCATCCTATAGCGCTGCTTCACAGCCGCCGACCATCGAAATTATAGATGCGGCAGTCGACAGCGGCGGTGGTTTTGTCCTGTATGATTATTCGGAGAGAGATGAGAATCTGGCGGACGATTCCCAAAGGATCCGGTTTGTGCCCAGAGATACGAATCTGCAGGCCGACAATCTGGTGGTAAGATTGTATAAAGTAGATAACTCCGGCAACCGGGAGCCGATTAGCCCGGATACTTTAACGGTATATGATTCAAGGAACGATGTTGCCGTATCGAAAACTACATCCGGCGGGGACGCCGGTTATAATGTTGTCTCTGATGTGGAATACTATTTTGACTACCCGAAGACAGTGCTAGGAGGGGAAGGCTATCATCAGCTTTATTTCACCGTTACGAACCAGCAGGGACAGAATGGGGATGCAAATCTAAAACTGCTAAGGCGCAGTTTATTTAATCTGGATTAGGAGAAAACATGCTTAATAAATTACCGAGAACTTTCAGGCCATACTGGGGCAGGCTTGTGAACCGTGAGACATTAACCTACGTGATTGCAGGGGGAATGACAACTCTGGTGAACTTTATTTCCTATCATTTCTTTTGTAATGTACTTGGTATTAAGAATCTCATTGCAAATGGAATCGCATGGGTCATTGCGGTGATTTTCGCCTATATCGTTAATGATATGTGGGTATTTCGGGCTAAAATTACCGGGATGCGCAGTGAAATCGAGAAGATAACGAAATTCTTCGGCGCAAGGATACTTTCCTTTGCCGTAGAGGAAAGCGGAATGTATGTATTCGTAGATATCCTGGCATGGAATAATCTGCTTGTAAAGGCAGGCCTGGCAGTGATCGTGATTGTGCTGAATTACCTTTTCAGCAAACTATATATCTTTAAAAGGTAATAATTAGAACTGGAACACGGCAGAAATATAATTAATAATTTTTGGATAAAAGAAATCAAAGGAGGTGTTATGATGTCAATATCTACACCGTTATTTGACGTACTGATACCGATAATAATAAAACTGATCCTTTTAATCCTTTCAATTTACGCATTGATACTCTTAATAAAAGCTTTAAAAATATACATAAGGAAGAACGATTAGCTTATGCCGGTTTTAAGAAATGATAAGATCAAATTAATAAAATATCTGGGCATCCTGTTTCTCGGGATTCTGTTAGTTTACAGGATTCCGCATGATTCGTATTCTGTCAGCAGGTTTATAATAAGACCGATCCGCTTTGAAAACGGCGCGATATTTCTGTATTCGGTACCTTCCCTTATTCTTTTTCTGATCGGTATCAGTGGTATCATGCATCTAAGGAGGTTAGAGAACAGAAGCCGGCTGTTAACTTTCCTGCTTGTATTCCTGCTGATTCTTCCTGTTATGGTTCGTACGATAGATACGGTTAGGACGATTTACTACGGGATATCGAAGGCCGGTCTAAATTCGGTGGATATAGAGGATTCAAGACTTGGTATTTCCACGGTAAATGGTACGGGAAGTATAAATATCGAGCTGGAATTAAAGGATTACGGCAGGACCGGACAGGAATTCGGAATTCGTATTTATCTGCCCGAGACCCTGCGTGAATGCATGGGGATGGAAGCCTATGAGTTCACCGGCCGTTACCGGACATATGGGAATCGAAATACCGTAGATGTCAGGGAAGAGATCGAGATACCATACATCCCGGAGGATAAATTAGAATATTTGGAGGAATCGCAATGGTATTGGGAGGATGTCCGTTATGAACTGTTTAACGAAGAGGAAACCGTAAAGATCATACGGAGGGGTTTATAGCTCACTGCAAGAATAAGGGGGGAAAAGATGAATTTTGTATATACGAACGGCAGAAATAAGGATTTTGCAATGCTGTGCCATATGCTTGATGAGAATCTGAATGAGATTATCGGAAGAGAAAAGCAAAAGAAGGAATATGATCTTTATAACACCCCGGACGATATTCAGGATGTAATTTTACTGTACGATGATGAAAAGCCCGTAGCATGTGCGGGCTTTAAATATTATGATGCCGGGATTGCCGAGATGAAACGTGTCTTTATCAGAAAGGAATATCGCGGCAGGGGATTATCAAAGGAGCTGGTTGCGCGGCTGGAATCCGGGGCACGGTCAAAAGGCTGCCACACCATGATTCTGGAAACCGGAAAGCCTCTTGAGGCGGCAAGAGGATTATATAGGGCAATGGGTTATACGGAAACAGAGAATTATGGTCAGTACAAAAACTTAAGCGGATCCGTATGCATGAGAAAAGAAATCGCTCCGGTTTAATACCGTTAGATTTTAGTTGTCCAATTTGAACAATCCCATACCTTTGTTGCAAAATCTTCATAGAAATCCGGCTCATGGCAGATTAACAGAATACTGCCCCTGTACTCGGAAAGGGCACGTTTCAGCTCATCCTTTGCATCCACGTCCAGATGGTTGGTCGGCTCGTCAAGCAACAGGACGTTGGTTTCCCGGTTAATCAGCTTGCACAGGCGGACCTTTGCCTGCTCGCCGCCGCTTAAGACCCGTACCTGGCTTTCAATATGCTTTGTGGTCAGGCCGCATTTTGCCAGTGCGGAGCGGATTTCATACTGGGAGTAGGAGGGAAAATCACGCCAAAGTTCATCGATGCAGGTATTATTTTTGACGCCGCTCATTTCCTGTTCAAAATATCCCTGAAAGAGATAGTCGCCTAAGGTTACCTTTCCCTGAAGCGGGGGAAGCAAACCGATAATACTTTTTAAAAGGGTGGTTTTTCCGATGCCGTTGGCTCCCTTCAGGACGACTTTATCACCCCGTTCCATCGATAAGGTCAGGGGTTTGGATAAGGGTTCCTCATAACCGATCACCAGATGTTCGGCACGGAAGATAAACCGTCCTGCGGCACGCGCTTCTTTAAAGTTGAATTCCGGCTTCACCTTTTCTTTGGCAAGCTCAATGATATCCATTTTATCAAGCTTTTTTTGTCTGGACATCGCCATATTCCTGGTAGCCACACGTGCCTTGTTGCGCGCGACAAAATCCTGCAGCTCGCTGATTTCCTGCTGCTGTTTCCTGTATGCAGCTTCCAGCTGAGATTTCTTAACCTCGTAAACCTCTTTGAATTTATCGTAATCTCCGACATAACGGTTCAGTTCTCCGTTTTCCATGTGATACACTATATTGATTACACTGTTTAAGAACGGTATGTCATGAGATATGAGGATAAAGGCATTCTCATAATCCGTGAGATAGCGTTTTAACCATTCGATATGTACGGTGTCCAGATAGTTAGTGGGCTCGTCCAAGAGCAGGATATCCGGCTTTTCCAGCAGAAGCTTGCCTAAGAGGACCTTTGTCCGCTGGCCTCCGCTCAGCTCGGTTACGTCCGTGTCAAGACCGATATCATCCAGTCCGAGAGCATGTCCGATCTCTTCCACCTTAGAATCCAGGACATAGAAATCATTGGAATCAAGAGTTTCCTGGATTGCGCCGAATTCCTCCATGAGCGTCATCAGTTCATCCGCTTCCGCGTCCGCCATACGGTTGCAAAGAGAATTCATCTTAATTTCCAGATCATACAGATATGCGAATGCCGATTTTAGTACTTGTCGGATCGTCATTCCTTTCTCCAGGACGGAATGCTGGTCCAAATAGCCTACCCGGACATTCCTTGCCCATTCGATATTGCCTTCGTCAGGCATTAATTTACCGGTTACTATATTTAAAAAGGTGGACTTGCCTTCTCCGTTGGCACCTACCAGTCCTATGTGTTCGCCCTTTAGCAGACGAAAAGAAACATTGTTAAAGATAGCTCTGTCTCCAAAACCGTGATTCAGGCTGGTAACGTTTAAAATGCTCATACATTGCTCCTTGTTAAGTATAAAATAGGTAACGCAAGGGTTACTATTCTCAGTCGATATACTCGACGTGTTTTTTGTGAGTGCAGCGAAGCGAAAGTCACAGAAAACCGGAGTATAGCAGCACCAAAACGCTGGTTCTGCGTTTTGTGTGCATCGCGAAGCGTGTTACGGTTCACAGATCTGCTGATTTTTGCAGAGCTGTGAATAGTAATAACGCATGGGTTACCAATAAGATTATACATAAAAAATAAATAAATTCAAGAGAAATTTTTTGTGGGTTTTATACATAATATGATAGAATGTAACAGTTCAGCCTATGGTATCGCGAGGTGTTTTTTGTGAGTGATGCGAAGCGGAAGTCACAGAAAACCCGAGATTTATATGCGCGAAAGGCTGCTTTGCAGCCGTTCTGTGCATTAATTGTTGCTATGAAGCCGCAAGGCTGAATAGTAAGGGTAGAATATATACCGTATTTTTTTACTTTTTCAATAATTTCCCCGAAAAAGGTCTTTGCAAGGGAATCAATTATCGTTGTATTTTAAATTTTTTTATGCTAATCTGTAGGAAAAATAGTTACGCTTTAGCCTAGGGTAATGAAAATACGGGAGAGGGGAATAGGTTGAAAAATAAAGACATTTTTCAGCATCCTGATTTGTACGTGCGCCAGAGCGCACAGATGGGAGTTAACATGGAGATCGAAAGAAAATTTCAGATAAAGATTATGCCGGAGAATCTGTCCGGATTCCGGAAGAAAGAGATCGAACAGGGTTACCTGTGTACCAAACCGGTAGTAAGAATCCGTAAAAGCAATGAGGATTACATCCTTACCTACAAGTCACGGCTTGGTATGACCGAAAAACCCGGCGCGGCGGCATTGACCTGCGAAGAGGTTGAGGTGCCGTTAAGCCGGGAAGCCTATGAGCACTTGCGGGAGAAGACGGATTACTACTTAATAAGCAAGACGCGTTACCTGATTCCCCTGGAAGGCGGCTATACGGCGGAGTTGGATGTATTCCACGGGAGACTGGAGGGCCTGTCGTTCGCCGAGGTGGAGTTCCCCAGTGAGGAAGAGGCCGCAGCCTTTGTTCCGCCTGCCTGGTTCGGCAGGGATGTATCTTTTGATAAGCATTACAAGAACAATTATTTATCCACATTGGAAAGCTTTCAAGGCTGCAGTTAAACCTATCGTACAAAGCAAAGATTAAGGAGTTACAGAGTACTAGTTTTCAGGGGGATCACCGGGAGACGTGCTGTCCGGTTCAACCTGGGGCGGCAGGGTCCTGGCCGGCGAGTCGATGCGTTTAAACCGCACGACGGCTTTGAACAAATCACCGTCCAGAACGATGTCAAAGGTGGCATCCTGCAAAGAGGCCAGGCTGTTGGCGATGGAAAGTCCGAGTCCGCTGCCTTCCGTATTGCGGGCAAGATCACCGCGCACAAAGCGTTCCAGCAGCTCATCCGCACGTATATTCAGCTTGTTTGCCGAGACATTTTTTACGGAAACCTCTGTCATATTGTCGGCGGAGGTAATATCTACGTAGATTCTGGTGCCGCTTAAGGCATACTTGTACGCATTTGAGAAAATATTTTCTATGATCCGGTAGGTGCTCCTACCGTCGGCCATAATATAGATCGGTTCCTCCGCTATATTTAGCACCATCTCCAGGTTGCGGCTGATAAACCGGTCCTCGAATTCTCCGATGGATTGCCGGACAAGCTCTACCAGGTTGAGGCATTCCAGGTTCATCGCAAGGGTACCGGAAGAGGCCTTGGAGGCTTCTACAAGATCCTCGATCAAGGTTTTTAACCGCCAGGATTTTGCCGATAAGATCTCAAGATATTCCGAGGCCGCATTATTTGGTATATTCTCCTTCTTTAGCAAATCCACATAGTTAATGATAGACGTAAGAGGCGTCTTAATATCATGTGATACATTCGTAATCAATTCCGTCTTCAGGCGTTCGCTTTTTAATTTTTCATCCACCGCGGCGGAAAAGCCGTCTCCGATATTATTGATGTATTCGCCGAGGGTACGTGCCGGAGCGCACATATTGGATACCGGAATTTTATGGTTTAAATCCCCTTCCGTAAGCTTCTTGGTTTCTTTTCTCAGTATGTTGTAATCGATCGCCACCTTAAACAGCACATAGCCCAGGTACATATAGTCTAATACTATAATGGTGGCAAAAATTATGATATTTCGTTTCAGCTCGAGATTATTGTCATTAATGGTATAGATTGTGTTTATTAAATCTTTTATAATGATCTTGTCGGAAGTGCCGATTCCCTGCAGCATAACGATATTGCGGTAAATGGTCCGGTAGAAGACATAAAAAGCAAAACTCTGAATCCCCGCAAAGATCATAAGGAGGATTGCCACCCGGTAGGTTATACTTCTTTCCGCAACGAGGTCTTTAAGGAAGGTAAGGAATTTTCGAAAGCTGTTCCATAACAGGGAATTCCGGAGTATGATATTTGCCTTGCAGCGGCGTATCAGGCTTAACAGGCCGAACATACAGAACGGGTAAAGCAGGATATAGTCAAATACCAGGATATACGGAATCTTAATGTGGAAGTCCCAGTGCAGTATTCGTGATACGTAATATCCCAGCCCGGTAAGGCAGCCTATGCCAAGCAGGACCAGTATGAGCCCGGCTTCGGTCGGCAGCCGGTCAAACACGGTGGTCGAGATCCCTTCCACATCCTTTTTGTGTCCGGCGAGGGTAACGGCCAAGACAAAGAAGAGCAGCAGGAATATGAAGGAAACCGGAACCGGGTACAGGGAAAGCATAAAATTGCGGTGCAGTTCGTTAAAATGTGCGTTCATGGTACCGAACTCGTCACTTTGGTTCGGGAATCCGCTCAGGATGCTGGTACATATAATGTATTCGCTTCTTTTTTCATCGGAAGTGAAATAATTCATGGATGAGGCGCCCGTGATATAATCGATGACCCAGCTTAAGTTTTCATCGTTCAGGTATTGATAATTCCTGTTAACGTTTGTCACGTATTTCTGTGTTTCCGTATTAATTATCAGATAGGCCGGGTTGGTCTGTACACTTTTTAAATAGGAATCCATTTTCTTGGATACCTTCTTGCCGCCGGAGGTTTCCATAACGACTTTCTCCAGGCTTGGGGAACAGTATATGGTGCCCGTTTTCAGATTCTTGACATAGTACAGGAAATTAGAATCCGTATTGTTCACGATTGCATTGTAGTATTCGAAATCCTCCTGTCCGGAGATATCTGCGGAGGAGCTGGGCTTCGCTTCCTCCTTTTCAAATAAGGTGGAAAGGTTCAGAGAGGAATCGCTTCCGACACTGCTGGTATAGCCTTTCTCCCTGTAATCCACATAGACCGCTACACGTTCCACGTATTTTAAGTATTTGTTCTGGAAATCCGAGGTTTCGGTAAAGGTCTGGGTATTCGTGGAATAGGAGTCCAGGTAAATAAATATATTATACATTCCGATCAGGAGCGTAAGCCCAAGCAGAGACAGTACGATATGTACCAGTGCTTTGATAAGAAAGGAATCTTTAATTTTCATCATAAGGCGTTACCCCTTCCGTCAATACTTTTCTATCTTGTAGCCGATTCCCCAGGCAACCTTCAGATATTTCGGGTCTTTCGGGTTAATTTCAATCTTTTCCCGGATATGGCGGATATGCACCGCAACAATGTTGTCGGCGCCGTAGGAAGGCTCGTTCCATATCAGCTCATAGATCTCATTGATAGAGAATACCCTTCCCTTATTCTTTACCAGGAGCTTCAGCAGATTGTACTCAATCGGGGTCAGTTTGATCTGTTCATCATCTACATATACTTCCTTAAGGTCATCGTTTACCACAAGACCGCCGGAGGAATAAATGTTATGTTCCTCCGTGACGATGCTTCCAAGCTTGGTATAACGGCGGAGCGCGGATTTCACTCTGGCTATCAGCTCCAGCGGGTTAAACGGTTTTGTGATATAGTCGTCGGCTCCCACATTCAGCCCGAGTACCTTGTCGCTGTCTTCCGATTTTGCCGTTAAAAAGATGATCGGCAGAGTACTGTTATTCTCCCGTAATTTAATGGTGGTACGGATCCCGTCCATTTCCGGCATCATAATATCCATCAGAACCAGGTGAATCTCATTTTTTTTAATCAAATCAACGGCTTCCACTCCGTTATAGGATTTCATTACATTATAACCTTCCGAGTTCAGGTAGATCTGTATGGCATCAACAATATCCTTGTCGTCATCACATACTAATATGGTATACATTGGAAACCTCCTCTTGGTTAAAGCTTCAACCTCATCAATTACAATTATATAATACTTACCATTAATAATAAACCAAATCTTAACGTATATTCCTGTTTTTAAGAGAAATTTAAGAGATTTATCATTACAGGGCATATTACTATTATTTGCTTTTGTTTTCCGTGGATTCTCCTAGTTTATCATGCAATCCTGAAATCGGACGGAATGAAATCTTAAGATTTTATGAAGAAGCAATAATTATTTTAGATCATTTGGTCAAATTTTGGCTCAGGAAAGAAAAAAACACTGGATTTTTAATGTGTAATATTCTATAATGAAGAAAGCTGATTTGATGAAACAGACAAAATTTAATGGAGGAACCGTAATGTATAAGATAGTAAAAAAAGAGGTTTTATCGCCCAATATATATCTTATGGATATTGAAGCGCCGAGGGTTGCAAAATCCTGCTATCCCGGACAGTTTGTTATTATTAAGATGGATGAGAAGGGTGAGAGGATCCCTTTAACGATATGTGATTATGACAGAGAGGCCGGAACGGTAACGATCGTATTCCAGGCATTAGGTACTTCTACGCGAATGATGGCGGAATATGAGACCGGCGAAGTGTTCCGCGATTTTACCGGACCGCTTGGCCGCAGATCCGAGCTGATTGAGGAAGCACCGGAGGAGCTTAGGAAGAAGAGGATACTGTTTGTTGCCGGCGGAGTCGGGACGGCACCCGTTTATCCGCAGGTTAAGTGGCTGAAGAACAACGGCTATGAAGCGGACTGTATTATCGGAGCAAGAAACAGGGACCTGATCATTTTGGAAGAGGAGATGAAAAAGGTCGCAAAAAATGTTTATGTTACAACCGATGACGGTTCCTACGGACTTAAAGGAAACGTTAACGACTGCATAAAGGAGCTTGTCAACAATCAGGGAAAGCAATATGATCTGGTGATCGCTATCGGGCCGGTCATTATGATGAAGTTTGTCTGTATATTGACGAAAGAGCTGGGAATTCGCACCATTGTCAGCATGAATCCGATTATGGTTGACGGGACGGGAATGTGCGGTGCGTGCAGGCTTACGGTAGGCAATGAAGTCAAGTTTGCATGTGTGGACGGTCCTGAATTCGACGGTCACCTGGTGAATTTCGATGAGTCTATGAAGAGACAGCAGATGTATAGGACAGAGGAAGGCAGAGCCATCCTGCGTGAACGTGAGGGAGCTACCCATAAGCACGGCGGCTGCGGCTGCAGCGAATAATTGATAGGAACAACCTGGATACGGATTGTTGGATGGGTACAGTTGGGCCGTAAGGCTGAACCGTAATGTTAGAGGACATTATTTCATAGATAGGAGTAAAATATGGACGTGTTAAAGAAAGTACCTGTGAGAGAGCAGGATCCCAAGGTAAGAGCTAAAAACTTTGAAGAAGTGTGCCTGGGATATAATTTGGAGGAAGCACAGGAGGAGGCTTCCAGGTGTTTGAACTGCAAGAATGCAAAATGTATTGCCGGATGCCCGGTATCAATTGATATACCCGGATTTATCAGGGAGATAAAGAATGGTGATGTGGAAGCCTCTGCAAAGGTTATTGCCGAATATTCCGCACTGCCGGCCGTATGCGGCAGGGTATGTCCGCAGGAATCCCAGTGTGAGGAAAGATGTATCCGCGGGATAAAGGGTGATCCGGTATCGATAGGAAAGCTTGAGCGTTTTACGGCCGACTGGGCAAGGGAGCATAAGATCAAACCGGAGCCGCCCACGAAGAAGAATGGCAAAAAGGTAGCCGTAATCGGTTCAGGTCCTTCCGGTTTGACCTGCGCGGGTGATTTGGCAAAAATGGGTTATGATGTGACTATTTTCGAAGCATTACACGAGCCCGGCGGGGTATTGGTTTATGGCATTCCGGAATTCCGTCTGCCGAAGGATTCCGTAGTTAAGACGGAGATTGAGAATGTGAAGGCTCTTGGCGTAAAGATAGAGACGAATGTGGTAATCGGTAAATCAACCACCATAGATCAGCTGATGGACGAGGAAGGCTTTGCTGCCGTATTTGTCGGCTCAGGTGCCGGACTTCCGAAGTTTATGGGAATTCCGGGTGAAAATGCAAACGGTGTATTTTCAGCTAATGAATATCTCACCAGAAGCAATCTTATGAAGGCTTTCGATAAGGAGTATGATACGCCGATCGTAGCGGGAAAGAAGGTTGCAGTTGTCGGCGGCGGCAATGTGGCAATGGACGCCGCCAGAACCGCGTTAAGGCTCGGTGCGGAGGTCTATATCGTATACAGAAGAAGTGAGGAGGAGCTTCCTGCCAGGGTGGAGGAAGTGCACCATGCGAAGGAAGAAGGGGTTATCTTTAAGCTTCTCACCAATCCTACGAAAATTCTTGTCGACGAGAACGGCTGGGTGAAAGGTATGACCTGTGTCGAGATGGAGCTTGGGGAGCCGGATGCTTCGGGAAGAAGAAGGCCGGTAGAAAAACCCGGTTCCGAATTCGACATGGAGTTAGATACCGTAATCATGTCCCTGGGAACCAGCCCGAATCCGCTGATTTCTTCGACAACCGACGGACTTGAAGTAAATAAATGGAAATGCATTATTGCCGACGGCGAGAACGGCCGTACAACTAAGGAAGGCGTATATGCCGGAGGCGATGCGGTAACCGGGGCGGCTACCGTAATCCTTGCTATGGGCGCAGGCAAGGCGGCGGCAAAGGGTATTGACGAATACCTGAGAGAAAAGTAAAATATTCCTGATATCTGTAAAATACAGTTAAGGATTTTAATAACGGAATGGGAGCTTATGTACACGTAAAGCTTATTGCCTGTGTATGTCTGTAATATTCGCAGATTACCCGGCAATTACGGCATAAGCTCTTATTTTATCCGGCTTTTCGACATGGTTCAGGGTCCTTGACAGCGCAAAAAAAGATTGCCTATTTTCCTCTTTGTGGTATAATATAAGTTACATAAGTTACAAAATAGTTCTATCATAGGACAGAAATATTTGGGGTGTAATGGATGCAGAATATTTATAAGTTGATGGTGCCGGGGGTCCTGGCGAATAGTGGGGAAGCTTATGTTGTGGATCCGTTTATTGGGAACATAATAGTTGTTGCTGCATTCATTCTTATCCTGCTTTTGATTATGTTTATCATTATTATGCGTAGCAAAAGCAAAGGAGAGCAGGCTGCCAGGCTGCAGGTACAGCAGCTTAAGGAAAGCTACCGGGATCTGGAGACGGCGTATGAGGATGCGTCTGCAAAAAGGAATCAGCTTAGTGCGAAATATGAGGAACTGAAGCAAAGTAAGGAAAAGGTTAAGAAGCTGGCTTACACGGATTATCTGACCGAATTGCCGAACCGGCTGTCCTTTACCGAAATGCTTGATAGTGTTATGCTGACACTAAGGAATGAAGAAGTAGTTGCTCTCATGGATGTGGACATCGATAATTTCAAGAATATTAATGATACGCTCGGACATTCCTACGGTGATGAACTGTTAATAGATGTGACACACCGCTTGAAGCAGGCTATTGACGATAATGATTATCTGGCGCGTATCGGCGGGGATGAATTCATTATCCTGTCCCAGAATATAACGGATATCGGTGAGTATGAAGCAAAGGTAAAGAAGATACAGAAGATTTTCAGCTATCCTTTTGTGCTGGCCATGAAGGAATATTTTATAACGGTCAGTATCGGCATTACGATGGCGCCCAGGGACGGCAAGACAACGCAGGTATTGATAAAAAATGTGGACTCTGCGATGTATGTCGCGAAAGACAGCGGCAAGAATACATATTCCTATTTCAATAATTCCATTAATGAGAAGTTCATGGAGAAGATACAGACGCAGTCGGAACTAAGAAAGGCTCTGGAGAATCAGGAATTCCTTGTATATTACCAGCCCCAGATCGATCTGGAGAACGACAGCATCGTCGGCTTTGAAGCGCTGGTGCGCTGGAACCATCCTGTGAAGGGTATCGTAGCTCCTATGGAGTTTATACCGCTTGCAGAGGAGACCGGACTGATTGTTCCGATCGGCAACTGGGTCCTGCGGGAAGCCTGCCAGCAGCTGAAGAAATGGGAAGATGCCGGTTATAATGATCTTGTCATGGCGGTCAACATATCGGTCCGTCAGTTTAAGGATAAGGAATTAGTGAATACCGTGAAAGACACTATCCTTGAGACCGGTATTGATCCGAACCATCTTGAATTGGAGATAACGGAATCCATTGCACTTGAGGATATCGAGTATTCCGTCGCAACCATCCGTAAGCTGAAGGATATCGGGGTTGCTTTTTCATTAGACGATTTCGGTACCGGATATTGTTCCATGAATTATCTTAAGCTTTTACCGGTTAATAATTTAAAGATTGATAAGAGCTTTCTGGATACCGTTCTTGACAGTTACAGTGATCAAAGTATCGTGAAAACGATTATTACGCTGGCGCAGACACTGGAGCTTATCGTTATTGCCGAAGGCGTCGAGAAAAGCGAGCAGGAACGTTTCTTAAAGGATGTGAACTGTGATAAGGCTCAGGGCTTTTTATACAGCAAGCCTTTGCCGGAGGACAGAGCAAATGATCTGTTGACAAAGTTTAAAAGGTAAGTCCTGGTTTATAACGGTTGCGGACCGGCGGCAAATACCGAAAGTGACCCTGGAACGTAAGCATTTTTAACGGATAAGATTCGGCGATGACCGGTCTTGTCCGTTTGTTGTTTCAGTTATGAAGGCATTTGACAGGGTGGAAAGGGTTGGTATGGACAGGGGAAAGAAAGAAAGCAATCTGATTTTTAACAGGGGAAAGAAGGCTGTTGTTATTGCGTTTGTGCTTATGGAGCTGCTTATTTATATCGCCTTTATGTATCTGGACATTTCAGTAAAGGATTCCTATACGATATCCGCAGGCATGAAGTTTGCCGGTATCCTTTTATGCTTCCTGCTCACCCTTTTGCTGTATTCAAGGAGACAGGCGGGCACGGATATTTTTCTCTTAAGGGGAGCGCTGCTTTTCACCGTAGTATCGGATTTGTTCCTTTTAATACTGGATTATTATTTTTATGGTATGGTCTTTTTCTGTGTGGTACAACTGCTGTATATGCTCCGATTGAACCGGTGGCGGAAGGAGCAGGGCCGGGGAATACGGATATGGATATTACTTGTCCGGAACCTGCTGCCGGCACTTTTGATTATAGGCATTTTTGCGAGACTTAATAGTAGGCCGGACGGATTACTCTGTGTTTCTGCCATATATTTTACCGGTATTGTGTTAAATACGGCCGATGCGGTCTTGATCCAGCGCCGTTCACGGATTAAGCGGCAGAGGCTTTATGCTGTCGGAATGGTGCTGTTTCTGCTATGTGACATCAATGTCGGACTGTTTAATATGGGGGATTTTACCGTAATCCGGGGAAGCTGGTTTGGCAGGCTCTATGAATTTGCCGCCATTGCTATGTGGATGTTTTACCTGCCGGCGCAGGTGGGAATATCCTTGAGCGGAATAGAGATTAAGATAGACAATCACAAAAAAGAGAAAAAGATGCGGTTCTGGAATTTCTGATTTCCAATTTTAAGTAATTATCCACAAAGATTCCGTTAAAAAATCTCTGCCTTCGCCCTTATTCTTAGCTTGCATTCCATGCCGGCGGCTGATATTATATTTCTGTAGGAAAAATCTGTTTGTTCCGTTTTTTCATAATTCTTTGCCTCCATGAACGGAGGCATCCGTACTTAATCCAATAAAACCGTTATCTTATCTTTAATATGTCTGATATGCGATTATTCTATGAATCCGCGGAACAAATCCAAAGAAAACAACAGGAGGACGATATGGCTTGCAGTAAAACAACAGAATTACTTAGTTATCCGGAATTTATCGAGAGGATACGGGAGAGTGTTAAGGAGACGATGGGAAACGGATATCGTGTCGACGTCAATCATGTTTTGAAGAATAACTCGATTGAACTTGACGGTCTGATTATCTTAAAGGAGAATGAAAGGATCAGCCCGAACATCTATCTGAATTCGTATTATGACAGATATCTGGAAGGAGAGGAGTTAGACAGGCTGACCGGGGAAATGACGGGAATCTATATGGACACTACGGAGGAAGGAGAAAAGGAAGCGGTATGCCTGCGTTATGAATTTGGGGAGATGAAGCCCTGCATTGTTTACCGTCTTGTGAATTACGAAAGGAACCGGAGAATGCTCCTGGAGGTACCGCATATACGCTTCCTTGATCTGGCGGTCACCTTCCACTGCCTGGTAAAGAACAATGAGGAGGGTATCGGGACGATACGCATCACGAATGAACACATGCAAAGCTGGGGAACGGATATCCGGGAACTGAAGGAGGCGGCACAAAGGAATACTCCGCTGCTATTCCCTCCCATAGTAAGGAGTATGGACGAAATAGTGCAGGAAATGCTGGGCAAGGATTCGGCGGACGTGCAGCAAGTCCGGCAAAACTATGCACAAATGTATGTCCTTTCGAATAAAAAAGGTATCAACGGCGCCGGTTGCCTCCTGTATTCAAATCTGATAAAGGATTTGGCAGACCGCCTTGAAAGTGATTTCTATATTCTTCCCAGCAGTATTCATGAAATAATACTAGTCATGGATAACGGGCAGCTGAACAGGGACATATTAAAAGAGATGGTGTTCGATGTTAACCGCACCCAGGTGCCGATGGAGGACGTCCTGTCCGATACGGTCTACTGTTATTCGAGAGAGAAGGATGCGATATCCATGTAATTTGCGGCCCGGCACTGTCAAAAGGTTCATTTAGTTATATTTAACAGGGACATAGATGTCTGCTGCGCAGTAGTCTTTGCGGCACAGGTGCAGATTGATTCGTTCAAAATGAAACTGTCCGGCAGGCTTGAAGCTGGTTATCGGCAGCCATAATGTATCAATTACTTCATATATTTCGTACAATAATCTCATAGTCAGTTCTTCCGGAGAATGGAGCCCAACATACCGAAAAACAGCATAATCCGAGCGTTTCACGGTCCGGCAGGTGAAAACAGGGTCGGAATCAAAAGGGGCGGATACTTCCACACTGGGCATGTAATAATCTGCCGTGTTAAAATCATAGTAAGTAACCAATCCGTAATAAATATGTTCGTTGACGACATTTTTTAGTTTAGGACGGTGTTTATAGTAAAAATCCAGCGCACTTGAATTTGCTGTTGCCGTATCGTAATTTTCCATGTGGTTGATCAAGGTTTTTATACCGGCAAGGTGAAACTGTGATTTGGTGCAGTACCGCGGCGCAATCAGGATACCTTTTGAAACATCATTCAGCAGGCTGGTATCCATCCTCGGAACGATAGGAAGTTCACAGCTTTTCTGACGAAAGTCGGAGGGTGTAAGACCGAAAAGCCGTTTGAAAGCTCTTTCATAGCTCTGCTGATATTCGAAATTATATTCACAGGCTATATCTATAATCTTTAATTTTTTATCAAGAAGCTCCGGCAGGCTGCTGGTCAGCTTTCTTCCCCGTACATATGCCATTAACGGACTGCCGGTTATGGCCCTGAATATTCTGTTTAAATGAAATTTAGAGATACATAACCGTTCTGCGATCTCATCTAAGGACAAACCGGTTTTCAAATTATCTTCAATCAGTATCACTGCATCCTCTATAAGCATGCGGTTTGCAACGTTCATGGTAACCTCCCGTAAATCGAAAAATAGCAAGAAATGTTCAACACTTTCCATTTTTGAGTATATACTATCAATGAACCTTTGTCAAAATATTGGAAAAACAGGAGGAAACAGTAAAATGAAACGGTTTTATGTAAGAATTATAGTATTAGCCGCCGTAATTCTGACTTTGGGAGGATGTGCTAATAATTCGAAAGAGTCACAGGAACAGGCAAACGGGGATACTGTAGTGCAACCTGCGGGAGGGCAGACGGTGTCTGACGACACGGCGGCAAATGAAACAAATGATGAAGCCGGCGGAGAGAGTTCAGATAGCCAGGAAGATATCACAGAGGATTATGTGCTAAAAGAGGGAACGATAGAATCAGTCGTATATGATTCAAAGGCAATAGCGGATAATCTTATAGAGGAAAAGACGGAACAGGCTCTTTATGTTTATCTGCCACCGACTTATTACGAAAGCGATAAAACATATCCGGTGGTATATTATTTACATGGGTTTGGTGAACCGGTCGCTACCTTTATCCAAATCGCCAGAGGTGTACTTAATCAGGCCTTTTCCGAGGAACCGTCCAAAGAATTCATTATGGTGGCGGTAAACGGAAAAAATTTGCCGGGAGGATCTTTTTACGTCAATTCACCTGTGACCGGGAAATGGGAAGATTACGCATCGAAAGAAGTAGTTTCTTATATTGATTCCAATTACAGAACCATAGCAAATGCTCAGTCCAGAGGCATCTGCGGTTTTTCTATGGGCGGATTTGGCGCACTGAACCTGGCATTGCTTCATCCGGAGGTTTACGGAGCGACCTATGCCATGTCTCCGGGTGTTCTGGCTCCGGAGAAAATAGGGGATGCATTTGTTACCTGGAAAAGTGACAGTGTATTTTTAAGGGCATATTCACTGGCCTTTGCTTATAATACCACGGAGCCATACGAAACAATTCCCCTCGGAGACGGTTCGGATACGGATAATGCCTTATTAAAGCGCTGGGAAGCCGGATACGGTGACTGGAAGGAAAAGCTGGATGCCTATTTGAAGTTAGATACTCCTCTTAGAGCAATCGGATTAAGCTGCGGGGAAGGGGACAGCTACGCCTGGATTCCGGAAGGAACAAAATATTTATCGGGACTTTTGGATGAGAAAGGGATTGAGCATGTCCTGTTTACCTTCCAGGGAGGACATACCACTCCTCCGAACGCAGTGTCAGAGAATTTACTGCCGTTTTTCCGGGAAGCGCTTGTATGGGAATAAGGAGCATTCGGAATAGTACTCGAAAGTAATTCCAAATTAATAATCGTTGATTGTATATGATAAATACTGTAAAATGGAATATATATTAAAGGTAGCATATCATAGTTGACAAGTTTAGGAGGGCGGTTATGCAGCACAGGATCACACAGCCTTCGAGGCTATTAGATGAAGACGGAGAACTGAAGCAAAAAGGTTATGCAACATCATTATTAATGGAATACAGAAGAGAAGATGTGAAAGCTTGCCGGTTCAGGCTTAAGGAATGGGATTACTATCTGATTCAAAGCGAAGGCTTTGCACTGGCGCTTACCGTAGCAAATAATACATATTTCGGTTTAATAAGTGCATCCTTTATCGATCTTAATAGCAGGAAGGAAAAAACCACAGGAATCCTGAGGGTATTGCCTGGTAAAAGGC
Organism: Bacillota bacterium; assembly: GCA_023398615.1. Classification (GTDB taxonomy): domain Bacteria; phylum Bacillota; class Clostridia; order Lachnospirales; family Lachnospiraceae; genus Anaerocolumna. Next base: position 17,689 of record JAEWSD010000160.1, read on the forward strand.
TGGTCCTGCCTGAATCTTCCGAAACCGGTGATATTAGATACGGGGATAACCGGGTAAAAGTTGCGTTCCTGCATGAGAACGGCGGCAGACATCTGTATATGGTTATGAAAAACTTTGATAAGGGAACGGACTTGAAGGTATCCGTTATCCTGTCTGAGCCTCCGCGGGATTCTATGGTGATAGCAACGCCGTTTAAGGAGGACAGGAAAGCTTTCTATTATAACCAGAAGATTATCGGCATGAGGGCTTCCGGCAAGGTTATCTTCCGCGGAAGAACCTATGAGATAAAGAAGGAGAATTCTTTCGGACTTCTTGACTGGGGCAGGGGTGTCTGGACCTATGAGAATACCTGGTATTGGAGTGCGGGGCAGGGCCTGGTAAACGGCAAGGTTTTCGGTTTCAATCTGGGATACGGATTCGGTGATACCACGGCGGCAAGTGAGAATATACTGTTTTATGATGGGACCGCGCATAAATTGGAAAATGTCCTGTTTAAGATACCTCAGAACAGAAAAAGTGAATTCGAGTATATGAAGCCGTGGATCTTTACCTCATCCGACCAAAGATTTGAAATGAAATTCATACCGGTAATAGACCGGAATGCATATCTTTCCGCCGTTGTGATATCAAGCGACCAGCATCAGATATTTGGGAAATTTACCGGCAAAGCCGTCCTGGATGACGGTACGGCCATAGAGGTGAAAGACTTTCCCGGGTTTGCGGAAAGAGTAACGAACAGGTGGTAATGGTTCCTGAATCAGACAGAAAGGGTTGCATGGTTATGTATACGAAAGAAGTATTATTAAAACAAATTGCTGAAATGGGAATCGGAAAAGAGGATACCCTGATGATACATTCTTCCATCAAGGCAATCGGCCGGGTTGAAGGCGGTGCGGAAACCGTCCTGGATGCTTTCATAGAATATCTTTCCGATGGACTTTTAATCTTTCCGACACATACATGGAAGCAGATTGATGACAGGTATAATGTTTTTCATCCGGAGACAGAGCCTTCCTGTGTGGGCTTATTAACAAACCTCTTTCTAAAGCGTAAGGATGCGGTACGTTCTTTGCATCCCACACATTCCGTCGCCGCAATCGGAAAGGATGCCGAAGCCTTTACGGAGGGGGAAGAAAGAAACGATACTCCCTGCAGCAGGCAGGGATGTCACGGAAAGCTGTATGACCGGAAGGCCAAAATTCTCTTTTTGGGATGTGACCTTAACCGCAATACCTATCTGCATGGTGTAGAGGAGTGGAATAAGGTTCCGGACAGGTTGTCCGATCAATATCAGCAGCTGTTTATAGCCATGCCCGACGGCAGTCTGCTGCCGCGGCCTATATACCGTCATTATAATGCCAACGGTGATATATCCAGGAATTACGGCAAGATGCTGCAGCCATTTTTGCAAAAAGGAATCGGTCGCTTGGGTAAATTCGGGGATGCGGATTGCGTGCTTTGCGATGCGGTTGGCATGGCCGACATGGTTTCGGGTTTTTTACTGAAAAATCCGGATCTATTTGCCGATTCCGATCCGGTTCCGGCCGAATGGTACAGGTAGTTTCCTGTTTTAAAAAATTCATTCATATTTTTCCTCAATTCGTATATCCTATAGTTTGATAAACGAATTTGATTACAGGAGGAATATTTATGGACATCCTTAAAATAGTATTATTGGCTTTAGGCTCTGTTACCGCACTTTTTATACTTACTAAAGTAATGGGTGACCGGCAGATGTCGGAAATGAGCATGTTTGATTACATCAACAGTATCACCATAGGCTCCATCGCGGCAGAAATGGCTACCTCATTAAAGGATAATTTTATGGAACCGCTTGTGGCAATGATAGTGTACGGTGTGGTATCTTTCGGTATCTCGTATATTACCTGTAAATCCATGATATTAAGGAGATTTTTTGAAGGCCATTCTTTGATTATGTATCAAAACGGCCAGTTATTTGAAAAAAACCTTCTGAAAGCCAAGGTGGATGTGGATGAATTCCTATCTATGTGCAGGGTAAGCGGTTATTTTGATTTGGAAGACATCCATACCGCCATACTTGAAGCAAATGGTAAGCTCAGTATCATTCCGGTTACCGGAAAACGTCCGGTCAATACTTCGGACCTGAATATTAATTCGGCTCAGAATTTTCCGCTGGCAAATATTATTCTGGACGGAAATGTAATGAAGGACAACTTAACGGCGGCAGGAAAAGATGAGAAATGGCTGGAGAAACAGCTGAAGGCGAACGGAGTGACAGATAAGAAGGAAGTATTTCTGGCTACCTGTGACAGTACCAATAATAAGCTTAATGTATATGTTAAAACGCATAAGAAAATAACAAATGACATCTTCGAATAAAAAATGCACCTAACTGGATTCGAACCAGCGACCTTTCACTTCGGAGGCGAACGCTCTATCCACTGAGCTATAGATGCATAAAGACATTCTACATTAAAACGACAAATTGGGCAAGATATTTTTAAAAAAATTTTATAAGCATTTTGGTAAAAGATTTCCGTTAATTTTAAGCTTCATGGCAGTCAGCTCCTTAAATTGTTACGAAAATGTTAAATATATTACAAAAAAGAAAAATTAGACTATTGCTTTTTTTCGAATAATTTGATAGTATATAGAAAAGGCAGTTTTTGATGAAAAGTTAACAATTAAAGGAGATTAGTATGAAACTTAAATATAAAAAGATGATTATTTTGGTAACAATGTGTACAATGGGAGTTGGAATGGTGACATTTTCCATGAATGGCCAGTCAAAGGCTTCAACTACAAAAGTAGAAGAAACTGCCGGTGACGATGCCGCTGTTTTGAAATCGGAAGTAATGGATACGGCAAAAGCAAGCAAGATTTTATCTGTTCCGGATACGCCGACGCCGGTACCGACCGCGACTCCTGTTGTAGAAGAACCAAATCCGTTGGTAAAGGACAGCAATAAAGAGGTTAAAGAGCTGATTACCAGCTATTTAAAGGCAAAGCTCAGCAATGATATCGAAGCGTTTAAACCTTTGATCAATGATACCAGTGTAATTGATATCAAGGCATTGAACAGGAAGACGAAGTACATAGAGAAATACAGGAACCTGACCTGTTATACCAAGAAAGGTCCGGCAGAAGGCTCTTACATAGTTTATGCATATCATGAAGTTAAGTTTACCGGTATTGATACACTGGCCCCCGCAATGAATGAATTCTACGTTAAGACGAATGAGAACGGCAAGCTGTATATCTATATGGGTGAAATTGATAAGGATACCGAGCAGTATCTGAACAATGCACGTGAGTCGGAAGACGTGATGGACCTTATCTACAGTGTTAATGAGAAATTCAAAAAGGCGGTTGAGAGTGACAGTGCTTTGGCTGCATTCAATTCCAAGCTGGAGGAATCGGCTCAAAGTCAGAATACGGCGAAGAAAAAATAGCGGTACGTTTCATATAAATATAAAGCTTTGGGAAAGGATTCGCATTTCATATATGCGAATCCTTTTTGCTTGTGCTTTTTTCCCTCTCCTGTTATAATACTAAATAGACGTTTGCGGAACGTTCTGCAAACGACTAATTAAACGGCATGATTGGAAGGTTTAAAATGGCAAAGAGGACGAAGAGATTAATTGAAGATTTGCAGACGGAGGATGCCGTAAGAATCAATAAATACCTTAGTGATGCGGGGGTATGTTCGAGAAGGGAAGCCGACCGTTTCATTACGGCTGGCGAAGTTGCGGTGGACGGAATAACCGCCGAGCTCGGAACGAAGGTAAGGAAAGGCCAAAAGGTGGTATTCCGGGGCAAACCGGTTAATGAGGATGAGCAATTAGTTCTTATTGCATTCAATAAACCCCGTGGTATCGTTTGTACCACCGACACGAATGAAAAGGATAATATTATAGATTACATTAACTACGGGAAAAGGATCTATCCGATAGGAAGGCTGGATAAGGATTCGGAAGGGCTTATTCTGCTTACAAATGACGGTAATATCGTTAATAA
>JAEWSD010000177.1 GCA_023398615.1 Bacillota bacterium
TCTAAAAATCTTGGTGACCAGGGTTACGATGCCATATCGATTCTCCGCAATTTTTACGGGAACTCAATTTTTATTAATTCAGCCAATGAGGTAGCAGGTGTTCCGTCCTCCTGGCCGGGAGCAAACCTGACGATTGGGTCTTCCGGAGAAAGCGTAAGACAGATGCAGGAGCAACTGAACGCAATTGCAAATGTATATTCGGTTATACCAAGGATTGCCGTAGACGGAAGGTTTGGGGAAGGAACTGCAGAGGCAGTCAGAGCATTCCAGCAGCTGTTCCGTTTGCCGGCGACGGGTATTGTTGATTTCCCGACATGGTACAGGATATCTGAAATATATGTAGCGGTTACCCGGATTGCCGAATTGACCTGATGAGTATGAAGAAAAAAACGCCAATTGTTTGGGATACCGCAAGCGGTATCATGGCGGGAAGGGTTGGAAAAGGATTGGTTTCTGCCAACGATAACAGCATCAATGATCGGAACGGATGCTGTCGGAGTCAGGAACCTTTTTCCGGGATTGACACAATATAAATTCTTATTTTTGTGTAGAATTTTGTCATATTATAAATATCAAAAATTTTGTATAAAAATAAAATTTTTTTGCTTTTTTTAGCCAGAAAGTACTTGTATTATATGAAAGGATATGATAAAATCTTTACAATTTGGGAACCTGTAGACATGATATGCGAAAGAAGTATATCCAATATTTTTTGTGTATACTCTTTTTTTACGGGTAAATATGACCGGTATTCGGGCTGTGCCGACTGCGCTCGGTGCGAGAGTTTGCCAAGGGCAAACTCTTTGTTCTGAATATTTACTGATAAGGTTGCAGGATTTTAAAGGTTGCTGTACATTAGTTGAAAGGGATAGGTGGAAGTTATGAAAGCTTTTCTAATACTGGAAGACGGTAATGTTTTCACAGGTAAGAGTATAGGTTCAACCCGGGAAATGATTAGTGAAATCGTATTCAATACCTCTATGACGGGGTATTTGGAGGTGCTTACTGATCCTTCCTATGCAGGACAGGCTGTTGTAATGACATATCCATTGATCGGTAATTATGGAGTATGCTATGTAGACATGGAATCCAAAAAGCCGTGGGTAGACGGATATATCGTCAGGGAAACGGCAAGATATCCCAGTAATTTCCGCAGTGAGGACAGTATCGATACCTTCCTTAAAGAGAATGACATACCTGGTATCAAGGGAATTGACACCAGAGCATTGACCAAGATCTTAAGAGAAAAGGGCACAATGAACGGAATGATTACAACTAATGAGAATTTTGTGCCGGAGGATGTTGTGAAACAGCTTAAGGCCCATCATACGGCAAAGGTCGTAGAAAAGGTAACATGTAAAGAAAAGCACAGCTATCTCTCTAAGGATTATGTTGCAAACGATGTAGAAGAAGCAAGAAGCGGCCTGAAAATCCATCCTTATCGGAAATCAAATTGCAGGGTGGCGCTGCTGGATTACGGTTCCAAGGATAATATTGCGGAAAGCCTTTTAAAAAGAGGTTGTGATGTTACCATATATCCCGCACTGACACAGGCGGAAGAAATTATTGCGGACGGGCCGGACGGAATCATGCTTTCCAACGGACCGGGAGATCCCAAGGAATGTACGCAGATCATTGAAGAGATTAAAAAATTATACCATACGGATATCCCGATTTTTGCAATCTGCCTCGGACATCAGCTCATGGCTCTTGCAACGGGCGGTGATACCAGAAAGCTGAAATACGGTCACAGAGGTGCAAATCATCCGGTAAAGGATTTAAAAACCGGCAGGGTATATATATCCACGCAAAACCACGGATATGTCGTGGAAGACGGAACGATCGGTGCAAAGGTAGCAGAGACAAGCTTTATCAATGCAAATGACGGAACCGTAGAAGGGATGCACTATCTTGGAAAAAATATATTTACCGTGCAGTTCCATCCGGAAGCCTGTTCGGGACCGCAGGATACGGAGTTTCTGTTTGACGAGTTTATTCAGATGATGGAGGTGTCAAAATAATGCCGAAAATGGATGATATCAAAAAGGTTTTAGTAATAGGTTCAGGTCCGATCGTAATCGGACAGGCAGCAGAATTTGACTATGCGGGGACCCAGGCATGCCGCTCCTTAAAGGAGGAAGGCATCAGCGTGGTATTGGTTAACTCGAATCCCGCTACCATCATGACGGATAAAGACATTGCAGATTATGTATATATAGAGCCGCTGACTCCGGATATTGTGAAAAAGATTCTGTTAAAGGAACAGCCGGACAGTGTCCTGCCGACTCTCGGGGGACAGGCGGCTTTAAATATTGCTATGGAACTGGAAGAATCCGGTTTTCTTCGGGAAAATAATATCAAATTGATCGGTACTACCTCTGAAACCATTAAAAAGGCGGAAGACCGCCTGGAATTCAAGAACACTATGGAGAAAATCGGCGAGCCGTGTGCTCCAAGCACCGTCGTGACTACGGTTAAGGAAGCGGTTACGTTTGCCGACAGCATCGGTTACCCGGTAGTAATCCGTCCTGCTTACACTCTCGGCGGCAGCGGCGGCGGTATCGCCCATTCACAGGAGGAGCTGGTCGAAATCTGTTCTAACGGTTTACGTCTGAGCCGTGTAGGCCAATGTCTCATCGAGCGCTGCATTGCAGGCTGGAAGGAAATTGAGTACGAAGTGATGCGTGACCGTCAGGGGAACTGTATTACGGTATGTAACATGGAAAACCTGGACCCTGTCGGGGTGCATACCGGAGACAGCATCGTCGTGGCCCCTTCCCAGACTCTTTCCGATAAGGAATACCAGATGTTAAGAACCTCCGCACTGAATATTATCACGGAGCTTAACATCACGGGCGGCTGCAATGTTCAATATGCGCTTCATCCGGATACCTTTGAATACTGTGTGATTGAAGTTAATCCAAGGGTAAGCCGTTCTTCCGCCCTTGCCTCCAAGGCGACCGGTTATCCGATTGCAAAGGTTGCCGCAAAGATAGCCCTGGGCTACAATCTTGACGAAATCCCCAATGCCATCACAGGCAAGACCTATGCCAGCTTTGAACCGGCTCTGGACTATGTAGTGGTAAAGATTCCGAAATGGCCGTTTGATAAATTCGTCATGGCAAAAAGGACACTCACCACTCAGATGAAGGCTACCGGAGAGGTAATGAGCATCTGTACCAATTTTGAAGGGGCGTTAATGAAAGCGTTAAGGTCTCTGGAACAAAATATCTACAGCTTAAGGTACGGAGACTACAGTCGGTTCACGGCTGATGAAATACGTGAGAAATTATACCAGATTGACGACAAAAGAATCTTTGTCATTGCGGAAGCTGTCCGAAGAGGTATTTCTTACGATGAAATATATGATATCACAAAGATTGACAGATGGTTTATCGACAAAATTGCCATACTGGTTGAAATGGAGCAGGAGCTGCAAGCGAAGGAATTGACAAAAGAGCTGCTGGCGGATGCAAAACGGCTGGAATTCCCGGACCGTGTGATTGCGGAGCTGTCCGGTAAAGCTCCGGAGGAGATAAAGCGGCTTCGCAAGGCGGAATACGGGATTATACCTGCGTATAAAATGGTAGATACCTGTGCGGCGGAATTTGAAGCCAGTACACCTTACTATTATTCCTGCTTTGACAGTCAGAATGAAGTAAGTCCGGTGAGGACGAGAAAGAAGGTCATGGTACTTGGTTCCGGCCCTATCCGGATCGGACAGGGTATCGAGTTTGATTACTGTTCGGTTCACAGTGTCTGGGCATTGGGTAAGAGCGGTTATGAAACAATCATAGTGAATAACAATCCGGAAACGGTAAGTACGGACTTTGATATTGCCGATAAGCTCTATTTTGAACCGCTTACCCCCGAGGATGTGGAAAATATCGTGGATCTGGAGAAGCCTGACGGTGCGGTGGTGCAATTCGGCGGGCAGACGGCTATTAAGCTGACGGAAGCATTGCTTAAGATGGGTGTGCCGATACTTGGTACTTCGGCGGAGAATGTCGATGCGGCCGAGGATCGGGAGCTCTTTGATGAGATTCTGGAGAAATGCGGTATTCCAAGACCCGCAGGACGAACGGTATTCACCACGGAAGAAGCAATTAAGGTGGCAAATGAACTTGGCTATCCCGTATTGGTAAGACCGTCCTATGTATTAGGCGGACAGGGAATGCAGATTGCGATTTCCGATGAAGATATCAGGGAATTCATGACTATCATTAACCTCAATGTGCAGGAGCATCCCATACTGGTGGATAAATACCTGATGGGCAAAGAGGTGGAGGTGGATGCGGTATGCGATGGTGAAGATATCCTGATTCCGGGTATCATGGAACATGTGGAGCGTGCCGGCATCCATTCGGGTGACAGTATCTCCGTATATCCTCCGATGAATGTATCCGAAAAGCATCAGAAGGTAATCGAGGATTATACCAGAAAGCTGGCGGAGTCACTTCATGTAATCGGGTTAATTAATATTCAGTTTATCATATATGGGGACGAGGTATATGTAATCGAAGTGAATCCCCGTTCCAGCCGTACCGTACCGTATATCAGTAAGGTAACGGGAATTCCGATCGTGCATCTGGCCACCCGGGTGATTCTGGGTGCAAAGATCCGTGATCTGGGATATGGCTCCGGATTAGCACCGCTGGCAGATTATATTGCAATTAAGATGCCGGTATTCTCCTTCGAGAAATTACGAGGGGCCGATATCAGCCTTGGACCGGAGATGAAATCCACCGGTGAATGCCTGGGAATCGGAAAAACCTTTCATGAAGCTTTATATAAGGCTTTTCTGGGTGCGGGAATCAATCTTCCGAAGCATAAGAAGATCATTATAACGGTTAAGAATGCGGATAAAGAGGAGGCTGTCGGCGTAGGAAGACGTTTCGAAGCTCTCGGTTATGAAATCTACGCTACCAGAAGTACCGCAAAGGTTTTACAGGATAACGGTGTGAATGCGATTCCAATCAACAAACTGGACAGAGAGGCACCCACGATACTTGATCTGCTCTTAGGCCACGAGATCGACCTGGTAATCGATACTCCTACCCAGGGACGTGATAAGAACAGGGACGGATTCCTGATCCGCCGTACCGCAATCGAAACCGGTGTGACCTGCCTGACCTCCCTGGACACGGCAAATGCGTTACTGACAAGCCTTGAGAATACCGACAAAGGGAATATTACCCTGATAGACGTTGCAAAGATATGAAGGAGCAGAATAAAGACAATCAAGCCGGGAATACGGTTCAGCCCGCGGAGTATAAAGAAAGTATGCAGAATGAGCTGAATACCTTTCTTACACTGTGCCTGCCGGAATCCGGAAGAATCTATGAGCCGCAAGGCAGACACAGTAAGTTGCTGCACATCAGGGAATCCTTTGAAAAATTCTGGATACTGCAAAAGGATTCCCGCATCATTGGAACCGTTGCGGTGAGCAGGCTGCCCGATGGCAATTGTGAATTGAAATGCCTGTATCTTTATCAGGAATACCAGGGCTTGGGATACGGAAGGAAAATGATAGAGACTGCAATGGATTATGCAAGAAAGCAGGGCTATGAATGGATGTATCTCGACACTATGAGAACCAGCGAAAGGGCGCTAGGCCTGTATAAAAGGACGGGCTTTACTCAGACAGAACGTTATAACAACAATAAATATGCGGATGTTTTTATGAGATGCCGGTTATAAACGCCGGTTAACGAACAAGCAGGCTATTGCAAATATTCATAAATATTATGGGTTTTGCAATAGCCTCCTTTATGTTTTTTTACTCCTGGTTTGCCATTCTTTGGACTTCCTTAAAGGCGTTCTGGATCGGCGGTATAAACAGGATAATTACGGTTGCAATGGCTTCCGGTACGATATAGGTTGCGTTATAACCAAGCGTATAAATCATGGAGTTCATTCCTTCCGGCGCATAGCTTCCAAAGAAAATGTAACCGGATATGACATGGAAGAGGTAGCGTCCAAATACGCCGATGATATAGCCGTACAGCAGGCCGAATTTGCTGTGCCTTGTATTGCTGCCGCCGAATATACCGGCCAGGCCGAGGCACCCGAAAGCCAGAGGATAGTCCATCAGCAGCTGCAGCGGGTGGTAGATGTAGGGGTCAATCAGTAATTGAAGAATGCCGTAAGCAAATCCGGTAATTAATCCTATCCTAAGTCCGTACAGGTATCCGACGAAGCAGATGAAAAACATGCTGAACAGGGTAATGGAGCCGCCGAACGGCAGGTGAACAAACTTGATGAAGGATGTTACAACCGCCAGAGCAATGGCAGATGCGGAAAAAACGAGCTGTTTCGTTTTTATCTTTCTGCTGCTCTTATTAAAGACCGTGATGGCTGCAAGAAACAAAAGCAGGATTACGACTAAAGCGATATATCCCCCCGCAGTTAACAGGTATTCCCCTTCCTCCGTTGTTTTGACAAATAGATTAATAAAACCTTGAAACATAAAAAAACCTCCTTATGTATGCATAGGAGGGGCCACTTGCTTGAATGCTTCCTTACGCCGGCATTAACCGGATCAAGTAGTGAGGGTCAGTAACAAAATATTTTCGAAACTATTCTGCACTTCTCAGCCGAGGCTCCCCTAGCGGATTATTTGTAAAATGTCTGATAACACTTTAACTATCGATAAGTATAGCAGTTAACTTTTAAAAGTCAAGTCCTTTCCTTATTTTTCTCAATATTTTTGTTATAGTTTCGCTTATGGCTAAACTGTAACATATTCTTTCGCTTTTTTAATTTCTGCACATTTTTATTTTACAAATAGAATTTGTTAACAAGTGCTACTATGACAATAAAACCTTGTCAATAAAAATAGTAATATATAGATTTTTATGTATATTTTTGTTGAATTAATGGAAATATCATGATATAATCATTGCTGTTGTTATTAAGAAAGTTCCAGTTTACAAATTTAAACAGTATTGAAAGCTATTGCAGTGTTTTTTAGGGAAGATAGGTTAAGATAGAATGAACATTAATGATAAAAACTTGATTAATAAGAGCATACGAACAGAAAAGGAACTCATGCGGTTTTTTTCAGATATTCCTCTGCCGGACGGAATTACCGGCAGATACCTGGAAGAGGAGGAATGCATTGAGTTTGGACGCGGGAAAGCCGTTTATGCCGCAATGATAGGCGGAAATGCCTGGGAGAAACAGAAAGAGAAGGATAAAGGCTTCCAGGTTCTTCAAGCACAGGGATCGGGGAAAAGGGATTCTTTGACAAAATTGTATAATAAGGAATACAGCAGAAGCATCATTGAAGAATTTCTGGCTGTTGGGAATAAGGAAACCCATCACGCTTTCATGATTGTTGATATTGATAATTTTAATGTGGTCAATGAAAGTCTCGGATATCTCTTCGGAGATACGGTGCTTTTGAATATAGCCGACAGCTTAAGCAACATATTTCATGATGGGGATATCACTGCGAGGATTGGAGAAGACGAGTTTCTGATCTTTCTTAAGAATGTGTCGGACAGGGAGATAGTGAGGAAACATGCCGAGAAAATCAGTGCGGTTCTGCATCAAACATATACGGGCGAGAATAAGGATTACTCCATGTCCTGCAGTATCGGTGCCGCCGTTTATCCCGATGACGGTGAGGATTACCTCAGCTTATTTGCAAATGCCGATATGGCCCTTCAATATATCAGGAAGTCGGAACACAGTCACTTTGGTTTTTGCTGTGATATCCGGAGCGCATATCCGGAGGGATGGGAGAAATCGGCCGGAGACAGCTATGAATCGTACCGGATAAGAGAGACAAGGGCCTATGGTACCAGTAATTTCGATAAAGAGATTACCGCCTTTGCCTTTGACATTATGTCCCGAACCAGGGATGTGAACAGTGCTATCAATCTTTTACTTAACCGTATGAGGCTTCAGTTTGACTGCAGTCATATCTGTATCATTGAAAACACCGTGGCGGAACCGGGATTTCGTATTACCTACATGAACAGCAGGGATGCTATGGAAGTTCCCGGCAGCCTGAACGGCAATGAGTATATTGATGTTTCGGATTATGCGGATAAATTTGACGATAATGGGCTTTATTATGTTTGTGACACAGGCTTTATAAAGCAGGAGACAGAAAGCCCCGGAAAAGATACTGTCGGCCTGAAGGCGGTCATCCAGTGCGCAATCTATGAGAATGGTATCTTCAAAGGCTGCGTCAGTGTTGATGACTGCGAGAAAGCACGGTATTGGACACAAGGGGAGATAGACTCGTTAGTTACCATAACAAAGATCATATCCTCTTATTTGCTTAAGATGCGTGCATCCGAGCGGGCAAATAAGGAGCTTTATAAAATCAGGAATTATGATGCTCTGACCGGACTTCCTACCTTGCATAAGTTTAAAAAGGATGTCAGGAATCTTCTGGCCGAATATCCGGACCGTGTTTTTGCCATTATTTATTCCGATATCAGCCAGTTTAAAAATATTAACGATACCCTGGGTTATGATATTGGAGACAGCATACTTTGTGATTTTGCCGACTATCTGACACTTCATGAGAAATATCATCTCGGTCTTGCAAGATGTTCCGAAGACAATTTTGTGGCGCTAATAGAGTACCTGGATGCGGATGAATTAAAGAAACATATTTTGCATATAAACGAACAGTTCAACGGCTGGGAGAAGTTAAAGTATCCTGCCAACCATTTTGTAATTACAAGCGGGGTTTCCGTGATTGATCCCGGTAAGGATATATCGATTGCAATTGATAACGCCAATATAGCGCGTAAAAGTGTGAAGGATACATTAAAAACGGTATGCAGGTTCTTTGACCATTCTATGGAGGCTAAGCTGCAAAAAGAAACCGAGATTACCAACAATATGGAGCAGGCACTTAAAGACGGAGAATTCATAGTATATCTGCAGCCTAAAATTGAACTGAAGGGGAATACCCTGGTTGGAGCGGAAGCCCTGGTAAGGTGGAAGAAAGAAGGTAATATGCTGATTCCTCCGAATGATTTTATTCCTCTTTTTGAAAAGAACGGTTTTGTGGTTTTCCTGGACTTCTATGTATACGAGGAAGTATGCAGGAAGCTTAGAAAATGGCTGGATGAAGGTCTGCCTGTTGTTCCGATATCGCTGAACGTATCCAGAATTCATCTGAATGACGAGAATTTTGTAAATGACATTGAAAAATTAGTCGACAGCTACAGGATCCCTCATTCTTTGTTAGAATTGGAGCTTACGGAAAGCATCTTCTTGAATAACACGGAAGAGGCGCTTACCGTTATGCGAAAGCTTCGGAAAAAGGGCTTTGATGTGTCTATCGATGATTTTGGAGCGGGATATTCCTCTCTTAATCTGTTAAAGGATATGGCAACGGATGTGATAAAACTGGATAAGGAATTCTTTGGCCAGGGCGAGATGCAGAAGGAAGAGCAGATTATCGTATCAAGCATTATAAGTATGGCAAAGCAGCTCAACATGAAAGTGTTATCGGAAGGAGTGGAGACGAAGAAGCAATCCGATTTCTTAAAGAGTGTCTGCTGCGATATGGCGCAGGGTTTCCTTTATTCAAAACCCATGCCGGTGCCGGAGTTTGAGAAGGCAATGGTTTCTTTCAACAGTTCGATTTGAGAAAATTATTATATCCGCACTATGGTATCCCCGCAGGCAGGTACTTTGGGTATTGTCCAATGTATCGCTGCGGGGATTATTAATAAAATAGTTACTATGCAAAATGCATAATTTCGCACAGACATGTCTCGGGTTTTCTGTGACTTTCGCTTCGCAGATCTATATATAGATCTGCTCACAAAAAAACACCTCGCGGTACCATAGGCTGAATAATAACATAAAATACATACTTCTCATGTAATAAAACATTGTATGCGGCTGATTTTGGTTTATAATAAATCAATAAGATGAAGAAGATAACTCAGAGTCCATACGAAGGGAGCAAAACTATGAAATTCAGTAACGGATGTTGGCTGCAAAAGCCCGGAACAGAGAGCTTTAATCCGGTTGAGGTATATGAAGCAAAAAGGAACAGGAACAGTATCAGTTTCTGTATGCCGACACA
>JAEWSD010000238.1 GCA_023398615.1 Bacillota bacterium
ATGAGTTTTGCAATGGCCTTTTTTATTGTATAGGAAATTCCTCCGGATTCCCTATACAATAAAAAAGCCCTCCGGGCAGGAGGCGCACGCCGCTTCATTGGAAGCTAGCCGCAAGCGGCTACGCGGCGGCGCAGGAGTTTCGCAAGCGAAACTCTTTTTTGTACTTTACTTTGTGTGCGATGTGTTTTTGGTATATAATTTGTACCAGGTTATCCTTTATATAAAGAAAGGAGTTGTTTATGAAAGAAACGACTGATAACGGGAATGCAAAAATCCGGACAATAGACGAGTATATTGCAGTCTGTCCCAGGGATATCCGGCCGAGGCTTGCGGAATTAAGGCGTATTATTCTGAATACGGCACCTGAACTGACGGAAAGGATGAGCTGGCAGATGCCTACCTTTTATTACAAGGGCAATATCATTCATTTCGCTGCACACAAAAGGCATATTGGAATATATCCGGGTGCGGAAGCCGTGGAAGAATTTGCGGACAGGCTTACGGGCTATAAAACATCAAAGGGTGCGATTCAGGTACCGAATGATAAGGTTTTCGATGTTGAACTTATTCAGGATATTGTGAGACATAATGTGGATAGGAACAGAGGCAGGTAAAACCGGACGGGGATATAATTTACATTGAATAAGAAAAAGTCGGCGGAGTGAGCTTGTTAAAAACTCATCCGCCAATTTTATGTCCGGATAGGGGGAGGGCAGGTAATTTAGTGCTGCCGGTATAGTTGACAAGATAATGGGTAAATTTTAAAGAGAAAGTGAAATGTAACTATTCAGACTATGGTACCGGTGAAATAGAAAAAGTCAACAAAAACTGTTGACATCTTGAAAATTATATGATAGCATGAAAGATGCACTATTGTGCTGTAATATGCCTTACTATTAACATTATAGCACATATGGTTTTAATTGAAAAGCATTTTCAAAAAATTATTCAAAATATTTCGAAACCCTGACAGGTTGTTACGAAGGAAATATTAGAGAATATTAATAAAATATCAAGGGGTGAAAACGTCAATGGATAAAAACAGGATACGTCCAATCAAAGTCGGTAACGGCGTAAGAATGAGTTACTCGAGGCAGAAAGAAGTACTGGAAATGCCTAATCTTATTGAAGTTCAAAAAAACTCATATCAATGGTTTTTAGATGAAGGACTGAAGGAAGTTTTTGATGATATTTCTCCGATAGCAGATTACAGCGGGCATTTGAGCTTAGAGTTTGTTGATTTTACGTTATGTGAAGATGATGTCAAATATTCGATTGAAGAGTGTAAGGAAAGGGATGCGACCTTTGCAGCTCCCCTTAAGGTAAAAGTAAGACTTCACAACAAGGAGAACGATGAAATCAATGAACATGACATTTTCATGGGCGATTTGCCATTAATGACTGAAACAGGAACTTTTGTGATTAATGGGGCTGAAAGAGTTATTGTCAGCCAGTTGGTACGTTCCCCCGGCATTTATTACGCAGTTGGACATGATAAGATTGGTAAGAAATTGTATTCTTCTACCGTCATCCCAAACAGAGGAGCATGGTTAGAGTATGAGACGGATTCCAACGACGTATTTTATGTACGCGTGGATAGAAACCGTAAGGTTCCTATTACCGTTTTAATCCGCGCTCTGGGTATCGGAAGCAATGTTGAGATCGAAGAACTGTTTGGTGAGGAACCTAAGATAGTAGCAAGCATAACAAAGGACCCATCGGATAACTATCAGGACGGTTTACTTGAACTGTATAAGAAGCTTCGGCCGGGTGAGCCGCTTTCTGTAGAAAGTGCGGAATCTCTGATCAACAGCATGTTTTTTGATTCCAGAAGATATGACCTGGCCAAGGTCGGAAGATTTAAGTTCAATAAGAAATTAGCCTTAAAGAATCGTGTTGCAGGTTATAAACTTACGGAAGATGTTATAAATAAAGAAACCGGTGAGATTATTGCATCAGCCGGCACAGTACTTACAGAGGAAATTGCGGCAGAAATCCAGAATGCGGCGATTCCGTCCATTACGATTCAGGCAGAGGAACGAAACGTTAAGATATTATCCAATATGATGGTAGATCTTGCTTGCTATGTTGACGTGAATAAGGCTGAGCTGGGTGTAACAGAGGAAGTTTATTATCCGGTATTAAAGGATATTTTAGATGAGTATAAAGATATAGAAGAAATAAAGACAGCAATCAGAAAAAATCTTAATGAATTAATCCCAAAACATATCACAAAAGAGGACATTATTGCATCGATTAATTATAATCTGCATTTAGAATATGGTATCGGTAACCCTGACGATATTGACCATTTAGGGAACAGAAGAATCAGAGCCGTTGGTGAATTATTGCAAAACCAGTACAGAATCGGACTTTCCAGAATGGAACGTGTGGTTCGTGAGAGAATGACGACGCAGGACCTGGAAGGTGTCAGCCCGCAGTCTCTGATCAATATTAAACCGGTAACGGCGGCCGTTAAGGAGTTCTTTGGAAGTTCCCAGCTGTCCCAGTTCATGGATCAGCATAATCCCTTGGGCGAATTAACACATAAGAGGCGTCTGTCGGCATTGGGACCGGGTGGTTTGTCACGTGACCGGGCCGGTTTCGAGGTTCGCGACGTTCATTATTCCCATTACGGAAGAATGTGCCCGATTGAGACACCGGAAGGCCCGAACATCGGTTTAATCAACTCCCTGGCTTCCTATGCAAGGATTAATGAGTATGGCTTCATTGAAGCGCCTTATCGGAAGGTGGATAAAACAGACCCGTTAAATCCGAGGGTAACCGATGAGGTGGTATATCTGACTGCTGATGAAGAGGATAAATATGTAGTTGCCCAGGCTAATGAGACTTTGGATGAAAACGGCTACTTTTTAAGCAATACGGTATCCGGACGTTTCAGGGAGGATACCTCGGAATTTGAAAAGAAAAAGATCGATATGATGGATGTATCGCCTAAAATGGTATTCTCCGTTGCTACGGCTATGATCCCGTTCCTGGAGAACGACGATGCCAACCGTGCGCTGATGGGTTCTAACATGCAGCGTCAGGCAGTTCCGCTGCTCGTAACCGAGTCACCGATCGTAGGGACAGGTATGGAAGCGAAAGCTGCGGTTGACTCCGGTGTTTGTGTTGTCGCAAAGAAATCGGGTATCGTAGACAGGGCTACATCAAAAGAAATTATCGTAAAGAATGAGGACGGAACCAAGACTTCCTATAAGCTTGTTAAGTTTGCACGAAGCAATCAGGGAACCTGTATTAATCAGAGACCGATTGTGAGCAAAGGGGATAAGGTGAAGGAAGGCGAGGTAATTGCAGACGGACCGTCAACAGCAGAGGGTGAACTGGCATTAGGTAAGAATCCTCTGATCGGTTTTATGACCTGGGAAGGCTATAATTACGAGGATGCGGTCCTGTTAAGTGAAAGACTCGTTCAGGAAGACGTTTATACTTCCGTCCATATTGAGGAATATGAAGCAGAGGCCAGAGATACGAAGCTTGGACCGGAAGAAATTACGAGGGACGTTCCGGGTGTAGGCGACGACGCCTTGAAGGACCTGGATGAAAGAGGTATTATCCGTATCGGTGCCGAGGTTCGTGCCGGAGATATTCTGGTTGGTAAGGTTACCCCTAAGGGAGAAACCGAACTGACGGCGGAAGAAAGGCTTTTGCGCGCTATTTTCGGGGAAAAGGCAAGGGAAGTCAGGGATACTTCATTAAAAGTACCGCATGGCGAGTACGGAATCATCGTTGATGCAAAGGTATTTACCAGGGAAAACGGGGATGAACTGTCTCCGGGTGTCAATCAGACGGTTCGTGTTTATATTGCGCAGAAGAGGAAGATCCAGGTTGGTGATAAGATGGCAGGCCGTCATGGTAACAAGGGTGTTGTTTCCCGTGTGCTGCCGGTTGAAGATATGCCGTTCCTTCCGAACGGAAGGCCGCTTGATATTGTTTTGAACCCCCTGGGTGTGCCTTCACGTATGAATATCGGACAGGTATTGGAGATACATTTAAGCCTTGCAGCCAAGGTTCTTGGAATTAAGGTATCTACTCCGGTATTTGACGGCGCTAACGAGTATGACATAATGGATACACTGGAATTGGCAAACGATTATGTAAACAGTGAGTGGAAAGACTTCGAGAAGAAGTATAAGGATATACTGGACGCTGATTTCATGGATTATTTGGAGAATAATAAGGAATACCGGGATGAATGGAAAGGCGTGCCGATAAACCGTGACGGTAAGGTAAGGCTCCGTGACGGACGTACCGGAGAGTATTTTGACGGTGCCGTAACGGTAGGTTTCATGCATTATCTGAAGCTGCATCATCTGGTTGACGATAAGATCCATGCGCGTTCAACCGGACCATACTCCCTGGTAACACAGCAGCCTCTCGGCGGTAAGGCACAGTTTGGCGGGCAGAGATTCGGAGAGATGGAAGTTTGGGCACTCGAGGCTTACGGTGCTGCCTATACCCTGCAGGAGATCCTGACTGTGAAATCGGACGATGTCACGGGACGTGTTAAAACTTATGAAGCTATCATTAAAGGTGAAAATATTACGGAGCCCGGTATTCCGGAATCCTTCAAGGTACTCCTGAAGGAATTGCAGTCTTTGGCGCTAGATGTAATTGTCCTGGATGAAAACGGCGATGAGGTTAAGATGTCTGAGGATATCGATTATGGTGACGGGGACTTGACACCTCTCATTGAGGGTGACGAAAGCTTCAGGTATGACGAGGATTATGGTGAAGCCGGCTACAGAGAGACAACGCCTGAGGAGGAAGAAAGCTTCTTTGATACATTTGAAGAGGATAACGTTGGACTTAGTGAAATGGATGATGACTTCGAAGATTAATTCATGAATGAATTCATGACGAAATGAAAGGGAGTGCCAGATAATGCCAGAGATAGCAAATAACGAAAGTGTTCAGGAGATAACATACGATGCCATAAAGATTGGTTTAGCTTCCCCCGAAAAAATCAGGGAATGGTCGAGAGGTGAAGTGAAGAAACCGGAAACGATCAATTACAGAACTTTAAAGCCGGAGAAAGACGGTTTATTCTGTGAGAAGATTTTTGGGCCAAGCAAGGACTGGGAATGTCATTGCGGGAAATATAAAAAGATCAGATATAAGGGCGTGGTATGTGACAGATGCGGTGTTGAAGTAACCAAGGCAAGTGTCCGCAGGGAAAGAATGGGTCATATCGAACTTGCGGCACCGGTATCCCATATTTGGTATTTTAAAGGGATTCCCAGCAGAATGGGTCTGATTCTCGACCTATCACCGAGGACACTGGAGAAAGTGCTTTATTTTGCGGCTTATATTGTTTTAGATAAAGGCAATACGGATTTGCAGTATAAACAGGTTTTGAACGAAAAAGAGTACAGGGAATCCTATGATAAATACGGCAATAAGTTTAGAGTAGGCATGGGTGCGGAAGCGATTCAGGAGCTTTTGCTTGCAATCGACCTGGAAACCGAATCGAAAGAACTGAAAAAGGGCTTAAGAGATTCAACCGGGCAAAAGCGGGCTAGAATTATTAAAAGGCTTGAAGTAGTGGAGGCTTTCCGGGAATCCGGCAACCGGCCGGAATGGATGATCCTTTCGGTAATTCCGGTTATTCCGCCTGACCTGCGTCCGATGGTACAGCTGGACGGAGGACGTTTTGCGACTTCCGATATGAATGACTTATACAGAAGGATTATTAACCGTAACAACCGTTTAAAGAGATTGCTCGAATTAGGTGCTCCGGATATTATCGTTCGTAATGAAAAGAGAATGCTTCAGGAAGCTGTGGATGCATTGATCGATAACGGCAGAAGGGGAAGACCGGTTACCGGTCCCGGAAACCGTGCCTTAAAATCATTATCCGATATGTTAAAGGGAAAGCAGGGGCGTTTCCGCCAGAATCTGCTTGGCAAACGTGTTGACTATTCGGGACGTTCCGTTATTGTGGTAGGTCCGGAACTAAAGATCTATCAGTGCGGCCTTCCCAAGGAAATGGCAATCGAATTATTTAAGCCGTTTGTAATGAAAGAGCTTGTTGCAAGGGGCACGGCACATAATATCAAGTCTGCCAAAAAGATGGTGGAAAGGCTGCAATCTGAGGTATGGGACGTATTGGAGGAGGTTATCAGGGAGCATCCTGTAATGTTAAACCGCGCTCCGACACTTCACAGACTGGGTATTCAGGCATTTGAGCCTATCCTGGTTGAAGGTAAGGCGATTAAGCTGCATCCGCTGGTATGTACGGCATTTAACGCCGATTTCGACGGCGACCAGATGGCGGTGCATTTACCGCTGTCGGTGGAAGCACAGGCAGAATGCAGGTTCCTCCTGCTGTCTCCGAATAACCTGTTGAAACCGTCCGACGGTGCGCCGGTTGCGGTTCCTTCGCAGGATATGGTGCTTGGTATCTATTACCTGACCCTGCAAAAAGACGGTGACAAGGGGGAAGGCCATAGCTTCAAGAGTGTAAACGAAGCGATTCTTGCATATGAGAACGGGGCTGCAACCCTGCATGCCAAGATTAAGGTCAGAAGATCGGGCATTAACGATCAGGGCGTTCCGGTAACGAAAACGATAGAGACTACGGTCGGACGTCTGATATTTAATGAGATAATCAGTCAGGATCTTGGATTCGTTGACAGGTCCAATCCGGATAATTACCTTTTGCCTGAGATTGATTTCCTTGTAGCTAAGAAACAGCTGAAAAAAATCCTTGAAAAATGTATCAATATCCACGGTGCTACAAAAACGGCCGAGACACTGGACGCAATCAAAGCCCTGGGTTATAAATATTCTACGAGAGCCGCGATGACGGTATCCATCTCTGATATGACGGTACCGGAGAAGAAGAAGACGATTATAGCCGACGCGGAAGCCAGAGTGGAGGAGATCTCCAAGAACTTCCGCCGCGGTTTAATGACGGAGGACGAAAGATACAAAGCGGTTATTGATACCTGGAAGGTAGCCGATGATGATATTACGGAAGCCCTTCTCGGGGGCCTTGATAAATACAACAATATATTCATGATGGCTGATTCCGGTGCCCGTGGTTCCGATAAGCAGATCAAGCAGCTTGCCGGTATGCGTGGACTTATGGCCGATACTTCGGGCCGCACCATTGAGCTGCCTATTAAATCGAATTTCCGTGAAGGACTTGATGTATTGGAATACTTCATTTCCGCACATGGTGCAAGGAAGGGTCTGTCCGATACCGCTTTGCGTACCGCCGATTCGGGATATCTGACACGCCGTCTGGTCGACGTATCACAGGATCTGATCATACGTGAAGTGGACTGCTGTGAAGGCAAAGAGATTCCGGGCATGTGGATTAAAGGCTTTTCCGACGGGAACGAGATCATTGAGTCCCTGGAAGAAAGAATTACGGGAAGATATTCCTGTGATACCATCTATGATGATAACGGTGAAGTTATAGTAAAAGCAAATCATATGATTACGCCGAAGCGTGCGGCTAAAATAATGGCAACCAGCAAGATTAAGGAAGCCGGACTAAATGCAAAGGTGAAAATTCGTACCATATTAACCTGCAAATCCCACATCGGTGTGTGCGCAAAATGCTATGGAGCCAACATGTCTACCGGTGAGGCAGTTCAGGTAGGTGAAGCTGTCGGAATTATTGCGGCACAGTCTATCGGTGAACCGGGAACACAGCTGACCATGCGTACCTTCCATACCGGCGGCGTTGCGGGTGATGATATTACACAAGGTCTTCCCCGTGTCGAGGAGCTTTTTGAAGCGAGAAAGCCGAAAGGTCTTGCAATTATAGCTGAGTTCGGCGGCGCCGTGACTATAAAGGACACCAAGAAGAAGAGAGAAGTAATCGTAACCAATGATGAAACAGGGGAAGCAAAAGCATACCTGATTCCGTACGGTTCCAGAATTAAGGTTGCGGACGGAGATGTACTTGAGGCCGGCGATGAGCTGACGGAGGGAAGTGTTAACCCTCATGATATCTTAAAGATTAAAGGAGTCCGTTCCGTACAGGATTACATGATCCAGGAAGTACAAAGGGTTTACCGGTTACAGGGTGTTGAAATCAATGATAAGCATATCGAGGTCATTGTACGTCAGATGCTTAAGAAGATTCGTATCGAGAACAGCGGTGATTCCGAGTTTCTGCCGGGTAAACTGGTTGATACGCTGGAATTTGAGGATGCAAACGAGCGTCTGGAGGAGGAAGGCTTAGGTCTTGCCGAAGGAAAACAGGTTATGCTTGGTATCACGAAGGCATCCCTTGCCACCAATTCGTTCCTGTCCGCCGCATCCTTCCAGGAGACGACGAAGGTATTAACGGAAGCGGCAATCAACGGAAAGGTTGATCCGTTAATCGGACTTAAGGAGAATGTAATCTTAGGTAAACTGATACCTGCCGGTACCGGTATGAAGAGATACCGTTCGGTTAAGCTTGATACCGATATGGATGAGGAATTAATGATATCCGATGACTTTACGGATGAGGATTATGAAACCTTCAACCTTTCGGAAGAAGAATTTGACGAAAAGGATGCCATTGCGATAAACGAGTTTGATGAGGAAGACGATGAGATCTTTGATGATGAGGAATTCATGGAGGAAGATTTCGCGGAGGATGAAACCGAAGAGGAGAAATAAATTTATCATTTTAATGAAGTGAATAAAAATTATTTCCGTCTTTTAGAAGAAATACACGAGAAAAGCCCGTTTTACGGATTTCTCGTGTATTTTAGCTTTCAATTCTATTCGTTTATTCTATTTAACAACCCAGGTACTCCGCAGCGAAAATAATTCTAATAAATATCCCTTGACAAATTCTATATTTCTAAGTACAATTAATAAGCGCGATTTTATATTGCGCTGGTATTTGTGTGCATTTATGCAGCAAACTGACAGCAACCCAAACAAGTTCAATAATCATCAGGAGGTGAAAATTAATGCCTACATTTAATCAATTAGTAAGGAAAGGCAGAAAGACGATGGAGAAGAAATCCACGGCTCCGGCTTTACAGAAGGGTTTTAACTCTTTAAATAAGAGAGCAACCGATACCTCTTCACCGCAAAAAAGAGGCGTGTGTACGGCGGTAAGAACGGCTACACCTAAGAAACCTAATTCGGCTCTTAGAAAAATTGCCAGAGTTCGTCTTTCCAATGGAATCGAAGTAACCAGCTATATCCCGGGCGAAGGTCACAACCTTCAGGAACATAGTGTTGTTCTGATCAGAGGCGGAAGGGTAAAGGATTTACCCGGTACCCGTTATCATATTGTCAGAGGTACACTTGATACGGCAGGTGTTGCCAAGAGAAAACAGGCTCGTTCCAAATATGGAGCAAAGAGACCGAAAGCAGGAAAATAATCATTCGATTTTTCACTAACAGTTAAGTGCCGGGTTAATTTTTAAATTCAGATTTAGATAAATATATGGGTTGCATTTTATCACCGAGTTAGAAGAAACATGTTTTCATATAAACGGAATAGATTTGGAGAAAGAGTTAAACTGAGCGCGAACACAATGAGGTATGAGCAGATTACTCATACTGCCCTGCAAGGGGAATATGTGAGTACCGATGATTTAAGAAAATCTTATTGAATCCTTGTATTTAATAAGCATTATTAAGGAGGGAAGCAACGTGCCACGTAAAGGACATATACAAAAAAGAGATGTATTAGCAGATCCGATTTATAACAGTAAGATTGTTACCAAGCTTATCAATAACATTATGCTGGATGGCAAAAAGGGCACTGCACAGAAAATCGTATACGGAGCTTTTAACAAAGTAGCAGCAAAAACAGAGAAAGATGCAATTGAAGTTTTTGAAGATGCAATGAATAATATCATGCCCGTGCTGGAAGTTAAGGCAAGACGTATCGGCGGTGCGACATACCAGGTACCAATCGAAGTAAGACCGGACAGAAGACAGGCATTAGCACTTCGCTGGTTAACCCTGTATTCTCGTAAGAGAGGCGAAAAGACCATGGAAGAAAGACTGGCTAATGAAATCCTGGATGCGGCAAACAATACCGGTTCCGCCGTTAAGAAGAAAGAAGATATGCATAAGATGGCTGATGCGAACAGAGCATTTGCACATTACAGATGGTAAGCATTTCTTACGCAGGATCATTCATCTGTATGATAGTCTTAAGAGTGCCTGAACAGGCACTGACAGAAACAAATATTGATAAGCCTGAACACGGCACCGGTTATGTTCAGGTGAACCACATAAATTAAGGAGGAATTTCCTTGGCTGGAAGAGAATATCCGTTAGATAGAACCAGAAACATCGGTATTATGGCTCATATTGATGCCGGTAAGACAACTCTTACCGAACGAATCTTATACTATACCGGTGTTAACTACAAAATCGGTGATACTCATGAAGGTACCGCTACTATGGACTGGATGGAGCAGGAACAGGAAAGAGGTATCACGATTACTTCAGCCGCTACAACATGTCACTGGACTCAGGAATTTGAAACAAAGAAGATACCTGGTGCACTCGAGCACCGTATTAATATTATTGATACTCCGGGACACGTTGACTTTACTGTAGAAGTTGAGCGTTCCTTACGAGTACTTGATAGTGCAGTTGGTGTTTTCTGTGCTAAGGGTGGTGTAGAACCTCAGTCTGAAACAGTTTGGCGTCAGGCTGATAAATATAACGTTCCCAGAATGGCATTTGTTAATAAGATGGATATATCAGGTGCTAATTTCTATAACGTTGTAAGCATGATCAAATCAAGATTAGGTAAGAATGCCGTGCCGATTCAGCTGCCGATCGGCAAGGAAGATGTATTTAAGGGTGTTATTGATTTATTTGAAATGAAGGCTTACATCTATAATGATGAAAAAGGCGAAGATATTTCTGTCACTGACATTCCCGAGGACATGAAGGAGCAGGCGGAAGAATACAGAGCGGCAATGATTGAATCTATCTGTGAGACAGACGATGATTTGATCGAGAAGTTCCTGGAGGGTGAAGAACCGACCGTTCCGGAATTAAAGGCTGCTTTAAGAAAAGCTACGATTGCCGTAGATATTATACCTGTACTTTGCGGTACCGCTTATAGAAATAAAGGTGTTCAGAAGCTGCTGGACGCAGTTATTGAATACTTACCGGCACCTACCGATATTCCGGATATTAATGGTATGGACGAAGAAGGCAATGAGGTAACAAGAAAGTCTTCCGATGAAGAGCCTTTCGCGGCTTTGGCATTCAAGATCATGGCCGATCCTTTCGTAGGAAAGCTTGCATTCTTCAGAGTTTATTCAGGTACCTTGAATTCCGGTTCCTATGTTCTGAATTCAACAAAGAATAAGAAGGAACGTGTAGGCCGAATCCTACAGATGCATGCAAACAAGAGAATGGACCTCGAGAAGGTTTATTCCGGTGATATCGCGGCAGCTGTTGGTTTTAAGATTACTACGACAGGTGATACCATTTGTGATGAGAAGCATCCGGTAATCCTGGAATCTATGGTATTCCCCGAGCCGGTTATCCATGTTGCCATCGAGCCTAAGACGAAAGCAGGCCAGGATAAGATGGGCGAAGCTCTTGCAAAGCTTGCGGAAGAGGATCCTACTTTCAGGGCATATACGAATGAAGAGACCGGGCAGACTATTATTGCCGGTATGGGTGAACTTCACCTTGAAATCATCGTAGACAGACTCCTTCGTGAGTACAAGGTGGAAGCCAATGTAGGTGCACCTCAGGTTGCTTACAAAGAAACTATTACAAAGCCGGTTGACGTTGACAGCAAGTATGCAAAGCAGTCCGGCGGACGCGGACAGTATGGCCACTGTAAAGTTAAGTTTGAGCCTATGGATCCGAACGGTGAGAAGACATTTGAATTTGAATCCACCGTTGTCGGCGGTGCTATTCCCAAGGAATACATTCCGGCAGTCGGAGCCGGTATTGAGGAAGCTACAAAAGCCGGTATCCTTGGCGGTTATCCCGTACTTGGTATTAAGGCAAACTGCTATGACGGTTCCTACCATGAAGTCGATTCCAATGAAATGGCATTCAAGATCGCCGGTTCTATGGCATTTAAGGATGCTATGGGTAAGGCAAGTCCTATTCTTCTCGAGCCTATCATGAGAGTTGAAGTTACGGTTCCAGAAGATTATATGGGTGATGTTATCGGCGACATCAGTTCCAGACGCGGACGTATTGAAGGTACGGAGGACATTAACGGTACCAAGTTGATCAGAGGCTTCGTTCCGTTATCTGAGATGTTTGGTTATTCTACTGCTCTTCGTTCCAAGACCCAGGGCCGCGGTGCCTATTCCATGTTCTTTTCTTCCTACGAACAGGTTCCGAAGGGAGTACAGGATAAGGTACTTGCAGCAAAAGGTAAAAACTAGTTAAAATTTGCAGAAATGCTAATAAAATCAATACAAAAACTTTATCGTATTTATGATTTTTGCTTGAAAATATTTCTAAATTGAAATATAATTAGGCTTATGGACAAACTAAAATATAACCCCAATTGGGCGGTGCTTTCAGCACATGCTTATAATAAGCATTAATTAAAGGAGGACGTTTTAAATGGCAAAAGCTAAGTTCGAAAGAAACAAACCACATTGTAATATTGGAACCATCGGTCACGTTGACCATGGTAAGACTACATTAACAGCTGCAATTACCAAAACACTTAATCAGAGATTAGGAACCGGTACTGCAGTAGCATTCGATCAGATCGATAAAGCTCCGGAAGAGAGAGCAAGAGGTATAACGATTTCTACCGCTCATGTTGAGTATGAATCAAAGGCAAGACATTACGCACACGTTGACTGCCCAGGACATGCCGATTATGTAAAGAACATGATTACCGGTGCTGCTCAGATGGATGGTGCAATCCTTGTAGTTGCTGCAACGGACGGTGTTATGGCTCAGACAAAAGAGCATATCTTATTATCCCGTCAGGTTGGTGTTCCTTATATCGTAGTATTCATGAATAAATGTGATATGGTTGATGATCCGGAGCTTCTTGAATTAGTTGAAATGGAAGTAAGAGATTTATTAACCGAGTATGAATTCCCTGGTGATGATACTCCTATTATCCAAGGTTCCGCTCTTAAGGCTCTTGAAGATCCTGCAGGAGAATGGGGAGATAAGATTCTTGAGTTAATGGACGCAGTTGACAGCTGGATTCCGGATCCTCAGAGAGAGACCGATAAGCCTTTCTTAATGCCTGTCGAAGACGTATTCTCTATCACAGGCCGCGGTACTGTTGCTACAGGCCGTGTTGAGCGTGGTGTACTTCATGTATCCGAGGAAGTTGAAATCGTTGGTATTAAGGAAGAAACACGTAAGGTTGTCGTAACCGGTATCGAAATGTTCAGAAAGCTTCTTGACGAGGCACAGGCTGGTGATAACATTGGTGCACTTCTTCGTGGTGTACAGAGAAACGAAATCGAAAGAGGACAGGTTATTTGTAAACCGGGTACCATCAAGTGCCATAAGAAATTCACAGCTCAGGTTTACGTTTTAACCAAGGATGAAGGTGGACGTCATACTCCGTTCTTCAATAATTACAGACCGCAGTTCTACTTCAGAACAACAGACGTAACAGGTGTTTGTAATCTTCCTGAAGGCGTAGAAATGTGTATGCCTGGTGATAACAT
>JAEWSD010000064.1 GCA_023398615.1 Bacillota bacterium
GGCTGATATTCGGATATATATTACGAATATGCATATATATGGTATCTGCCGTAGGATGTTCCTTTGTCTGGGCAAGATACGTTTTTATCGATTCACGCTGTCGGCTGAATTTCGTCGTAGTCATTAACATCACCTCCAATAACAATAATTATTATTAATATTAACATAAAATTGTAATGATGTCAAGGCTTTTACTTCCTAACATACAGGAAATTTCTCCATTTTAAGATTAGAGTGTAATAAGGCCACTCTAAGTATATTTTATGAATGCAGGGTATATATATTCGATTTTACGTCGACCGGCCGAGAGTGCTATAGTGATCGAGGGTAAGGCAGCTAAATTGAATATATATACCCTGACTACATTGGCCTTATGACACTCTAATCTTTTAATAAATAAAAGCCCCTTATCGGTACTTAACCGCTGCGTTATATGACGCACAGGTTAAGCATTGATAAGAGGCCTTTGGATAAGACTTTGTCGTACAAGTTCACGGCATTGAGGCGATAAATTTATACATAAGAATAAAGTGGCAGGCACTGCCGCCTAAACAAAACAGGTGGAATATCTCATGGGAACCGAAATACCTGTGCTTATTATTAAAGATCGGAAGCTTTAAAGCATATATAATACCGCCTACCGTATAAATAATGCCGCCTGCCAGCAGCCATCCGAAGGCGGAAGGGGATAGGGAATGCAGTAACGGAGTAAAGGCGATTACGCAGGTCCAGCCCATAGCAATATAGATAACGGAGGATACCCATTTCGGACAATATACCCAGAAGGCTTTCAGGCATATTCCAAGGATAGCCATTCCCCATATGAGGCAGAGCAGGGTAATTCCTATCCTTCCCCCCAATACGATCACGCAGATAGGCGTATAAGTACCGGCAATTAAGACAAAAATCATCATGTGGTCAAATTTTTTAAGCCGCCGGTTAATCTTGTCAGTTAAATTAAAGGTATGGTATACTGTGCTTGCAGTATATAGAAGTATCATACTGAGAGCAAATATGCCGAGAGAGAGGATACGTATCATATCCGGCTCCCTGGCTGCTTTTGCTAATAAAGGAAGCGCTGAGAAAAGAGCCATTAAGGTTCCGATAAAATGGGTGATGGCGCTTCCAGGATCTTTTGCTTTCATGATTTTTTTTGCCATAATAATCAAATCCTTTCTAAATTAAAATAGTAGCAGGCTATCTTTTTATTGTACAAACTCGTAGCCGCATGATGTAGTTTTAATTACTACATATCATATATACACATACTACATCTTATAATTTTAAAATGCAAGGGGTAAATTAATTTTTAATGTAAAAATTTTTTCAATAGCAATAAAGGAGGAAAATTTATGGACGTCAACGTGGGAGATATTTTAAAATTGAAGAAACAGCACCCATGCGGAAGCAGCGAATGGGAGGTGCTTAGGGTCGGAATGGATTTCCGTTTAAAATGCATGGGATGCGGGCATCAAATTATGATACCCAGGAAACAGGCGGAAAAGAATATAAAACAGATTACCAGAAAAACGCAGGAATGAATTCCGGATATATCGGCAGAATACTTTGCATGCGGAAGACGGCTGCTTCACAAACCGTTCAGGCGTGCAAGCTATACGCAAAACGCGAGAAGCGACAAGATAGAGAATGCCGCTTCTCGCGTAACAGAGCGCAAATTTTGAAAAACATGAGGAACAATTAATAAGATTCAGTATAATTACGAGTGTTAATTTAATTCCAATTTGGCTAACTGGATGCAGCCCATGATTCCCTGATTGTCGTTCAGGGAGGCAGGAACAATGTAGTGATCGATATCCTTAAGCTCCGGCGTATCGATATAGCCGTTTACCAGTTCCGTGACCTTTCCGCGGATGAGAGGAAAGAGCTGTTCCTGATGCATGACACCGCCGCCTAATACAATCCGGTGCGGAGACAATGTCATAATATAACCTACAATAGCTTGTGCCAGATAGAACGCTTCTATCTCCCAGACTTCGGGTTTGTCCTTTAATTCAACCGCTTTTTTGCCCCAGCGTTTCTCGATGGAAGGGCCGGATGCCAAGCCTTCCAGGCAGTTCGGATGGTAAGGGCACACTCCTTCGAAGGCATCCGCGGGATGCTTGCTTAACAGCACGTGTCCCCCTTCCGGGTGAGCCATGCCATGCAGCAGGCTGCCGTTCATGTAGACACCGACACCGATGCCGGTGCCGACCGTAATATAGATACTGGAATCCAGTCCCCTGGTACTGCCCCAGGTTGCTTCTCCGAGTGCGGAACCGTTTACATCGGTGTCAAAACCGATCGGTATGTTAAGCGCATTCTTAAGGGTTCCAACGATATCACAATTTCTCCATGCCAGTTTCGGTGTGGAAGTGATATGCCCGTATGCCGGTGATTTCTTATTTAAATCGACAGGCCCAAAGCAGCCGATACCTAATGCACTGATATCCTTTGTTTTAAAATAATCAATAATCTTTGGCAGGGTAACAGAAGGGGTTTCTGTCGGTATGGATATCTGTTCCAAAATCTTGCCGTCTTCATTGCCTGTAGCAAGAACCATTTTAGTGCCGCCCGCTTCTAATGCTCCGAATAACATATAATATGTACCTCCATACTATAAACTTTTTCATCATACTTCATGATAGGCTTATTGTACCTCAAATTATTAAAAATATACAGACCTATTTCGACAAAATATTAAAAAACTATATTATTCCTGTGTTACCCTGACGGCTCTTTAAAATACGGAGTTTATTTCATGGCAACAGCCTGCAGTCTTCTGTAATCCGCAACCCATTGCGTGCCGTTCCATAGCTGAGGCCTTAAGGCATGTTCAACATCTGCAAGCAGCTTTTCTCTGACTGCCTCGGGGAAGGAAAGCAGTTCATTGGAAAAGAACTGCTTGATCCAGTTCCTTATTCCAAGCTCACCGTCATTTAAAGGAGTGGGCCTGTCAAATTCTTTTATTATCTGAATCCGAAATCCCGCCTCCTCCAACAAAGTCCGGTAATCCTTCCCGGACGGCAGGAAAAAGGGATTGGTGTAGGTGCCGTCCAGGTGCCTGATCTGGGAAACAAATGCCTCCCGGATAGCCGATACATTGCCGTGTGCGCCGAACTCACAGATCAGCCTTCCGCCGGTCTTTAACGCCTTGTATATGCTGCCTAAAAGTGCTTTTTGATCCGGAATCCAGTGAAAGACGGCATTTGAAAATATTACATCAAAGCTGTCGCACCATTTCAGGTTGCATGCATCCATAACCTCAAAGCTAATTCCGGGATGAGCTGCCTTTGCCTTACCGATCATATCCTCAGAACTGTCAACCCCTGTAACATGAACCGATTTTTTAAGCAGCTGTTCCGTTAATTCACCTGTCCCGCAGCCCAAATCCAAAATAACCTGGCGGTTATCCTCTGGTATATAGGCTAATAAAGCCTTACCGTATTCCGCAACAAAGCTGTGTTTGTTCTGATATAAATCTGCATCCCATTTCATAGAGTTTCCTCCTGTCATATTTTGTTTCGATATCCTGATGTTAATTTTCTCTAATTATAACAGAAAGGAAGATATAAAAGAAATGCATAATAGATATATTTGCTATAATAACAGGTTATACATAACGGTTCGTATCCGCTAATCGGGCTTCAGCCGATGTCCCTTGAGAAGTAAGTTATGCCGATTTTGCAAGATTTCATAAATTTGCGGGTATTATATTATGAAGCAAACCAAATTATTTAAGTTGATAGATTGACTTAGAAAAGAGGCATCATGTATAAACCATTAAAAATAGGAAATCTTACAGCCAAATTACCTATTATTCAAGGGGGTATGGGTGTCGGGATCAGCCTTAGTTCCCTGGCGGGTGCAGTTGCGGCGGAAGGCGGCATCGGGGTAATCTCTACGGCACAGATCGGGTTTACGGAACCGGAGTTTCTCCGTACCCCACTTGAAGCAAACCTCAGAATGGTCGGAGAACATATTAAAAGGGCAAGGAAGATAGCACCGGAAGGAATACTGGGCGTAAATATTATGGTTGCAACGCAGAATTACGCAAGATATGTAAAGGAAGCCATAAAGAGCGGTATCGACCTTATCATTTCCGGAGCCGGTCTCCCCACGGAGCTGCCTGAGATTGCAAAAGGCACCAAAACAAAACTGATTCCGATCATATCTTCGTTAAAAGCAGCGGCTATCCTGTTAAAGCTATGGGACAGGAAGGACAATACCACACCGGACGCCATCATCATTGAGGGGCCGAAGGCAGGGGGCCACCTGGGGTTTAAGTCGGATCAGCTGCAGCAGATCGATATGGCGGTCTATGATAAAGAAATTAAAAGCATTATCGATTTAACGAAAGACTATGAAGAGAAGTACGGGAGAAAGATACCCGTCATTGTCGCCGGAGGAGTCCAGAACAGACAGGACATGGAGCATTATATGGACATGGGTGCCGAAGGGATCCAGGTAGCGACCAAATTTGTTACCACAGAGGAGTGTGATGCGGATATCAAATATAAAGAGGCCTATATTAACTGCGGGCCGGAAGACATCATTATCGTAAAAAGCCCGGTGGGCATGCCGGGCCGTGCGATCAGGAATGCTTTTACGGAACGAGTCTCCAGGGACCGGATTCCTGTTAAGCGGTGCTATCATTGCATTAAGAGCTGTAATCCTGCCGAGACTCCCTACTGTATTACGAAAGCGTTGGAAAACGCGGCAACAGGGAATCTCGAGGAAGCACTGATATTCTGCGGTGCCAATGCTTATATGGAGGACCGGATAAGGACGGTTAAGGATGTATTATCGGATTATTTCGGATAAGGAACAGGGCAGATTGCAGAACCGGCGGTTACGTCAGACTGCAATCTGTCTTTTTGTTACGCAATAGGATAATATGCGGCAAGCGGAGCTTCAACGAAGGTAGCTGCTAACCGGCTTTATGGTTTTAGAAAAGACAGCGAAGATAGCGACGCCCTGATTCAGATCAGGCGTCTTTCTTTTCTGAGAAATAAAAAAACGCTCCATACAGGAAGCGCATGATAATATCAATTGACAAATAAAATAAAAAAGAATATAATAACTTATTATGATTCAATAAATAAAAGAATAAAATAACTCAACTATACTATAGCATAAAATTAGCAACATGTCAATATGTTTTTCAATATTTTTTAAAAATAATTTCCAGGAGGGATCTTTGATGGATGAAAAATTTGGAATCATTCATACGGCACAAAGGAAACAGGCAATCGAAGAGCTTAAGGAATGCAATGAGGTTACAGGCAAGTTTGGACTTGCCTTATCCGACACTGACCTTCAGATGCTGACGGAAGAACGGTTTAAGGCTTTGCAGAGTAACGGAAGAGTGGAATTCGGAGGGGGTATTTTAAAAAAGCTGATATTTGAATTCTGTGATTCCCCGTATGTAATGCAGGATAATTTTGCAGATACGATACAGGGCTTGCAGGAAGCGTTTTATTATTTCAAAAATGAGTCCCTGGATGAATACAGCGACGACGAACTCATTGATATTATGAAGGATTTTTTCGAAAATGAATGCCAGGGCTCGATAGAGTATCTGCAGGAGAGTAAGCTGGAAGAAATCTGCCGCAGGAAGCGATACGGAGAGACCGCATATGAGGAAGATGACTTCGACGATTATGATTAAATTAAGGGTACTAATAAAATGAAAGAATCTGGGGGGGATTATTCTTGTACAGGCCGGTAAAAAATACGATAGTTTTAAACGAGGAGTTAAATCCGGACCATTACTTTGAGCATATTATCAGGGAGGTTCGGGAGAAAAATCTTTTGGAAATGCGGGCGATGGCAAATATCCAGGGAGGCTTGCAGGCCCTGATAACGGACCAGGCGTATAAATATACGAGCGGTGACAGCAGTTCCATAAAGGCAGAAACGGCGGAACAGCTGCTGCGTTCCATTTATTACTGCATCGGGACATGTTTAAAAAGGGCAAAAGATGCGGAGGATATCCTGGAGCAGCTGAAATCAAAGACGGTAAGGACACTGTTTCTGGAAGGAACCG
>JAEWSD010000111.1 GCA_023398615.1 Bacillota bacterium
CGGACAGAGGTTTTTCACAGTCCTTACAGATGGGCTTATTCGTGTTATACACAACGGAACCGCAATAAATACACGGTGCTTCCTTGAATACGAATTGTTTTGCATCGTCATCATAAAAATGCCGGTACATTTTCTTATCGATATCCGTCATGCCGTACTGCCTGACACTGTAAATCCATTTTTCATAGGATTCCGTCGCATATTTGGCACATTCCAACGAGATATTAAACAGGTTCGCTATCTCCCTTACATTCTTTAATCTTGAATAGTGAAGAGCAATGGAGGGACATAGCATATTGCTGGCAAAAAGGTTTGCTTCTGTCTCCGAATTAGTTCCCAGAATCAGATGACCTAGCTCGTGCATGAGGGAAAACCGGGTCCTTCTATGAGATTTCCTGTCATTATAATATATGATATCGGCAATTGTACAAGCGTCATTACTAAGCGACATGCATGCTTCAAGCTTGCCTTCGGGTAAGCTAGAATACTTTTTGCATTCATATCCCAATAAGCCGATTGCCAGGACGCAATCAAAGGGCAATCTGCTAATACCGTATTTTTCGTATATTGAAAATACGACATACCTGATTTTGTCATAATCCATTATTAATCATTCCTCATCATCAGCTAAAATTATTTGTGCCAGCTTCATCTTCTCCTGTGGAGTCAGATGACTTTTTCCCCTGGTATAGATCTTAATCATATCTTCATAAGTAGTTTTTTCTTCAGCCTTCTTATTTTCAAGCAAATCGGAGTTCTCTACTCCCAGCCAAGCGGAAATAGATTGAATTTTATCCATCCTTGGAAGCTTTTGACCGGTACACCAGTTTGAAACCGTTGACGAACTCACACCGATATAGTTAACCAGATCCTTTTGGGTCTTTCCGCTCTCTTCCAGTATCTGGGTAAGATTCCTCGAAAATATTTTACGGATTTCCTCTTCAGACATTGATCACACCTCCTCTGTCTGCCTATATTATAATACTCATTGTTCAAATCTGCAAGCTAAAAGTGAGAAAAAGTCAAAAAATCACTAAAAAAGTTTAACTTTAAGCTTGACATCTATCCTAAAGCGAGTATAATATAAATATAATCATAAAGATCAGGGCAAACTCTTTGCTCTTATGTAATGAGATAATTATATGAATAGCGAAGAAGACCGGCTTATTTTTTTAATTTAATGGCTAGCTAAAAGCGAGCAAACATAAACTTCATATGGATACAACATGTACAAGTATTCGATCATATCCTTTATTAGGTGATTGCTATGAAAAAAGAATTAGAGGTTGTTATCCATGTGATGCTTGAAGACAAGGACTGTTTATGGGATACAATATCGGAAGAGAAGCAGGAAGAAATGAATATTGCGCTGAATGATCGGGCACTGCGGTCGATCGGTTATATCCCGGTAGCTAAGAAAAACGGCTGACAGTAAAGAGGGACAAGCATAGTAAAGTAAAAGGGAGTGAGGAATTTGACAGTACAGTGTAGCTGCTGCGGACAGCACTGGAACATCAGCAGCATATACAGGTTATCCGGGTGCGGATATGAGTGTCCCAAATGCGGGAAAAACAGAAAGGAATTGTTACAGGCGTCGTACAGCAAAAAGGGCAGGAGGTAAAGACATTGACGGCAAAGGATTTAAATCAGTATAGAGCAATCAAAACAGAGATAACGGATTTAAACAGGCGGATAATGGAAACCAGGGAAAAGGAAGCGTGTCTTTATGCCGCAGAAAATGATACCGGAAGGAAATACTCATACATATTAAATGGTTCCTTAATATATGATATCAATTCCTCCGTTACCGGACAAAGGGAAAGGAATATTGCCGAGTTGGTGAAGCAGAGGGAGTTACAAAAGGATAACCTGATTAAGCAACAGCTAGAAATTGAGAAGTTCATAGCAGGTATCAGAGACAGCTATACCCGGGTAATTTTCCGGATGTACTTTCTTGACGGTATGACCCAGGAACAGATCGCAGGAAAAATTTGTTTGGACCGAAGTGTGATATCAAGGAGAATTCGAAGCTATGTAAGTTGCACAAAAAGCACAAAATAGAATGCTATCATATTATTATGAAAGCAAATAGAGTTGACTTCCTGCTACTGAGGATTAGCTGCGGCAGGAGGCTGCGGCCGGCGGATATGATTAATTCCTGTCCGGCCGTTTGTTGCTTCATTATACTCCGGGAAGAGGATAAACTAGAGATTAAAATATGGAGGATGATGCTATGAAATGACTGGATGGGTTACGGAAGTGAGTATTAAAAAACAGAAAGAAAGGATGAACCGATAGCATGATAAGTGAAATAAAACAGGCAATTATTGAAAAACTGCTGACCATTTATCCAACCGGATACCGGTTTTATGACGAAGATATCCCA
Source organism: Bacillota bacterium (assembly GCA_023398615.1). Taxonomy (GTDB): domain Bacteria; phylum Bacillota; class Clostridia; order Lachnospirales; family Lachnospiraceae; genus Anaerocolumna. Next base: position 2,387 of record JAEWSD010000111.1, read on the forward strand.
CAGGATTTAATGAAACCGGCCTTTGTAATCTCTGCGGTTGGTCAGGATTACCGGAAAGGATTAGGCAGCCGGTACAATTGCCGGCTTTCCTTTGAGCTTGCTTATTACTCGGGTGATGCGGCAGCTGGAATAAAAGCGGATTGTTTCAGAAAACAGGAAGAATTACTTCGGGCATTCGATGATATCGGTTCCTTTCATGTATTAAACAGGAATGCCAGAATAACAGATAACGTATTGCGTATAGGCTTTGATATCAAATATACGGAGATCAGGGACGAAGCCTTTACGCCAATGCAGCAAACACAAATAAACACAAATATTTAAAGGAGGATTCGTATGTCAGAAACATGGACCAGTCAAAATAAAATATTACCCGGCGCGTATCTGAACTTCAGAACAAATACCGCTCTTTCGATAACACCAGGTGAAAGAGGTACGGTTATTCTGTTGCAGGAATTGAGTGCCGGCAATGCCGGAGAAATCTATACGGCTACCGCTTTGGAAGATAATTTTCCGGCTACGGCTTCAACGGAAGACCGGTTACTTGCAACGGAAGCTTTAAAAGGAGCAAAGACCATTTTGGTTTACAATCTGGGCACCTCGCATACCGCCCAGGCTGTCAGCACAGCACTTGCGGCACTTCAAACGGTTGATTTTAACGTATTGGTATATCCCTATGAGGGAGACACCTATGAACCGAATCAGCAGGCAATCGTTACCTGGATAAAAGCCATGCGAAAGGACGAAGGGCTGAAAGTTCAGGCAGTACTTGCTGATTGTTCCGCCGATGACGAAGGTATTATTAATGTTGTACAGGGAGTTGAGCTGTCCGACGGTAAAATCCTTACCGCAGCACAGTGTACGGCATGGGTCGGCGGTGTTACCGCAGGCGCAAATGTAAACCAGTCCAATACCGGAGCAAGGTATACGGGTGCGATTGATGTTGCGCCGCGCTTTACCAAGTCGGAAATGGAAGCCGCAATTACCGCAGGCAAATATATCTTTAAGGTAGATGCGGCTCAGAATGTTACCGCCGTATATGATATCAATTCCTTAACTACGATAACCGTGGAAAAAGGTGCTCCGTTTAAGAAAAACCGCGTGATTCGTACCATTGACGGTATTAATAATGATATCGTGGAGATATTCGAGAGCAACTATATCGGCAATGTAAATAACAATGCGGACGGACGTTCCCTTCTCAGGGCGACCCTGGTTGAGTATTTTAATGAGCTGCAAAGGCTGTCTGCAATCCAGAATTTTACGGCAGAGGATGTGACGGTTTCGGCCGGAACGAATTCCGATTCCGTAGTCATTGATTGCTATATTCAACCGGTAGACAGCATTGAAAAGATGTATATAACGATTAATCTGTCTTAAGAAAGGGGAGTAAATGAATATGTCAGATAACTATGTAAGATTAAGTGATACCATATCGTCAAAGGAAGGCAAGGCTTTTATTACGATTGACGGCTGCAACAGAGAGCTTTTTGAGATCTCCAGCTTAAAGGCACAGCTGGATCTGGTCGTGCAGTCACGCAATATGCTGGGACACAGGATGACTCAGCACAAGGTTACCGGTGCGGAGGGTACCGGCTCTATGACAATGTATTTCATGAATTCCGATATGCTCAAGCTTGCGATAGCATACATACAGAACGGAACTTACGGCGGCTTAAAGCTTCAGGTAAAGAATGAAGACAAGCAGTCCACGATCGGAGTACAGGAAGTAATATTACATAATGT
>JAEWSD010000120.1 GCA_023398615.1 Bacillota bacterium
GTGCAAACAGATATGCAATCTGTCCCTGCGGAATCGTAATCAACGGATATCTATGTATCTTATACATTAAAACCGATTTAAAATGAATGCCGCCTCGCAGCAGATCCGGCCCATAGCCTGCTTCACCGTTCAAAGCGATAATGGAATCCTTAAGCGACCCTCTGGGGCTCCACCATTTTTCAATTACCGCAACCTCGTTGGAACCGATCACACGCAGGCCCAGGATCTGAAAAATGATCAAATACAGCAAAAAAACCGCCCCGACAACGATTCCGATTAACACATATGGACTCATCCGTACACACTCCTTTTCATTGTTTTATATACTTCGATAAGCTTTTCTTATCCACTTGCTTTATCATAAACATAATACTCTTACTTTATTGCAAATACAATTAAATTCTGATTAGAATTAAAATGCAGGTTACCTGCAATTCTTATTTGATCGTTCTCTTGATGCCTAAGAATTGCATGTAACCTGCATTGTCTCTATTCTGCCAGATAAGTTTCGGTATTATTTACCGCATTCCGCGATGCCTGCTCGGCAGTGATATCTCCCCTCAGATAACTCTCTGCTTCATCCAGTATCAAATCGGTTAAACTCGTGTCGTTCAGCATTGGAGAAGACAAGGTATTAATTTTTTCAAAAAGTGTAATTCTCTCTTCCTTATCGGGGTATGTATACTCTACCACATAATCAAAATCCGGAGAGCTCATCGTTCCTCCGTAATTGCCCTCTATGTCTGTCTCCCGAATGTTTTTCAAAACCGTGCTGTTTACCGAAAAGCCTTCTCCCAAATCTACCTCCTGCATTTCCCTGGAAAACAGATATTTCGTAAATTCCTTTGCCAATTCCTTTTGTCTTCCGCCGCTGTTAATCCCAAGCAGCAGGTATGGTGAGAACATATTGTTGATTGCCGCATAGTCTCCATTTATATTCTTTATGATTCCCAGTACTATTGCAAATTCATTAAGGCTTCTGATGTCCTGGATATTACTTTGAACTTCTTTCACGGCAACATTTATTCCCGAGCCTACCCAATACCCTGTAGTTTTGCCGTAGGAATCATTAAAATAATCGATTTCCACATCATCGGAAGCATTGATATTGATCGCTATATCATTAACATTCTTCAGGAATTCCGTTAAGGCGGCTTCCTTTATCCTGCCGTCCTGATCCAACAGGCTGTCATAATTTAAAAGCAGGAACCAGGCGGTCATTGCCCGGTAGCTACTTGGTGCAAGAAGCGGCGGTTTACCATTTGCATTTGCATAGTCCTTAAACTCTTTCAGAGACCCCAATGCGTTAACGGCTTCCGGTATCCCATAGATGACCGGAATGGTAAACCTGAGCGGCATGTCATAAACTTTTCCGTCCGCGATATAATTTCCCGTTATGTTATCCTGCAATTCTCCGGCTTCCGCCATAGGTTCAAAGATGTCGCTCATATCCTCGAGCACACCCTTCTCAATATAGGAATCAACAGGGAGTCCGTCCAAAATAAGGATATCCGCCCCTTTTCCGGCAAGCAGCTCCGTATTTAACGTCTTTATGTAATCCTCGTTGGTTGCCGACCCTCCTTTGTCACCCTCCATGCCTGCGGCAGTATCCGCAACCCGGAAATTCACATATACATCCGGATTTGCCTTCTGAAATGTAACGATTGCCTGACGAATCGTCCTGCTGTCCTTTAACGCATAAAGCGTAAGCTCCTTGGAAGGAACCGAGGAAATATCCTTATCATAAACATAATGAAGCAGGGAAGCAGAGGCATTGCTGTACACGGCAGCCATCATGACATAGTAATCATTTTCCGCCCCTGCTATGATAGCCTTCATTGATCTGGAGGGAGTACTCAAACTGCATAAGTGCCCGTCAACCGTAGTTTCCCAGATAGAACTTCCTTCGGGATTCCGGTGAATTCCATCGGCATCACACAGATAGACCGTGCCTTTCTCGACCGTAAGCTGACTGCTGTCCGTGATCTTTGCATCGATTTTTCTGGCAGTTCCTTCCTCGTTTGTTTCCAGGTCAAGGCTTAGTAATTCGCTGCAATCCTGATTCATATAGTATAAGGTATTCCCTTCCGCAGCCATTTTACAGGTTTTTCCCGTCTCAAATTCATTTAACTTTGTCCGACCGTCCGGGGAATATACCTCGATACCGTGCAGCAAATACTTTACGGCAATTGCGCCGTTCGATAAAACTTCAATTTCATCAGGCCTGTAGGTAATCCCAAGCTCCTCGTCCTTTTCGTTCATTTTGTCAATGGCAATCATCTCGCAGCTTCCGTCCTCTGTAACCCGGTACAATACGGTATTATAATCCATGTTAAAGCATAACAGGTATAAGAGGCCGTCCTCTCCGTAAAAAAAGTCCCGGATTCCGGGAATGTTATTGCTTGCCAAAGCCTCGAGTATTCCCTTCATATCCTCTTTATTCCATTGTCCGTCAACCCGGACGCCTCTCCCGTAACCACTTTGTGCATCGGCGTAAAACAATTCCAGGTTTCCTTCCGGATTTTTCAGTAATGCCATACATTCCTCCGCCGACACCCCGTTCGGATAAGTAAAGTCCTTTTCAACATATCTGCCCTTAGCTTCGTTAACGACCGCTTTATCCCTATCGCTCCCGGAATTGCCGCAGCCTGACAGGCACCCTGACAGCAATGCCAGGGCTGCCATAACAGTTATTATTATCTTCCCTCTCATATAGCATTCCTTTCTTTCTTATATTTTCTTCCTTGCCTGATGCCACCGATAAACGGTTTTTCTTCACATTTTTTCCTTTTTCAAATAAGAGTATAGCAGATAGTCTTCTAAAATATCTCTAAAGGGGGAAAATAATTTTAGAGAAAATTTAGAGATTTTTATGGAATAATGGTATAATAGTAATGAATCGGTAATTGGAAGTTACGATTCAGCCTTACGACTGAATCGTAACAATTGGAGGAATATCTATGAGGATTCTATTGATTGAGGACGATGAGGATCTTTGCGAAGCACTGACTTTTCAGCTTAAAAAGGAAGGCTATGAAACTGATATCTGCCACCGGGGAGATGAAGCCATCTATTACGGAAACTCCGTCAGTTATGACATCATAATTCTTGACAGGATGCTTCCCCTGGTTGACGGTCTGACCGTTCTCAAGTCACTGCGTAAAAATAAAATGACAACTCCTGTCATTATGGTTACGGCAATGAACGGTATTAACGACAGGATTGACGGATTGGATTCCGGTGCGGATGACTACCTCGTGAAGCCCTTTGATACGGGAGAACTCTTAGCCAGAATACGTGCTTTATCCAGGCGCCCGAGAGGCATGGAAAATACCGGCCTGCTGCAATTTTCCAATGTCTCTTTAGACACCAAAAAACATATATTAACAGCGGATTCAAGCTCCGTATCCCTTTCAAATAAGGAATGCCGGCTGCTGGAACTATTTATGCGCAACCGCGGACAGATATTAACAAGAGAACATATTCTTTCAAAAGTGTGGGGTTCCGAATCCTATGTTGAGGATGGTAATCTTGACAACTATATATATTTTATCAGGCGAAGGCTGAGATCCATAAACTGCAGGGCCGTCATTAAGACCATCCATTCCGTGGGCTACCGCCTGGAAGAAACCGATTATACATAAAAACCATACCTGAGCACGGAGTATACTATGTTTAAATCATTAAAGATAAAGCTGGTACTGCTTTATACCGCCATAACAGGATTCATAATCATTACCGTACTGTCAATCCTGCTGATTTATACGGAAAACATCCTGGAAGTCAGGAGGAAGGAAACGTTTCAAAACAATATCAGTACCTTAGTCAGCAAACTAAAAAGTGAAAACACCATAAGCTATACCTGGCTGTCCCAGATGGAGTCCAGGAATGACCTTATCATACATATAGAAGATAACGGCATCAGCCTGACATTTCCCGGCGTCCTTCAAACCCCTACGGAAAGAGGAAAGCTGTTTGAGGAACTCAACTCTCTTGCTCTTAGGGAAGGTATCGATACCGGCAGCTATCCGCTGTTCTCCAACTCTGTGGAAAGCAGTATCTTCAGGCTGGAAGGGGTCAGGAATGGCGTATATTACGGTGCGGCCGTTATACTGCCGACCGAAACCGGCTGGAGGAGCCTTATCCTGTTAAAATATCTGCCCGGATATTATTCCTCAATCATGAAGCAAAGACTGCTGTATCTCTTCCTTGGGGTTGCCGGTATCTCGGTATTATATTTCATAAACCGTTATTTTGTAATGAGACTGCTAAAGCCCGTTGAAGAAAATAACGAAAAACAGACGCGTTTCATTGCATCTGCGTCACATGAGCTGCGTTCCCCTCTAACCGTAATTCGTGCCAATAATTCCGCAATCCAGTCTGTCTCAACGGAAACCCGGAAATTTTCCGACGGAATCGAGCGTGAATGTGAACGTATGGCAAGGCTGATCAACGATATGCTGCTTCTTGCGTCGACGGACGCCAAAACCTGGACCTTAAAAAAGAGCTCCCTCGAAACCGATACCCTGCTGATTGAGACCTATGAGGATTTTTTGGTTCTCTGCCGCCAAAAGGGGCTCCGGCTAAACCTTGAGATACCGGATTATGAGCTTCCCGCCATTAACGCCGACAGGGAACGCCTTCAGCAGATTCTGTCCGTCCTGCTGGATAATGCCATATCCTACTCTCCGGCCGATACAGTCATCACAATACGGGAATATCCTTCCGGCAGCTGCTTATACATTGAGGTAGAGGACCACGGTTTCGGTATACCTGACAAATATAAGAAACAGGTCTTCGACCGGTTCTGCCGTATCGATCCGGCCAGAAATGAGAAACAGCATTTCGGACTTGGTCTTAGCATTGCCAAGGAACTGATGCACCTGCACGGAGGCAGGATAACGGTCCGCGACACCGACGGCGGCGGAGCTACATTCGTATTGCAGTTTAAGGTTTGATTGCCATAAAGAAGCTGCCGTTGCAAAACTCATAATAGGATAAATCGCTACGAATTATGAGCTTTGCAACGGCAGCTTCTTTTTATTGACAGTTTATTACCATTATGGTAATATCTTAGTATCGTAATGTTTTATCACAATAAACAGGGAGGTTTTCATATGGATTTATACGATGGAATTATGGAAAGAAGGTCGATACGAAAATATTCGGAAAAAACATTTACAAAGGAGCAGATTCTCGAATTGGAAGAGAGCCTGAATCATCTGAACTCCTTATATCCGGTCAAGGGCTTCCGGGTGGTATTCGTTAACCAGCGGGAGAATCACGCTCCGACAAGATTAGGCTTTCTGTTCGGGGCCGTTAAAATTAACGCTCCGCATTGCCTGATTGCAATCTGTGATAAGAACAGACAGGCAATGTTAAATGTCGGATTTGCCGTTGAAGAACTGGTAATCCGCTTAACCTGCCTTGGATGCGGGACCTGCTGGCTGGGAACCTTCAACAGGGATTATCTGAATAATTTTTGCAAGGTAAAGGAAAATGAAACCATAGCGGCCGTAATAGCAGCCGGATACGGTGAATACAGCTTTATGAACAAGGGCTTTCGCAGCATATCCGGTACAAATAAAAGGAAACCCGTCGATCAGGTCTTCTATTATAAGGCTTATCCGCAAAAGGCCGATTCCTGTCCTTCTGCCGCCAAAAGTCTGATGAAAGTAATGGAAATGTCCATAAAAGCACCTTCGGCAAATAACCGCCAGCCCGTAAAGGTTATTTTTGACGAGCTGTCGGCACATTTTTTTACGGAAAAGGATGCCTGTCTGGATGCCGGAATATTTATATCGCATTTTTACCTGTGTGCAGCCGAAGAAAATCTCCGGCCTCAATATGTATTTGACAACAGTCCAAAGAGTGACTTCAAGATTCCCGGTACCTATAGCTATGCGGGAACGATTACATATCAGCTGCCGTAATCAGCAGCCCCATTTTATTAATATATGACTGAGAAGCAATAGTCCGTAATCTTATTAAAGTAATCCTCTGTCGGGAACACCACGATATAGTAATCACCCGCAGGCAAAGAATCATAGAAATACTGATAGCTGTAATCCTCTGCAAAATCGGACTCAAGAACCATATTATCATGTGAATCTATCATTACAAAATACATATTCACAAGGTCCGTAACGTTATCATCAGGTGAAAGCAGCACTGCCGACACCTGAGTTTTTCTGTTCAGCCTGATATGATAATAATCCAGCATACTATCCGGAGTTAACTGTCCGAGCACTGCCGCTTCCGACGGCACATCCTGGCAGGTGGACAGGTCCGCACTCTTAGCGGTATCTTCAAACAGATAGAGGTAGTCGCCGTTATCCGTAATATCCGTCGTATCCTGAATCTCGTTTGACTGGTAGAATTCTGATACGGAAACCGGTGAATCCGTTTTGATCCGGCCCAGCTCCGAAATATTGATGGCAAAGTTCAGATTCTGCCCTTCCACTATCGTCATGGAATTGATCCCCATTACTTCCCCGTATGTATTCAGCAAGGGGCCTCCGCTGTTCCCG
>JAEWSD010000157.1 GCA_023398615.1 Bacillota bacterium
ATTCTTTAACTGATTCAATGCCTTTATCAGGATTTTCCTTGGGCAGGCAATATTGATACGCTGATAGCCGCTGCCTTCCGGGCCGAACATCGGCCCTTCGTCCAGCCAAAGCTTTGCTTTCTGTGAAACCAGATTATCCAGTTCCCTATCCGAAAGCCGTAAAGCCCGGCAATCAATCCAGACAAGGTAGGTTCCTTCCGGCTCAATTAGCTTTAGCTGCGGCAGCTCTTTTTGCAGAAAGCTTCTCAGGTAATCCAGATTCCCGAGCAAATATTTTTTCAGGTCGGTCAGCCATTCCTCTCCATATCGGTATGCTGTCTGCCCTGCGATGATTCCCATCGTATTCAGTTCACAGTAGCCGGTTTTGTAGACTTCGGCTTTAAACGCAGCCTTTATTCTTGGATTCTGAATAATAATATTTGAAATCTGCAGGCCCGCAAGGTTAAAAGTCTTGCTTGGAGCGGTGCAGGTAATGGATTGTGACAGATACTCAGGTTTCAGGCTTGCGAACGGAATATGGCGGTAACCGGGATAGATGAAATCGGCATGGATCTCGTCCGAAACTACCAGCACGTTATATTTCATGCAAAGATCGCCCAGTTTTTCCAATTCCTCTTTTGTAAAAACTCTTCCGACCGGGTTATGCGGATTGCAAAGGAGAAATAACTTAACGTTATTATCAACGATTTTCCTTTCGAAATCGGTAAAGTCGATCACATATCTTCCGTTTTGATTTACCAGCGGATTATTAATCAGCCTCCGTTCATTTACTATGACGGATTCTGAAAACGGATAGTAAACCGGCCTTTGGATGAGAACCGCATCCCCCTTCTCGGTGAAAGCGCGGATCGCCATGCAGATGGCAAATACGACGCCGGGGGTTTTCACCAGCCATTTACGTTCTATTTCCCAGTTGTAGTGGGAGGAAAACCAGTCACGTACCGCATAAAAGTATTCTTCCGTGGTATCGGAATAACCGAAGATGCCATGCTCACAGGCCTTTTTTAAGGCCTCCGTGATTGCAGGTGCGGTCGGAAAATCCATATCGGCAACCCAGAGCGGCAGAATATCGGCGGCTTTGCCGCGTTTTGCCGTAAAATCATATTTCAGTGAATTCGTATTCTTTCTGTTTATAATTTGATTAAAATCAATCTTCATATTACAGATCCAGTCCTTTCTTTATGAATTAATACCGGTAATACCGGTACACCTACTTTTTAATCCAGCGCCTGTGATAAATCTTCTATAATTTCATCAGCTGCTTCCAACCCGACGGACAGTCTCAGTAAACAGTCATTGATCCCCCTCTTATTCCGTTCCTCCGCCGGGACGTCCGCATGGGTCTGCAGCATCGGATAGGTAATCAGGGTTTCGACTCCGCCCAGGCTTTCCGCAAAAAGAATCAGTTGAATCCGCTTAAGGAGTTGTGTTGCAGTGTTTTCACAGTCCACTTCAAAGGAAAGCATGGAGCCGAATCCGGTTGCCTGTTTCCTTGATATTTCGTATCCGGGGTGGTCGGGCAGTCCGGTATAGTAAACCTTCTTTACCTTGGGATGCGTCGTCAGCCATTCCGCTATTTTGACTGCGTTTTCCTGCTGGCGCTCCATACGTACCGCTAATGTCTTAATGCCCCGGATCAGCAGCCAGCTGTCGAACGGGGACAGACAGGCACCGGTTGTCTTATAGATAAAGCGTAGTTTTTCCGACAGGGCTTCGCTTGAGGTTACCAGAAAGCCTGCCAATGTGTCGTTATGGCCGCTTAGATATTTCGTTCCGCTGTGAATGACGATATCGGCACCTAATGTTAAAGGCTGCTGGTAATAGGGGGAAAGAAAAGTATTATCGACAATGACAAGCAGCCCGTGTTCTTTTGCCAGGTCTGCGACAGCCGTAATATCGGTAACCTGCATCATCGGATTCGTAGGGGTTTCAATATAAACGGCTTTCGTCTCCGGTGCTATATACTTTTTCACTTCATTTAAATCCGAGGTATCTATGAAATCGAAACACAGTCCGTTTTTCCGGGATACGTGTTCAAACAGCCGAGCAGTTCCTCCGTATAAATCATTCGAGGCTATAATATGGTCACCAATACGGAATAGCTCCATGAGTGCCGCAACAGCCGCCATCCCTGTTGAGAAGGCCATTGCATCCACACCCCTTTCCAAAACGGCCAGCAGCCTTTCAAGGGATTCCCGTGTTGGGTTCTGAAGGCGGGAATAATCATAACCGCTGCTTTCGCCGACTCCCGGATGTGCAAAGGTAGCCGATTGATAGATCGGAACACTGACGGCACCTGTCATATGGGTGTCATTTTTAGCTCCGTGAATACAAAGAGTAGTAATATCCATTGTTTTCTCCTTTCCTTAAATTCCTTATTGTTATTGCGAAACTCCAGCGGCGTGCGCCTCCTGTAGGGAGCGCTTTTTTATTTCATAGGATGATTGTATTTTAGTACATTATCTCAACAAGGTATTTCCTATGAAATAAAAAAAGCCCATCTTCCTATTATAGAAGACAGGCATATACCCGTGTTACCACTTCAATTCTTCCGTGCCTCACGACAACGGAACTCACAGAGTACGTCGAAACTTCGATTATACTCGCTTGCTGTAACAGGCAAATCTGTCGCATCCTAACCGTATCCGGTTCAGTGCGCCACTCCGGAGCCATGTTCAACTGATATCCGTCCGCTTTCTTTCACCGCTTAAAAGCTCTCTGTAGGATTTCTAACCAGTTTACTCTCTCTTTCATAGTGTTTTTGTATGAAATTGTATTGAGTATAGCAAAATGTATCAAATCTGTCAAGGAATTTTAAATCGAATTTCAAATGAAATTTAATAAATTGACCTTTTGAACTTCAGCCTTTGGTAATTCTTATATTGCCCTGGTATAAAGCTTTAACCAGGCCTGTTCTTCCTTAGTGAGAAACGGAGAAAGCTTTTGATATACCTGGGCATGATATTCATTTAACCGCTTTCTGTCAACCGGAGTCATGCAGTTTACATCAACAGCATCCAAATCGATAGGAGCAAAGGTCAGATGTTCGAAATACATAAATTGTCCGTATTCGTTCTTCTCGCCCTTATGGCAGACCAGTTCATTTTCCGTACGAATACCATGACTTCCTTCCACGTAGATACCCGGTTCATCGGTGGTTGCCATGCCTTCTTCAATAATACAGCTGTCATCCCGTTCCGGAACCTTTTTCCAGCGGAAACCGTTAGGTGCCTCGTGAACGTTTAAGAGATATCCAACGCCATGCCCGGTCCCGCATTTATAATCCAGGTTCAGATCCCAAATGGGACCTCTTGCAAGGATATCCAGGTTTAATCCGATACATCCGTGCAGGAATCTGGCACCTGCAAGATTTAACATGCTTCTTAGAACCGCGGTAAAATGCATTTTAAGTTCATCGCCTATCCTGCCTAAGGCCAGGGTCCTGGTGATATCCGTGGTTCCTTCCAGGTACTGTCCTCCGGAATCAACCAGCAGCAAGCCTTCCGGCCGTAATAAGGCATTGCTTTCCGGAGTGGCGGAATAGTGCATCATTGCCGCGTTTGCTTTATAGGCGCAGATGGTATCAAAGCTCAGTTCTATAAAACCGTCCTGTTCCTTTCTTCTTTCTTCAAGGTAATCACTTGCACTGATTTCGGTAATATGATTCTTCCCGATATTGGTTTTCAGCCAGTACATGAATTTCGTAAAGGCAACACCGTCCTTGATATGTGCCTTTCTTAAGTTCTCAATTTCAACCGAATTCTTTATTGCCTTTAAAAGAACAGTAGGGTTGACCTCATCAATTATTTTGATATGCAGGTTGAGATTCCGGAATATTGCATAATTTACTTTCTTTGTATTTAAAAGGATTCTTTCATTTGTTTTAAAGGACCGGACAAATTCATAGATATCCTCATAAGGCTTCAACGTAACATTATCCGTAGTAAGCTGTTCAAGTACGGCATCGTTTAATTTATCCCGGTCTATGAACAGGAAGGCTTTCTTTAAGGTAATAACCGCATAGGACAGGACAACGGGATTATAAGCGATATCGTTGCCTCTGATATTAAACAGCCAGGCAATATCATCCAGGGTCGTAATAATATGGGCGGTTGCTTCTTTCTTTTGCATTGCTTCCCGAAGCTCCTGCAATTTCTCGGAGGCCGGTTTCCCGGAATATTTCGTATCCAGCAGGAAAACAGGTTCCTTTGGAAGGGGCGGCCTGTCGGCCCAGACTTCACCAACCAGATCTTTTTCGTAAGAGAAGGAGATTTTTTTATCGGCTAACTTTTCCTTCAGACGCAACCCGAAATCCGTATTGATAACACGTCCGTCAAAGCCCAGTATGGAATTATCGTGAAGCTTCCCATACAGATATTCGTCGATATCCGGAACCCCTTCCTCACCCATTTTGTACAGAGTGATCCCCGTTCCCGCAAGCTGTCTCGCAGCCTGGATATAATATCTTCCGTCCGTCCACAGGCCGGCTTCCGTTAAGGTTACCACCAGGGTTCCGGCCGAGCCTGTGAAGCCGGACATAAACCTTCTCGTCTTAAAGTATTCTCCTGCATATTCCGATTCATGAAAGTCAGAAGTCGGGATAATGTAGGCTTCCATATGATTTTCGGCCATCAAAGCCCTTAAATGCCTGATATTGTTTTCTATCATAATAACCTGACCTCTTTTCTGCCTTGTACAACGTTTTTTAATTAACTGGATATTATCATTTTCCATTCGGGTAAGCTTATCACCTTCAATTAAAATTGCGACGTAAATGCCAATATTCGCAATTATGTCGCAAGGTCCGTTCTATTATTCTTATTACTGTTGTTTTCCAGGTTCTTCGTAAACTTCCCCGAACAATTCTACACTTAATTTTTTCATAATTTGTGGTTCAAGAGGCTTATCGGAATAATCGGTTTTAGTATCTGCTATTTTATTAACTTCATCCATACCCTCAATAACTTTACCAAAAGCAGCATAGGAACCATCCAGATGAGGGGAATCCTTATGCATGATAAAGAATTGGGAACCGGCAGAATCCGGCATTTGGGATCTTGCCATAGAGATAACTCCCGCGATATGTTTTAGATTATTTTCAAATCCATTATAGGAGAATTCACCCTTTATGGAGTAGCCCGGGCCACCCATACCGGAACCTTCGGGACAACCGCCCTGAATCATGAATCCACGTATGACTCTGTGAAAAATAAGACCATCATAATAATTATTTTGTACTAAGGAAATAAAGTTTTTAACTGTGTTAGGAGCAATATCCGGATATAACTCAAGTTTAATTATACTTCCGTTACCCATTTCAATGGTCACTATAGGATTACTTTTTGCCATTTTTGCGATATCCTTTCTTATTCAAATGCTTTGTTGGTAATTATAACATATATTATTTGTAATTGTCTAATGAAATTATGTCTGTATCAAGGAATAAGTTAATGTTTACACCCCTGCCAAAAACAGCAGGGATGTGAACATTAACACGCTTCGCGATGCACACAAAACGCAAAGACGGCGTTTTGGTGCGACAATTCTCCGGTTTTCTGTGACTTTCGCTTTGCTGCACTCACAAAAAACACGTCGCATATACAGGCTGTTAACAGTAACTGAATAGTAAGAAAGTTCAATTAAAAAAATGAGATTGGGCTTGTGTAACCATTTTTTATCGTTTATAATAAGTAAGATTAAAAACCTGTTTCAATTCCTATAAGGGAATCGATCTGTAAAGGAACAGGAGATAAGTAGGAACGGGAGATAAAGCTATGGCAGAAATCTACAAAAAGACGGCGCCGGTTACCGGAATGAGAAAGCTGGCGGAGGATATCTATAGCATGTGGATCAGGGAGGAAGAGATTGCAGCAGCTTCCGGGCCGGGACAGTTCGTATCTCTGTATTGCGGTAATAAAAGCAGATTGCTTCCCAGGCCGATCAGCATATGTGAGGTTAACAAAACGGAAGGCATGCTTCGGCTTGTATTCCGTGTGGCTGGAGGCGGGACGGAAGAATTCTCACATCTGCAAGTGAATGATACCGTTGAGGTAATGGGACCTTTGGGCAACGGCTTTACCCCGGAGGGGAAGAAAGCTATACTGATCGGGGGAGGAATCGGGATTCCGCCGATGCTTGAACTGGCGAAACAATTGACCTGTGAGAAGCAGATCGTATTGGGATATCGGGATGTGGCTTTTTTAAAGGAAGAGTTCGAGAAATACGGGCAGGTATATGTTTCGACCGAGGACGGAAGCCTTGGCACGAAGGGTAATGTGATGGATGCCATCAAGGCAAACCGTCTGGAAGCGGACATCCTTTTTGCTTGCGGGCCTGCGCCAATGCTGCGCGGAGTAAAGGCTTACGCATCGGAGCAGGGTATAAAAGCACAGCTGTCCCTGGAAGAGAGAATGGCCTGCGGAATCGGTGCCTGTTTAGGCTGTGTATGCAAATCAAAGGAGAAGGATCCTCATACAAATGTATATAACAAAAGAGTCTGCAAGGATGGTCCGGTATTCTATGCGGAAGATATTGAGCTATAGAAGTGTGAAAAACAGATCATCTTCATACCTGATTATTTAGGAGAGAGGCTAGGTTGAAAGAAAAACACTTTCAACCGTTTTATTCAGACCTATTCAATTTTTTGAATAGGTCATCAAAAAATTGAAAGGTGCGGGTATTAAGATGAATACAAAGGTCAAGATAGCCGGCATAGAATGGAAGAATCCGGTAACCACCGCCTCCGGTACTTTTGGTTCCGGAATGGAATACAGTGAATTTGTCAATTTGAATCAAATAGGGGCCGTAACATCCAAGGGTGTATCCAATGTACCCTGGACCGGCAATGATACGCCGCGTGTGGCGGAGACCTACGGCGGCATGCTGAATGCGATAGGGCTCCAGAACCCCGGTATTGATGTATTTATTAAGAGGGATCTTCCGTTCCTTAGACAGTATGATACCAGAATCATTGTAAATGTCTGCGGAAAAACAACGGAAGATTACTGTGAAGTAGTGGAGCGTTTAGCGGACACAGAAGTGGATATGTTAGAGATTAACATCTCCTGTCCAAATGTAAAGGAAGGCGGTATTGCTTTCGGACAAAACAGCAGTGCGGTAGAGAAGATCACAAAGGAAGTGAAAAAGCGCGCAAAGCAGCCGGTCATCATGAAGCTCAGCCCGAATGTAACCGATATTACCGAAACGGCAAAAGCGGCAGAGGCAGGGGGTGCGGATGCGATTTCCCTGATTAATACGCTGACCGGGATGAAGATAGATGTTCATAAACGTGCGTTTTTACTGGCAAATAAGACAGGTGGGTTATCCGGCCCGGCGGTTAAGCCGGTTGCCGTTCGGATGGTATACCAGGCGGCAAATGCGGTAAAGCTTCCTATTATCGGTATGGGCGGAATAATGACCGGAGAAGACGCGCTGGAGTTTATCATGGCAGGCGCTTCGGCGGTAGCGGTAGGAACCGCTAATTTTATCAATCCTATGGCAACGATTGATGTGCTCAAAGGAATGGAAAACTATATGAGAAAATATCATGTGGAAGATATCAATGAACTGATAGGGTGTGTAAAATAGCAGTATTGCAAGCAAGCTTGTGATATGCAGGAAAGAGGAAACTATGCAAAAGTATAAGCAGGATTTTATTGAATTTATGGTGGATTGCGGTGTGTTGAGATTCGGAGATTTTACAACAAAAAGCGGAAGAAAAACCCCGTTCTTCATTAATGCCGGATTTTACAGGACGGGTTCACAGCTTCGCAGGCTCGGGGAATACTATGCAAGGGCTATTAAGGAATGCTTCGGAATGGATTTTGACGTATTGTTCGGACCGGCCTATAAGGGTATTCCATTAAGCGTTGCGGCAGCGATGGCGATCAGTGAATTCTATGGTGAGGAGATCCGTTACTGTTCAAACCGCAAGGAGATAAAGGATCATGGTGATAAGGGAATTCTTCTTGGCAGTCCGATTAAGGACGGTGACAGGATTATCATTATAGAGGATGTTACCACAGCGGGAACCTCAATCGGAGAAACCATGCCGATTCTAAAGGCACAGGGCAATGTAAATGTGCTTGGTCTTGTCGTATCGGTTGACCGCATGGAAAGAGGCCAGGGAAAGAAAAGCGCATTATCCGAGATAGAAGAGAATTACGGATTAAAGGCTACGGCTATCGTTACAATGGAAGAAGTAGTTGAACATTTATACAACAAGCCTTATAATGGAAATATAGTCATTGATGATTTAATCAAGAAAGCAATTGACGAGTACTATAAACAATATGGTGCGGAACAATAAAGTCCCTTAATGCGGGCAGATGGGAGCATTATGAGCGAGAAAATTTATGCGACAATGAAATCGGTAGGTGTTGGCAATTTAGTTATGGGAATCCTGTTTATAGTCGTTGGGACAACCGGCGGGATTCTGATGATTGTCAGCGGCGGAAAATTACTGAAGAAGAAATCTGAAATCCTGTTTTAATTTCAGATTACAATACCGGAAGAAAAGGATATATGATATTATTGTTACAGTTCAGCCTATGGTACCGCAAGGTGTTTTTTGTGAGTGAAGCGAAGCGAAAGTCACAGAAAACCCGGGACTTGTGTGTGCGAAAGGCTGCAAAGCAGCCTTTCTGTGCATCAATTGTTGCTATGAAGCCGTTAGGCTGAATAGTAACATATTATTTATCGGTCTCATGCCTGAGATTCTGTTTTGTAACTCTGCCGCTGGTTTACCGCGGTTGTTTTACAGTTACGGTTCTTTTGTAATGGGACCTTTTAAAAGCAACAAATTGGAGACAAGACTGCTTGTTAAAAAAAGGAAAATACAAATAACTAGCGTAAAAAAAGCTTTACAAATAAAGTAAAATCGTTTATGATTAAATCGTCTAAAATATCTAAAATCTTACAACGTCTTAGTGATTCAACTTTGAACATCCCTAATATTTTATAATGAAAGCGAGGTGGTTACAGTTCAGTCTATAGTACCGCGAGGTGGGCTATGCCATTGGACTATAGTTTATCATCTATGTTAATATTAAAAACAAGGAGGTAGTAAATTGAAAGTTGCATTTTGGAGCAATGCGGGAGAAAAAAACGGTGTCACGAGCAACCTTGCCTGCATTAGCATTGCATCTGCTATGGAGTATCCCTATAAATCGATACTCATAGAAAATCACAATCAGAAGAATAAGTTAGAAAATGTCCTGATGTATAATCTGACCGGTTATCATCTCAGGAAGGAGGCCGATTTCCATTTAAAGCATATCGGGATGAATTATATCCTGAATCAGCTTTCCAATCCGAGAACTCCGATCCGGGCGGAAAATACACCAGGATTGATTGAAGAAGCATCCGTTGAGATTTTAAGAAACAGTTTGTATTATATTCCGCCAAGCTTCCTTACGAACAGCTATACCTACGAGTATGATCTGTACGGCAACATAAACCATATACTTGATGTCCTTGAGACCTTTGCGGATATAACTTATATCGATACTACCAACAGGAACAATTTAAGCTCGAAGGTCATACTGGATGCCGTTGATTTAGTAGTTGTAAATCTTGTTCAAAACGCAGCCGACATACAACATTTCTTTGAGAATTACTCTTCTATACTATCAAAATGTGTTTTTCTGATAAGCAGTTATCATAAGGAATCCGTATTAAATATCAATCGTATTTCCAAAGCAAACCTGATCGATAAAAATTCAATCGCAACCATTCCGTATAATGTAGAATACCAGGAAGCGGTTTCTCAGGGGACTATAGTTGAATTCCTTTCACGTAATTACACATGTAAAAGATCAAATCCCAATTATCCTTTTGTAAAAGAAGTAAAGAAAGCTGTTTGTATGATTATGAGCAATATTGATACGATCAGGCAAAAGGAGGCATGCCGGTGAGAAGAAGGCTGAAAAGGACAACAAAGCAATATATTGTAGTTTCCCTTATAAGCGTCATTATTATTGGGGGGGCATTCACCGCCGTTTTTATAGCCGCCGTCGGCCATGTAGAAAGGAAGTATCGAAAAGAAATTCAATTTCTTTCCGAGCAGCTTAAGACTGACAAAGTATATGTTTATGAAGCAAAAGCCGATATTCCGGCAGGCAGCAGAATCAAGAAGGAAGATTTACATTATTTTCAGACATATTCAAACCAGGCACAGGATTACTATATGACCGATGAAAATATCGGAATGGTTGCCTTAATAGATATTTCAAAAGGAACGCAGATATTGAAAGGAATGCTGACGCCAAATAAGGTGGACAGTCATCTGCGGGAGCTTGAATGCAACTCCTTTCTGATTAACAGCAACATGAAGGAGAATGATTACTCCGACATACGTATCCGGTTCCCCAATGGGGAAGATTATATTGTACTTAGTAAGAAAAGCATTAAAAACCTGTCTGAGGAGAAGGATAATTGTTTTCTTTGGCTGACGGAAGAGGAAATACTGAATCTTTCCGGGGCCATTGTGGATGCTTATCTCTATACCGGTACAAAGCTTTATACCGCAAAATATATCGAACCGAATCTGCAGAAGGCGTCCGTGGTAACCTACCGGCCCAGCCTTGCAAGCCTGATATTAATGGAGCAGGATGAGAATATCGTAGAGTATGCTTCCGGGGAGTTGAATAAGCAGCTGCGCAGGGAATTGGAAGGACGTCTGGCACAGGAACCGCCCGGAAAAGCTGCGGAGGGGATATCGGCTGCGGAGGGGAACGTGCCCGCAGAGGATTATTTTATGAATGAAGAAACACAGGAAGATACGAAGCCACTGTACAGGGAGAGACCGCAGGATAAGGAGGGACAGGTAGAATATGGCGGATAATGTGATAGGTTTTGCAGGTATTGATAAATATGATTTAATTTTGTACTTGTCCCGAATATTATTCCATATGGGGAAGAAGGTTTTGCTGGCAGACTGTTCGGAATCGCAGGCATTATATCACTGTATACCGGTTCCGGATTCCCTGAGGGAGAGTTCTTCCCCGGTCGATTACAGGGGTGTTGATTTCATTCGGGGCCAATATTTTGAACCGGATATTCTGGAAGATTACGATGCGGTATTAATCGATATGGGGTCTAAGGTCCGGGACAATATGGCGGCTATGTGCACCGTCCTGTACTATGTGACGGATCTGCAGCTTCATAACATAAACAGAATAAAGAATCGGAAATACATAAAAAATACGGACAGTTTTCTGGTGATTAAAGATGTCATTCAATGCAAGATAAAACCTGAATATGTCCTGGAACAATTGGATTCCGGCTTTGACAGGAGTAGGGTTTATATCCTCTATCAGGATGCCGTGGATTTAAAATGCAGGATACAAAGCCAGTATAATTATATATTCGGGTTCTCGAAATTATCCGAACCTGCCAGATATTTGTTAAGGGATATCGTAAAGCAAGCGTCCCGTAATCTGGGTGAGAAGGAAATCAGTCATGCTTTTCGAAAAGCAGAAAGGGGGAAATAATTGTGAAAATTGCATTTTGGAGCAATATGCACGGACAGACGGGGACGACCAGCAATCTGTTAGCGATAGCGGTAATGAGCACCCTGCAGTTTAAGTCCAGGAATATGGTGACACAAACCCATTTCAATCTGAATAATCTGGAAGCGCCCCTGGTATCCACTTCAAATTCCATTGCAAAGGAATATTTTCTGGACATAGGGATTGATGCACTAGCCCGCGGAATTAAGTCATCTCCTTTAGACGATGAGATCATTGAAAACTGTTCCATTTCATTACTGAACAGAAGATTGAACCTGTTACCCGGCACCGCAAAGAATAACAGGGACATCTATGAATCCGATATGAGCAGGACGATTACCGGGATACTCCAGGCAGCTGTGAATTATTATGATATTGTTTTTATCGATACCAATTCCGGAAAAAATGAGTTGACAATGAAGATATTACAGAATGCCGATCTGATTATCGTAAATCTCAGTCAGAATAAAAGCATAATAGAGGATTATGCAGCGAACTATCAGTTTGACCACAGGAAGATATTCTATCTGCTGGGGAACTATGATAACAATTCGAAGTATAATCTCAAGAATATCAGAAAAACATATCGCTGGCTTAATAGCAGGCATACTGCGATAATTCCCTATAATACCGAATATATGGATGCGCAGTCCGACGGGCAGGTAATATCTTTCCTTTTAAGGAACCTGGAATGTGATAAGGAGGAAAGCAACGCATACTTTATATCC
Source organism: Bacillota bacterium (assembly GCA_023398615.1). Taxonomy (GTDB): domain Bacteria; phylum Bacillota; class Clostridia; order Lachnospirales; family Lachnospiraceae; genus Anaerocolumna. Next base: position 12,239 of record JAEWSD010000157.1, read on the forward strand.
GAGGTAAAAAGGGCGGTCATAAAAATCATGAAATGCGCAGGACTGAGAGCAGATCGGAGTTAGATGAATTATATAATTAATATAGTAATGATTACGATAATCCTTCTTTTTCTGGCGATATCCTTCTACTATGTATTCAAAAAGGAAATTACCGAAACGGACAAAATGGCGGAAGACGGACTTAGTATCAATTATTTACGGAACGGTATTAAGGAAACCTTTAATCAGCTTCTGAATTCCAGTGCTGCCGATCTCAATTTAAATAAGAATGATGCGATAAAGCATGAGAAAAGAAAAACAAAATTGAGGAAGGCTTTAAGGACCTGTAATTACGGTGATATCGGAGCGAAAGAGTATATTAAGGAATACATAAAGGATCTGATCCAGCTGAAATACCGTATAAACGAGCAAAATATCGATCAGATCATACCGTTTGACAACGGAGTAAAATTAACAGTCCAGGATAAATTCGATATCCTGCTGCATTTTTACAAGAAGGAATATG